>NZ_JBQHWP010000020.1:0-60022 GCF_052063915.1 Bilifractor sp. HCP3S3_D3
GATATACGCTAACAAACATATGAACGTGGTCAATGTGACATTCCATTGCAAGAATATCGATATGATGTTTTTGACATTCCGCAGAAGTTAATGCCTTGAAACGTTCTTCTAGGCCTGGAATATTAAAGATCTTTCGACGGTATCTTGGACAGAACACCAAGTGATAGTGAATCAAGGATACGGTTGTTTTGGTTTGTTTATATTCATTCTTCATGTGTATATAATACAATATTTTGTACACATATTCAATCAAAACAATTTGCGCTATGCCGCTATCATCCCACGGTTGAAACCGTGGGCTTTCTCGCTAAATTATTTGTAAAAAACTAACCCATAGTGTCCGAAAGGCATCGTCTGCCTCCCGTTCATCCTATGCGCCATTGCATTTTTACTGCATGAGCTCTTCGAAAACGCAGACAGGATCGTCACGCGCGAAGCGTGTGTAAGAGACTGGATGCGATTTCGAAGGCAACAGGTATGAGGATGAAGCGCGAACGCGCGAAATCCGAATATGCGCGGGCAGTGAGCCACATCCGCTCACACAAAGTGTGAAGCGGTGGGGCGAACGCCGCGACAGACCGACGAAGTCGGTCACCTGTTGGATTGCGTGAGTGCGAAGCACGCAGCAATCCATCGCTTATGCACATTGTAGTGCCCCGCCTGCGGGGCATGACGGTTTACTGCATGAGCACGGAGCAGCTTCCGCACTCCGTGCCCCCATTTTAGCATTATTGACTCTGTTTGAAAACCATCGGTTAGCATTATTGGCTTTGTCTGAAAATCATCGGTTAGCATTTTCGCGTAAAAAAAGTTCCAGAGGCCCCTGCAGGCTTCTGGAACTTTTTTCTATTTGGCCTCATGCCGCATCAAACATGCCGCATCAAATGATTCAGCCCCCGAACGGGAATCCGAATCCATAGCTGTACCCGCCGTTTCCGGAATTATCGGAGCTGTCGGAATCGGAGCTGCTGCCGGAGTTACCCGTGCTTCCCGATCCGGAATCTCCGGTAAGAGCTTCCACATCACTCTTGCTTCCCAGAGTAACCTTGGCAGAACCCTTGGTATACTTTCCGTTGTCCGATCTCTGATAGGTGATGGTCACGGTGTCACCAGACTTATGATATCTCAGCTGTGTTGTCAGATCGTCTGTTGTGGAGACGGATGTTCCGTCAACCGCCGTGATGACGTCCCCCTTCTGCAGTCCTGCCTTTGCCGCCGGGCTTCCGTCCGGGACACTCGTCAGACAGATGCCCTCCGGCATGCTGTATACCTCAGCGTACTGTTCGGTTACATCCGCCGTGGAAACCCCGAGATATCCTCTCTTATCATCACTGTAGGTCGTCTTTGTGGTTTCATTCATGAGCTTTTCAAGAATCGACTCCGCCTTTGCCGTCGGGATTGCGTATCCCATGTTGTCGACGGAAGCTTCCCCGCTCGAGGAAGAGCTCTTCGCCTCATTGATACCGATCAGCTCACCCTTCATATTCAGAAGAGCACCGCCGGAGTTGCCCGCGTTGATCGCGGCATCGGTCTGAATCAGACCGGTTGACTGCGTCGTCGTGCTTCCGTCCGAGAAGCTGAGATCACGGTTCAAGGCGCTCACATATCCGGAGGTTACAGACTGTCCATATCCGAGAGCGTTACCGATGGCAACAACCTGATCGCCAAGCTGTACATCATCGGAATCGCCGATGGTAATCGCCTTGATCTGTCCGAGAGTATCATCACTCAGATCACTCTTTTTGACTGCTACCAGTGCGAGATCATTGTCCGAATCCGTGCCCTTGATCTGGCCTTCCACAACAGAATCATCGGAGAATCCTACAGAAATCGTCGTCGCGCCGTCGATAACGTGATTATTGGTGGCAATCAGAACCTCATCATCCGTAATTCCGACGATGACACCTGTTCCTGCGCCTTCCACCTCATACTGCTGGGATCCGCCGAAGAAGCTCTGCATCTGTTCTACCGACATGGTTGAAATCGTAACCATGGAAGGCATCGCCTTTGCCGCCACCTCCGAGACAGTCAGATCTCCACTTGAAGAGGAGGATGACGATGTGCTGCTCTCGCCGGAATCCGAAGCCTTTGTTAGTGTAGCGGTCTGTGTCGCAGCCGATGCCGAGGTTGAAGAAGAAGTTGTATTCAATGCCGAGGCTCCGGCATTTACACCATAGGTCACGGTTCCGGCGATCAGTCCAAAGACAAGCGCGCTGGCGATTACTGTTCCCCATCTGTGTCCGCTCCCGTTCTTCTTTGCCGCCCTTGCCAGCCTGCGGCGTTCCCTCCGGTTCAGCTTCTTATTCTCGTTCCCATTCTGCTGAAAATCATTCTGTCCATTGCTATTGTTGTTATTGTCATAATAACCGTTATTGAATTCACTCATAATATTCACCCTTTCACCATTCTCCGCCGCCTGGTCCGCAGAGCTTTTGAATTCCTGCCCGATCTCTTCGTTTCGATATTCATAGGATTCGATATTCAGCCGCTTCGTATCAAGCCCTGCAGCGTTGAATTTTTTGTTCTGTATATCTTCCTTACGATTTATATAGTATCGAAACTCTGTGATCTAATTTTGTGAATTCTGTGTCTCATTTTTGATGAGATTGTGATGAAAGTGTGATGCTTGCCATATGTGCGTTTACTGTCCCGGACCGCAACGCACCGATCCGCTCTAGGCAGTTTGCCCGGTCCAGGTTCGGCTGATTCAGAATATATGAGCCCTACAGGGCAGATCATTCCGGATCCCCTGATGATAGTATAACGCCTGATCATTCATGACCGCCGGACAGTGCAAGGTCTGATCATTCACGATCACTGTGAGGCTACTTTGGAGAGGAAGGTCATCTTCGACTCGTCGCCTCCCGTCAGCATCAAATGGACATCGGTGATAAACTGCCCGACGGTATCCGTTGCCTGGTACATGGATTTTCCCACCTGCCATACATTTCCATCCCTGACAGCCTTGAAATCGGCAAAGGTATTGCTCTTGTCGATCAGATCCTGTACCGATCCAAGCCCGTTTTCGATGGCTCCGTTGTAAATCAGATAATCCGCCTGGTTGGCTTTATTGTAAAATTCTTCCATGGAAAGGCTGACCGATACACTGGAGTCCTCTCCGCTGTCGAGATCCGCAAAAATATAGTCACCGCCGCCCTCCTTTATCATGTTGGCGATATAATCATTGCCGGAACGAACAGTCACTGTGCCATCTGTTCCCACCGAGAAGAAGGCCACCGTTTTTCCTGTGTTCTTCTCTCCCTCCAGATCCGAAATAACCTTCGTCTGCTCCGCAAAATGAGCAAACGCTTCATCCTCTTTATTTACCATTGCCCCGTAAAGCTTGATCCATTCTGTACGGCCAAGCGCTTCGGGTTCATAACTCGATCGGTCGATAAACACCGGAATACCGATGTTCTCAATCATCTCCTGCACTTCCGGGTTATGCAGAATCATCGTCGATTCAATGGCAAGATCGCAGTTTTTCTCTACCATAGTTTCATAATCCGGCTCATTGTATTTTCCCGCAAAAATAATGGATCCGTCTTCCATAGCCTTTCGGGCCTCGTCAATCGTCCAGTCATCCGCCTTGATCCCGCACAGAGTAATAACATCCAGACTGTCCAGCGCGCAGAACAGAGACATGGCAGAAGTTGCCGCCAGATATATATTCTGCGGCTGTCCGATTACGGTAATGTCATCAGACAGTCCCTTCGGCGCTTCCTTTCCGTCAGGCACCAGAAGATAATCTCCGCTCTTTGGAACGGAAATCAGCTTATAGCCGCCCTCATAATAATATACGTTAAAACAGGTCGCATACTGAAGCTCCATGGTGCCGGTATACGTCAGTCCGTCTATGTCCGGAGCGTTGTCCGGGTCGCTTACCGTCTGCAGTGTGGTTGCTGCCTCCGCCGCTTTTGCAGAAGCGGCATCACTGCTTTGTGAGTTTACCACCGACCCGGAAACAACGCTGTCCGCTGCACTTCCCGATACTCCCGATACAGTGTCCCCGGAAGCCGAACCGCATCCGGACAGCAGCATCACCGCCGACAGAAATACCGGGACCCATCGTCTCCATAATAAGTTTGTCTTCTTCATAAATAAAATCCTTTCTTTTGCTACAGGCGGAAGCCGCGACACACTAACGAAGCCGGTCACCTGTGGCATCCGCGGGCGTCGCGAAGCAACAGAGCAGCTGGCTTTATGCAGTTTGCCGCACCCCGCTTGCGGGGCATATTGGTTTGACTAATCGTGTATTTTTCTTATTTATTATAAAGGATTGTCGGTGAATTACAACTGATGGACAGCTGACAGCAGAGAAATAGCCAATGTGTATGGGCAGCAGATCGGCGCCGCATTACCATCGGCACCGCAAAACAGCCAGACAGGACCAAATGCCTGTCTGGCTGTTAATAAATACTCCACTCGAAATAGACATCTCTATGGATCTTCATGCTCCAGAGAGTACGATGCGTGATGAATGAGATTAATAGATCATTCTGCGAATGGTAACGATCGGCTCAAATGCCGGATTGCTCTGAGTGATGATTCCGAGAGACTCATCCGCCGCATGAACGATCATGTTGTTTCCGATATAGATTGAGGTATGGCTTCCGTAGTTGATAACATCACCGGGCTGCATCTCACTGTAAGATACGGCAATGCCCTCATTCGCCTGTGTATAGGTCGTACGGCTCAGCGAAATACCGAAGTGTGCGTATACCTGCTGAACAAATCCGGAGCAGTCACATCCGTTTGTCAGTGAAGTTCCGCCCCATACATAAGGATTGCCCACAAACTGAAGCGCATAGTTCACAACATCCTGACCACTTACTCCGCTCACTGTCGAAGCCGAAGAGGAGGCACCGGATGAAGCAGAAGATGAAGCAGAAGAACTGCTGTCATAGGAAGTATTGCTGTCCGCAGCACTCGTGTCTGTGGTAGTCGTGGTACTTGTGTCTGCAGTACCGGTATCTGCAGCGCCTGTATCTGTAGAAGAGCTGTCAGCTCCCGCAGAGGTATTCGCGGATGATCCGCTGGACGCCGCGGAGGTGTTCGCTGTCTGGGAAGCTGCCTGCTGTGCTGCGGCCTGCTGTGCCGCCGCCTGCTTCGCCGCAGCCTCTTCCGCTGCCTTCTGCTGTGCTTCCTGTTCAGCCTTCGCGTTCTGTGCAGCTTCCTTCTGGGACTGCAGCTCGGAAATCTGCGCGTTCTGCTCCTGAATCAGAGCGTAATACTCATCTGCCTTACTCTGAGCATCCGAAAGCAGGGAATCGACATCCTCTCCTCTCGCCTCTGCGTCTGCCTTCAGCGTTTCCAGATTTTCCTTTGCTCCCTCAAGCTCCTGCTTGGAAGCTTCCAGAGAAGATTTCTGAGCAGTCTCCTGAGCCTTCAGGGTCTTCACCTTGGATACGGTCTCAGTATATGCCTCCAGCTCCTCTCTGTCGTACTTATAGAGGGACTTTGTATTGTCTACATTATCAAGACCCTCCGAAAGGCTGAGACTGCCGATCATGACGCTCGCCCATCCACTGTCTCCGCCCTCCTCATAGAGGTACTGGATTCTCTTCTTCATGGCCTGATACTGTGTATCCTGATCTTCCTCAGCCTTCTCCAGATCCGCTGTCGTCTGTTCCAGCTCTTTGGTCTTCTGCTCGATCTGATCATCCATGGAAGAGATGGAAGCCATCGTGATGACGATCTCCTGATCATATCCATCGATCTCGCTCAGGATCTGCTGTTTGTCAGCCTCCATATCGGAGATGGAGCTCTGTATGTCCGCAAGATTCTGATTCGTCTCTGCCTGCTGATTCTGCAGATCACTGATCGCGTTATCCGCATTCTGAATCTGAGTGTCGAAATCATCCGCACTTACAGGCAACGGCTGTGCGCCAAGCATGGCGACTGCAACTCCAATTGTAAGTAAACGCTTAAATCTGACCTTCAAAAATATAACCTCCCTGCGCTTAAAACTTCAGGCGCATTTTTGTAATCTTCTTGTTACACATTCTGTAATCTTTTACAATATTATCACAGGCCTCAAAAAAATGCAACGGAGTAATGCGTATTTTTTACAATTTTGTTACAAACTATGTGTATACGGGAAATATACGGGCTTCCGCGTCCGGATTTATTCGTGACAAATTTTTCGGAATGATCTATAATATAGTTAACTGTCCTGTCGTAAACAGTGTCAATCCAGTAAGTCATCTGAGGGTAGTGGATTTCCACCTAAAGCAAGCGAAAGGATATTATAAATACAGTAAGCCACCTGAAGGTAATGGATTTCCGCCCAAAGCAAGCGAAAGGATTTTATATATGAAAAAAGTCATGCTGGTTTTCGGTACACGTCCGGAGGCGATCAAGATGTGCCCGGTCGTCAAGGAGCTGAAGACACGCAGTGATTTTCAAACCATCGTCTGCGTCACCGGTCAGCATCGGGAAATGCTCGATCAGGTTTTATCCATTTTTCATGTAACACCTGATTACGACCTCTCCATCATGAAGCAGGGCCAGACCTTATTCGACATAACAATCTCGATCCTTGACCGTTTTCGTTCGGTTCTCGAAACAGAAAAGCCTGATATCGTACTGGTTCACGGAGATACCAGCACCGCTTTCGCCGCATCTCTAGCCTGCTTCTATCTGCGGATTCCGACAGGCCATGTAGAGGCCGGCCTTCGCACCTATGATCTGTTCTCCCCTTATCCGGAGGAATACAATCGTCAGGCAATCGACATCTCCGCAGATCTCCTTTTTGCCCCTACTGAGCTTGCAAAACAGCATCTTCTCAACGAACAGAAGGATGCCTCCAAAATATATGTAACCGGCAACACCGCCATCGATGCTCTTCAGACCACTGTCCATTCCGGATATTCTCATCCGGAGCTCGACTGGGCAAAGGGCTCCCGGCTGATTCTGATCACCGCTCACCGGCGGGAGAATCTGGGTGAACCGATGCGCCACATGTTCCGCGCCATTCTGCGGGTTATCCATGAGCACCCCGACGTAAAGGCTATCTATCCGATCCATATGAATCCGGTCGTCCGCGCCGCTGCCGATGAGATTCTTGGCGGCTGTGACAGAATACACCTGATTGAGCCGCTCGATGTGCTTGATTTCCACAACTTCATGAATGCATCCTACCTGATCCTCACCGATTCCGGCGGCATACAGGAGGAGGCTCCGTCTCTCGGAAAGCCGGTACTGGTCATGCGCGACACGACAGAGCGCCCAGAGGGCATCGAAGCCGGAACTCTGAAGCTTACCGGCACACACGAAGACACCATTTACCGGGAATTCAGCCGTCTTCTCTCCGATCCGGACGAATACAAGGCCATGAGCACTGCGTCCAATCCCTACGGAGACGGACATGCCAGCAAACGCATCGCCGATATCCTGACAGATTTTCTCACATAGAGTGTGCGGTTGGCATTTCTTAATAATAAAGGCAACATGCAGAAATGATCCGAATCATTTCTGTATCAATATTGCACCCAACGGGTACAAGGCAGCTTGTACCTTCCTGGGTATTCTCCCCTAACCTTGAGGGCCCGGCGTTTTAGCGCCGGGTCCTCTCTTATTTACGCGAACAGTGAGCCGCAGCCGAATGCGAAGTATTCGTGTGCGGCGAGCGTCGCGATAGCGCACACGCGTCCGTCATCTCTGCTCACTCAACAGCACACACGCGTTTGTCATTTCTGCGTCTTTTTCAGTTTCTGCTTCACCGTCTTCCGCACCAGGTCAGTAAGATAATGATACTCTTCCGTTCTTCCGTAAACCACCCAGTACACCACGAGAGTGATCACGATGCTCAGAATTCCGCGAAGGATAAAGCCAGCCCATGATTCCGCGGATACGCCGAGCGGAATGCGAAGCATAACGAAGGAACATCCCGCGATGATACCCAGACAGACGATATAGTTCAGGTAAAACGAAACCGGAGACTTCCGGAACCCCTTCGTATAGAGAAGCCACGGATCATACCAGGTAATTGTCAGCACGCGGCTGATGATGGAGCCGAGAAATACACCGACCAGACCAATCTGCTTCACCAGAATAATCGAAGTCACCAGATTCAGGATAGCATTCGCCACCGCCCGGTATTTGCCCTGGACGAAAACGCCGCTTGCCTGCCGATAGATATTTGTCGTCAGCTGCATGTAATTTGTGGCGAAATTCAGAACAATAATGATCAGCACCGGCTGATCAAGCAGATAATCTCTGCCGAGCCACAGAATAATAAAAGGCTGAAACAGTACCATGAAGCAGACCGCGCAGACAGCCACCAGCATATTATTCAATAGATTCAGACAGCGGAAAGTATATTCATTGTGCTCCTTGCTGTCCAGTACATATTTATTCCCGAGGCTCGCCGTGATCGCGTTGAAAGCCTCCGACAGAATGGTCTGGATCGTCTGGATCACCAGATAGTAATTGTTGTAAATACCGACCATTACAACGCTGATGAAAGAAGAAATGATCAGGTTGTCCGTCGCGGATCCGACCGCGTTGCTCACCTTGTACAGCGCCATCGCGTAAATCCGCGAGAAAAGGTTCTTCTTCTCCTTCTCATCCAGTGCCGGCACCTTCCGGCGCAGATACGGATACTTCCGGTCCACAATCACCGAAATCACGGCATTGATCATGATGTTGCTGAAGATACTTGTGATCGTATACGCCAGAAAAGAGCGCCACACCACAAGGATCACGATCTGAACCACGTTCATCAAAATCTGACAGACATACGTCACGATATCGGAGATATATTTCTTCTGATCCGCATCCAGCAGGGTCGACTTGTAGGCGAAGAAGAGATAGGACACCACGGTCTGTATCAGGTACAGAAGATAATATTCATAAATATTGACCTTATCCGTCACCCCGGTCATGAGATTCGGGAGAAACGGAAGCAGACAGAGCCCCGCGAAGAAAATAATCGAGCCGATGACCCGGTATGCCTTCCTGTAAAAATTCATATAAGCGCAGATCAGCGGCTGATTATCCTCCGCAAGCGGCTTGTAAAGGCTGAAGGTGACCGCCGAGGAAAATCCCAGCTCTGAGATGCTCAGCAGCGACAGAATATTGGTGTACAGGCTGGAAATACCCAGAAACTCCTTGCCCAGCGTATAGACAAAAACCGTGCGGCAAACGAAACGAAGCAGATTATTCAAGAGCTGCCCTGCAATCGAGGTTCCCACATTTCGCGCCGCATTCTTCTTACGATCCATCATAAATCTCCATGATTCAATTCATCATCCGATGGCAGCGCTGCCGCGAAATTGCCATCTCAAACTGTCTGTATATCTTAACCTTACGCCCGGTAAATGTCAATTTGCCCCTGATCCGCGCCGGAATCTTCCCTGATCCACGCCGGAATCTGCCCCTGATCCGTGCTGAAATCTGTGTCAGAATCTGTGTCAGACTGCGTCCCTGAATCCCTTGAAAATTTCCTGTAACATTTTCAAAATTCCACTTTTTCCACTTCTTACGTCATTGAACGCTGCCTCGGTCTGAAGAACGAGAATTCCTGCTGTCTTCCTTTGTCTTCCGCTGTCTTCCTTTGTCTTCCTCTGTCTTCCTTTGTCTTCCTCTGTCTTCCGTTGTCTTCCTCTGTCTTCTGCTGCCTGTCACTCACTGTCAGCAGCCCTCCCGAAATCTCTCAGGATATCTCAAACAGCTCAAAATCATCCAGTCTTCTGAAAATCAAATCCTCTCCATGCGGTCCGGACTCGGGATGCGGTATGATAGACAAAGAACACATCATTTCTGCAGACACAGTGCTCTGCTCCGGATTTCCAACAGTCCTACTCTGAATTACAGCTTCTGATCGAAAAAAACTAAAGAAAGGACAGGACACAGTCATGACAAATCAGAAAAAATTACCGAAGGGAATCACCTACCGCAAAGACGGACGTTACATGTGGCGTTTTTCCTATAACCGGCACACCTACTGCGGCTACGCGGCACGTCTGGCAGATGCCGAGAAGGGGCTTCTCGACGCACGGTACCGGGTGGAAAATGGAATCTATGGCAGAGAAGGAAGCCAAACAATGGATCAATGGTTTGCTATCTGGCTCGAAACCTTCAAGGCCTCCATCAAAGAAAGCACTCGGATCAAATACCGGCAGATGTATTCCTGCCATATTCAAAAAGAACTCGGACGCATGCGAATCCGGAAGATCACGCCGGAACTCCTTCAGGATCTCCTGAACCGGGTCAGCGAGAAAGGCCTCACCGCAGCAAGCGTCAACTCCGTGCGCTCTATGCTCGCCGACCTCTTCGCAACCGCCTGCAAGCATCAGATCATCCGCGTCAATCCCATGAATCTGGTTCACATGCCCGCGTGCAAGACAGCTCTTCTCCGGAAATCCGCCTTCACCGAGGCGGAGCTCGCCGAGTTCATCCGCCGCTCCGAATCCTCCCGCTATCAGAACATATACCGCCTCTCGATTCTGACCGGTTTCCGTATCGGAGAAATTCTCGGGCTCCAGTGGAAAGACATTGACTTCGAACAGGAAACCATATGCGTGCGCCACACACTCTCCTACAGTTCCGGCAAAGGCTTCTACCTGGATTCTCCCAAAAGCGAGACCAGCAGACGCGTGATTCCGCTCCTTCCGGAATGCACCCGCATCCTCCGGCAGCAATACGACACTTCACAAACCCAGCGCAAGACACGCCCCGGATACGCCGTTCCCGAAGGATTCGAAGATCTCTGTTTCCTGACCGGAACCGGTAAACCCATCTATGCCTCAGACATCGACAAAAGCATGCGGAAAATCATCGACGACATGCGCCGGGACGGATGGCTCGACCCCGGAAAGCGCTACACCTTCCACTCCTTCCGCCACACCTTCGCCACCAACTGCACCAGAAAGGGAATGCAGATGAAGACCTTGTCCACCATTCTCGGCCACTCCTCCATCCGCATCACCATGGACATCTACACCCACATCGGCATCGACACCGAACGGGAGGAGCTTCAGCGAATCTTTCAGGTCTCCTGATACAATCGGCAGGGCTGCAAAAGCCCTGCCGGAACAGCAACACCGCGAAATAATCTTGATGAGAGTACGAAAAAGCGGTAAAGTGATAATATATATTAACAGTGTATAAGCAATTTGAAAACATAGTCAGCCTCGTCACGCGCGAAGCACGGAGCAATCCGCAGCTTATACCGTGCAAAAAAACGAAACAGTTCTTCGAAAACACAGCCGGGCCGCCTGGCGTGAAGCGTACGCAAGAGACTGGCTGCGCCTTCGAAGGCAACCGGTAGTGTGTAAGAGACCGGCTGCGATTTCGAAGGCAACAGGTATGAGGATTTTATTATGTTCAATAAACAGGAATACCATTCATTCTATGACAAGCTCGATCTCGGAATCTGCCTGATTACGGCGGATGACGCGGAAACGATCCTGTTCGTAAATACCGGAATCCTGAGTCTATACCAGTGTCCCGACGAGGACAGCTTTCTCCGCCTGACCGGAGGAACCTTCCGCGGCATGAAAGCAGATGATGAAGTCAAAACGCCTCCCCTGGCGATCATTCTCGGACAGGTACAGAAAAGTTCTTCCTTTTTCTATACCCTGCGAACGATGGGAGGCCATTTCCAGATGGCGGAAGCCTTCCTTCAGCGCCTCACCCTGGATGGTACTCCGGTATACCTGCTCCAAATCCTCTCCTCGGACAAGCTGGCTCACGTCCTCAAATCCGACGGCCTGACCGGTCTGCTCGGAAGAAATGATTTCTACAAGGCGGCACTGGATCTTTTGGACAAGAACAGGCAGGACAACATTCTGACAGAATTCTGTCCGGTATACTTCAATATCACCAATTTTCGCGAATACAACCGCAGCTACGGCATCCACGCCGGAGACCGGCTTCTGCGCAAGGTCTCGGACACATTGATCGATACCTTCCACGGACAGCTTCTCGGTCATCTGTCCGCAGATGCCTTTGCCGCGGTGCTCAGCAAAGACGGCCTTATCGAACAGCTGGAATCTGTCTGCGAAAAGATCGATTCCTACACCAACAACCGGAACATTCTCCTGAAGTGTGGAATTGTATACACGCCGGAGGATGCGGACCGCACCTGGCTGATGAATGCCTTTGACCGGGCCAAAATCGCCAACTTGTCCATAAAGACAGATGTCACGAAATCCTGCGCCATTTACACCAATGATATGGGAAAACGGCTGGAGAACCGGCTCTTTGTCATCCAGCACATCGATGATGCCCTGGAGAACGGTGATATTCGTATCTACTATCAGCCGGTTGTCCGCACACTCTCCGGGAAGCTCTGCGGTTTTGAAGCTCTGGCGCGCTGGGAAGATCCGGAGAGGGGACTTCTGGGCCCCGATATCTTTATCCCTATTCTGGAAGAAGCGCGCCTGATTGACCGTCTGGACGCCCATATCATCCGGGAAAGCGGACGGCTCATGCACGAGCGCCTGGCAGGCGGGCTTCCCGTCGTTCCGGTGTCCGTCAACCTCTCCAAGCTTGACTTCGATCTGATGGATCCTCTGGAGGTTCTCGAGAGCACCGTTGCGGCATACCATCTTTCCAGAGACTTTTTCCATGTCGAGATCACCGAATCTGTCATGGTGTGGAAGCGCCAGACCTTGAAAACCATCATTCAGAAATTTCACGACGCAGGATATGAGGTATGGCTCGATGATTTCGGGAGCGATTACTCCTCCTTGAACACTCTGCACAATTTTTCCTTCGACGAACTCAAGATTGACATGGAATTTTTCCGGAACTTCGACGACAAGAGCCGCAAGATCATCACCAGCATTGTGACCATGGCAAAAGCGCTCGGCATGTACACCCTCGCAGAAGGCGTCGAAAACGAAGAACAGCTGCAGTTTCTTCGCGAGATCGGCTGCGGAAAAATTCAGGGATTTTACTTCGGACGCCCGCTTCCCTACAAGGAAACACTCGCTTCCTGCCGCGGCAAGAACCTGTTTGCGGAAACATCTGACGAACATCAGATGTACAACGCCGCCGATCTGATCGATGTCGCCTGTACCAGCCCGGTCGCAATCGTCCGCTGCACCCCTGGACATCTTACCCTGCTGACAGCAAACCAGGCCTATCTTCACGAACTCGGCACCGTGGGCACTCATACCCTGAAGGACGCCAATCACAACCTGAGTCTCTCAAGCTATCCGATGAAATTCAAATATCTGTCCTTCATGGAGAAGGTCTTCAAGGAACACGCCGACACCATGACCTATGTCGATGATGGACAATATATGCAGATCAGCGCGATACGGATTGCCGGCAGCTCTGATAACTGGCTCGCCAGATTGTCACTCAAAAATATACAGCCCGTGCATGAAATGACCAAAGCCCAGCGGATGGACAATCTCATTCGTAACCTCACGCTCCTCTATGACGCGCTGTACTATCTGGACATGAAGAACGACCAGATCGAAGTGATCAGCTGCACGCATCCCCGGGTGCAGACAGGTCAGATTTTTCAGGATATCCGCTCTACTTTCCGGACATCTGCCGCGAAACTGATCCACCCAGAAGACAGCGAACGGTTCCTGAGTTTTATCAGTGCGGACCTCCTCTATCTGCACGCAGAACAATCGGGTCGATCAGAGGCTTCCGACCTGTTCCGCGTCAGACGCGAAGACAGGTCCTGGCACTGGACGGTTTTCTGCGCACTTGTCCTGCCAAAATCTGCCTCAAAGGATATCCTGCTCGTGGAACGGGAAGATATATGGGAGCGCCATCTCAACCGCAGCTGGCTGCTTCCCGCTTTTTTGAAAAGTTTTGGACTCACAAAGCTCCCCGACAGAGCCGGCAGACAACAGCTGGCAGAACAGAACAGCCTTCTCTTCTATGAATCCAATGCCAATGACGCAATCATGGTCGGACTGGAAGAGCCGGATCCGTCTGTCGGAATTCAGAAAACCATGGCCGTAATCGCGGAAAACCTCGGTGCCAACCGTTTTCTGATCTTCGAAAACCGGGACGGCAGCACAGTCTCCTGCACCTATGAGTGGCACAGAAGGAACCTGACCCCGCTGAAAGACAGGCTTGCCAATCTTCCGGACGGAGATCTGGAGGCTTTATATACGATTTTCCGCACCCAGCAGGTCGCCAAGATTCCGGATTATTCAACGTTCCAACGGGAACATCCGGACTTCCGCCTTCCGATCCCCCATATCCGGAACATCGTATCGGGCCAGCTGTCCATCGCGGAGCAGCCGATCGGCTTCACAATGGTGATCAACTCCTCCGACAAGACCTTCCGGACCGCAAGTCTGGTTCTGTCCACCCTCACGAGCTTTCTGTCCTCTATGATCCGAAGCCGCAACAACATGACGGAAATCGAGGAGCAGGGCAGGCGCGATACTCTCTCCGGAGCGCTCAACCGAAGAGGCCTTGACGAATATATGTCTGCTTATAACGGAACCGGTTATCTCGCCCTGTTCTCCGCTGACATCAACAATCTCAAACAGACAAACGACACCAATGGCCACCACGCCGGAGACATACTGATTCAAAGTGCCGCCGAGGTTCTGATCAACTACTCTGACCGCGACCACACCTTTCGCATGGGAGGTGATGAATTCCTCGTGATCCGCGAAGACATGAACGAGGAGCAGGCCAGAGAATATCTTTCCGAAATCAAATCTGTCATGAGCGCCTCCGGAATCGACATCGCCATCGGATTCTACGTCCACAACGGACCCGTAGGCAGCATCGATCCGCTCCTCAGCCGCGCAGACGCCGCGATGTACAGGAACAAGGCAAGGATCCATAAAGGCAGAAATTCTGTCGGCGCCCAAAACCAAAACCACAAATAACAGCGAAACCTTTGTCGGCAACCCAAAACACAAGCGAACGGCGAAGCCGACCTCCTGTAAAGGCTCCGTGACTGCACACATGAAATAAAGCGTGCAGATCACAGAGCCCTTCTTTTTGCGTTCTTATTTTTTCTTTCCTCTATTCATATCTTCCTGTTTTTATTTTTCTTTACCTTTATCGTTACGTTCATCTTTTCTTTCGAATCTCACCATATCAACAGAATCACAGAAATGCCGTGTCAATAGTGTGTCAGATTTCCCCTCTCCCCATCCCAAACGCCCAGAATTGCCGGAACAGACAAAGCATTCTCATGTAAAGAGCATACTTCATGCTACATTATATTATTTTAACTTAGGTTAGGAGGAATAACAAATGGCAAGAAACAAATTCTTAAAGCGTATGGCTGTTACGGCTCTTGCCGCATCCATGACATTTGGTGCCGTACCGGCTATGGCAACTCCAGCGCTGGCTGCTTCAACAGTTACTGTTGCAAGTGCGAATGATCATCTCGGAGTAGGTGCTACCGTTCAGTCTGCGCTTGATGGAATGACAGGCGTTACTTCTGCGACTACTGCAGATGCTATTAAGACAGCAGTTGCAGCAGCATTCTCTGGCTACAATGTACAGGCTAGCATTACGAGTGCAACTCCTTCCGGCTATTATGATGATGGTCAGCACACAGATTATCATAACTACGGTACCATCACAGGAACCGTAACCCTGAGCAACCCAAAAAATAGTGCTACTCCGGATTCCCAGAAGACTACGACCTATAACTTCGTGTTGGATGAGAATGCTTATACTGCGGACGAGAAAATTGCACTTGCAGAGCATTTCATTCAGAAATATTTTGATGAAGTAAAGCCGTTTGCTGCAACGGATGAAACCGTTGAAGGCAAACCTGGCGATGAAATCAAAGATGTGACAATGGTTTCCATGGCTCAGGCTGCACTTGATCATTATGAGATTGCAGAATATAAAAATGGTTCGATTAAAGTTGTTAGCGCTGCGAATACTTCTGCACCGGTTAATGACGATAAGAACAATACCATGACATTTACTTCTGATATCACGATTTCTGCAGATGGAAAGAAAGATACCCATAAATATACTGCTACAAGAGATCGTGCTCTTCATTATCTGACTACAAGATTTGCAGCTGCCGTGAAGAATTATCTTGAGGACCCTGGCACTACATTCGCAAATGATGTTGATGCTGAGAAACTTGCAGGCGTCATCAATAACCTCAGATTCTGGCTGATCAATGGCAAGGGCGTTGGCTCACCGGATGATGACATCTATGTAAACAACTTTAATGGAAATAAGTTTGTGGATTATCTTGCTCAGGCAGGTCTGCAGAGCAACGATTATGCACAGCTGAAGCACATCGCTATCTCTGCTGGTGATATCAAGATCGGCGAAGCAAACAAGAAGCCTGCAAAGCATGGTGTGACCGGACATGTATCAGTTGACTTCCAGCTTAAGGAAGACGGATACAATGATGATCAGGTATTCACTGCTGATCTGACTCTGAAGCAGACCGCTGATGAGAAGCTCACAGAAATGACCGATGAAATGACCAGACTCTTTAATGCTGGCGACACGACAAAAGATCTTATCTCGAGAATTCAGAGTAGCACTCCGTTCTCTGAGTATGCATCTGCTCCGGAGTATGATGATAAGACAACAGAGAGCAAAGCGGATGACACTCTTGGCGGTGTTACAGCAGATGATTTTGCATACGCACTTTATGACAAGGCTGGCCAGAAACTGGTTAATGATGCTTATAACCATTCACCGCTTTCTGATGATAATGTTGAGTATGATTGGGATGGAGCTCATAAAGCTACCTACAGTGATTATGTAGAACCCACCACAAAAGCAGCCGGAAGCATCAAAGTTAACGCAACTGTACGGGTAGATAATCCTTGGTATGCTACTTATGACGGTACAATGACACCGGATGAGCAGTATGTAACAAAAGATGTTTCATTTACTGTTACTATTCCGAAGCTTAACACCGTCGCTGCAACGGATATTGAGCTTGCAAACGCACGTACCCTCCATATTGTAAGAGGATATGATGGAAAACTGTCTACGACAGACGGAGCAGATCTGAAGATTGCTGAGTCTATAAGACCGATGCTTTATACAAAGCCGGCTACAGCAAATGATATTGTCTGGACCTCCAGCGATCCTTCTGTTGCAACGGTCGATGAGAACGGTACAGTTACTGCTGTCAAGGGTGGAAAGGCAGTAATCACTGCTACAAGCGAAACAAATCCGAAGATCAATGATTCCGTCACAATCTACGTGACAGAAGATTATAACGGATTCGTTGATGTAGTGGATCCGACTGCATATTACTTCACTCCTGTTTACTGGGCAAAGGATGCTAAAGTTACCGCAGGTACAACGACTACCACATTCAGCCCGTCCAGTACTGTAAGCAGAGGCGATATGATTACCTGGCTGTACAGATATGCTGGTTCACCGGCAGTTAGCACAACTACCAAATTCAAAGATGTAAAGGATAGCGATTACTATGCTAAGGCAGTTGCATGGGCAACATCAAAGGGCATCACATTTGGTACAAGTGATACCACATTCAGCCCGAAGAAAGCTGTTACCAGAGCAGAGATGATCAGCTTCCTGTACAGATATTCTCAGGCTGTCGGAAAGACAGATGATGAGAGCGGAAAGTCTGACTTCAATGATGTACTGAGCAGCAAGTACTATGCATCAGCAGTTGCATGGGGCGCTGAGAATGGTGTTGTTGCAGGATATGCAGATGGAACATTCAGACCGGACAAGACCTGCACAAGAGCAGAGGGTGTAAGCTTCATCTACAGAGCAGTAATGCACACAAAGGGCGATAGAGAGGATAATCTTCTTCAGAAGTAATCTTCTGGATCAGAGATTTAGCTAATTACTAATAGTATGAAGCTTAGTTGATGGGTGCCAGATCATTCTATAAGGGATGATCTGGCATCCGTTTTATATGCGCCGTCTGGTGCAGACAGAAACGCGGACAAGCAATGAATATTACTTGTCCGCGTCTTTTAGATTATGCCATAACTACAAGGAAAATATCCCAATTTCAAATTATTAGAATTTGAAATATCTCTCAATAAATGCTGCAGCCTGACCTCTTGTTACTTTATCATTCGGGGCGAAAATCTTTGATGTCTTTCCTGCTGTGATGCCTTTACTATAAGCCCAAAGGACTGCCTGTGTATAGTATGCACCGGATTTAACATCATCAAACTGATAAATTGCATAATCATCACCAGTTGTAACATTAACGCCAGCATATCTCGCAAGGAATGTTACAGCATCAGCACGCGTGATGGTCTTAGTCGGGCTGAATGTGGAATCAGATGTACCGCTTGCAATCTTATTATCAACAGCCCAGGCAATTGCTTCTGCATAATAATCTTTTGAAGAAACATCGGCGAATTTCTCAGAAGCATCTTCAGCATTTACAGTTCCTGTGACTTTTTTATCGGCTTTTGCTGCGCGGTAAAGAAGAGTGATGAAATCTCCACGTGTTACATTTCTTTCAGGAGAATATGTGGAAGCAGTAGTTCCTTTTACAACCTCTTTCGCGGTCAGCTTGTAAACCGGCTCGAAATAGAATTTCGTTGCGTCGGTAACATCCTTGAACAGTTTACTCAGACTGACATTTACAGAATCTGTTGCCAGCTTATTATCACGAGCATCATAAAGAGTAGCCGTCAGAGTTCCCTCGATGTCCTTCCAGTCTTCTGTGTCAGCTCCATCATCATAACCATTTACAATCTGAATCTTTTGTCCGGCTGTGATCGTAAAGATACCACTGCTTGCTCCATCTGCAGTGCGGGTAATATTGGCAGTAGTAGTAGTTCCATCTGCAGAAATGATATTTACGGTAGCCTTGTCAAGTTTTGTATCACCCTTCCAGCTGAGCTTTACATATCCGCAGTTTGCTCCATCCGGTGAAAACTCTGGGGTAATAGATGCAGCGCCTTTTGTATCAATATCAGCGCCAAGGCTTATTCCTGTAGCAACCTTTGTGCTGAGTTTATCCGTAGCCACAGGAGAGAGACTGATCGTATCAAATGTATCATATTTTGTGGTGTCAGACTTGGAAGTAGCCTCATGAGCCTTCAGCAGAGATACTGTAGCGGATACTGAACCAGTTGCTTCAGTCGTTGCTGGCGTATAATCAAATGCAGAAAGAATATACGCTTTCTCACTGTATAGTTCAGAAGCAATCGTTGCTGTTCCACCAAGCTTATCAGCCAGTGCCTTATCGACTGCATCTGTGATGACTTTCTTCACATCATCCTTCGATGGAGCTGTTGTAGCATCCTTTGCCTGAAAGTCTGTCTTCTTCAGAGCTTTAAGGGCAGTGTCTACAGCGTTGTGAGCTTCTGCCTGGATATCTGCGTCACCATGTACGATGGTCAGTGTCTCGATACTTGTTACATCATTAGCAGTAGACTTATCAGCGTCAGCATGATAGGTTACAGAAACCTTTACCGATCCATTTGCAGCATGTGTTGCGCTCTTGTTGGAGGAATCCTTTGCAATCGTAACATCTGAGATTGTTACGCCGGTGATTCCGGCATCGTCCAGCTTCGTCTGTAAGGTTTTTTTCAGTTCAGAGTTGATCTTTGTGATCGCCTTTGCATCCTTAGAATATGCATAGGTATCTTCAACCTGATCATTTGTCAGCTCTGCAGATTCGATAACCTTCTGAGCCTCAGCAACTGTAGAAGCTGCAGCAGAGGTTCTGGAGATATATGCTGTGCCGGAAATTGTAACCGTAGCGTCTGTAGCAGCTGTTGTCGTTGTTTTTGCAGTTGTGTGTGTGACAGGAATTGTCACTGCTACTGTGCCTTCAACGTCGTCTGTCGGCTGTGTCTGAATTGCTGTGGTAATCGTCCCAATGGAAACACTGTCAAAATAAGGAGCAAGAACAGTATTGGCCTTTGCTGCAGTTGTCAGAGCATCCAGTTTTGTCTTGATCGGAGTGGATGATACAGAAGCAGCATTTGCAAAGGTATAAGCCAGTTTATCTACGGATCCGCTCTTGATCTCATCTGCATAATATCCCGCTTCTACTGTAGCGTAATCCAGGTCAGTCAGTTTTCCGCAATCAAGTGTGAATGTAATATTATCAATTGCAGCAATTGCCTCAGTAGCATTCGGCTGCGTTCCGATAGTTGCCTTATCATATTTCTGCACCTTTGCAGTTGCGTTAATTACAGGAGCTGTCGGAGCAGTTGTAGCATTAACATACTTGGCAGTATCTGTGCTGTCTACAGTAACATCAACACTGAAGCTGCTGGAAGGATCTGCTGTCTCAAGCGCATTCTTTAAAGCTTCTGCAATCTTATCGCCAGTTGTAGCAGTGGAAATCTCAGCGTTCTTGTCCAATGTTTTAACCGCTGCATCAACTTCACTATAAAGACTTGCTGCAGCAGTATCCGAAGAACTGGGGGCCTGAGAAGTGACCTTTGTCTCAGCAAATACATTCATAGCAACAGCCGGTACGGTTCCCAATGTCATGGATGCAGCAAGAGCCGTAACAGCCATACGCTTTAAGAATTTGTTTCTTGCCATTTGTTATTCCTCCTAACCTAAGTTAAAATAATATAATGTAGCATGAAGTATGCTCTTTACTTGATGAGGGTACGGATTTTTCAACAATAGGAAAGACTTTTAATAAATATAACGGGCATCTGACGCAGCTTTGACACAGATTTTGTATCGGATGCCGGCGATGTGCCTGGCGTTTTTAAACGCAAGGGAAGGGGACAAACCGAAAAGCAGGCATGATAAGATTGGGCCTGACCAGATATTTTGGCGACGATGACAGCGTTTTTTGTGATAAGATGTACGGGAATATTTGCGAGGAATATTGGCATAGAAAGAGAATATGGAAAGAAAAGGGAAGGATTTCGACAGGTATGATGAAGGTCCTGATGATGGGAAACCGCGGGGATGTAAAGGGCGGTATTACGAGTGTAATTCAGCAGATTCTGGAGAATGACTGGACGAGGGAGGGGATTCAGCTCCGTTTTATTCCGACGTATACGGATCGGAATCCGGCAGCGAAGGGGGCGGTATTTGCGGAAGCGTGCTTCAGATTGACCGAGGTTATGCTGAGAGAGCGTCCGGATCTGGTCTATGTTCATATGTCTTATAAAGGCAGCTTTGTCCGGGCGCGGACACTGCAGAAGATAGCTCTTCGTTTTCACGTTCCCTTTGTGATGCACCTTCATGGTTCGGAGTTTGAAGACTGGTATCGTTCTCTGGGTCCGGATAAGCAGAAGCAGGTACGGGAGTTCCTGGGAAATTGCGCCCATGTCATTGTGCTCGGGGAACATTACCGGAAGAGTATTCAGTCAATCTGTCCCGGTGTGTCCGTGGAAATCGTACACAATGCCGTGAAACTGCCGGAGGAGATCACAGCCTTAAATGACACGGAGAACCGGATTCTGTTTCTGGGTGTTCTGATCCGGAGAAAGGGTGCGGAGGATCTGCTTCGGGCATTTGCGATGGCAAAGCCCGCAAAGTGGAGGCTTGTACTGGCCGGAAGCGGTCCGGAAGAAGAAAACCTGAAGAGACTGGCCGGGGAACTGGGCATTTCAGATCAGACGGATTTTGCCGGATGGGTGGATGGACAAAGAAAAAAGGAGCTCCTGGAGTCTTCTCATATTCTTGCGCTCCCCTCTTATAACGAGGGTCTGCCGGTCGCGATTCTGGAAGCAATGAGCTTTGGACTTCCCGTGATCAGTACGACGGTCGGAGATATTCCGTCCTGTGTAAGAAACGGAGAGAATGGGATTCTGGTTGAACCGGGTGACATTGCCGCTCTGGCTGAGGCAATATCGGATCTGACGGGGCATGAGAAAATCTGGCGCCATTACAGCCGGAATGCTCGAAATACCATCGAGGCAGACTTTGATGAAGCACAATTTTATCAGCAGATTGCCTCTGTATGGAAGAAAAGCACCGGTCATTCTTCTTCTCTCTGTGAGTGAGTGTTCTTTGCCTCATGGATGGAGGTAAGAAGCGATCTGTCAGACGTCTTACGGATAGAGGTAAGAAGCGATTTGTCGGTTGCCTTACGGATAGATGAAACAAGCGATTTGTCGGCGGCCTCACGCAGCGCGTTTACTGTGTCCCTGTTTATCCCGTCCTTTTCCGCCTGCGTAATCATGGAAATGACCTGGTCTGCCGATTCGTGGATCGAGAGACAGCGTTCCGGGTATCCGAGCATGCGGAAAAATTCAGGGAGCTTATTGTCCCAGGTGATCGCAACGGAGGGAATACCAAGTGAAGCTGCCACAATATGGCTGTGGAGCCTCATCGAAATCAGCGACTGAAACGAGGATATCTGGGCGGTCATCTCGCGGGGCGTGCCGGGAGCTGGAAGGAGATAATCCCTGCGGTTTTTTCCGGTATGGAAGCATTCTTCGGGGAGCTGCTTCAGGACGTCTCTGGCGAATTCTTCATCTGACGGATATCCGTTTGTGAAGAGCGTCCATGCAATTCCTTTCCGGGCCATTTGAAGGATTAATCCCTGCCAGAAGCGAATCATTTTTCCTCTGGAAATGGTCGGCGCGTACATGATCCCGAGCCCTGTCCGGTTACTTTGCGGATCACGGTGAATTTCATAGGTGATATCCGCAAACAATCCAAAGTCAGCTCTTTCCGGGACTTTCCTTCCGACCAGACGGCTGATTGCGGATGCGTGATCTCGTACGGACAGATCAATTGTCCATCGGTTCTGCAGTGACTGCGCCAGCCGCTCACGGACATGCCGGCTGCAAAAGGGCCCCCATCCGGCGGCGTTAATGATGACCGGAATCTCCATGGCTGCGAAATGATCAATGTAGGAACTGACAACGAGAGCCAGATCATCCATGAAGAGCTGACCTCCGGCTAATACGACACAGTCACAGGAAATGGACATGACCCGCTCCATATCAGCACGATGCATCTCATACAGATACTGTTCGTGTGAATACATCTTGTCCCAGGGGGTATAACTCGAGGCGAATGTCCGCAGCTTGTTCTTGAAGATCCTCTTCTTTAAATCTGCCTCTTCGCCGCCGCTTGTGGTTTTCCATCCGGTTCGTCCGAAAAGGTCGCATACAGTCAGTTCCGAATCAGGAAAGGAGCGGCGAATCCTTGCAGCCACACAGTCCGTGAGCAGGGCATCGCCTTTATTCTCTGAATAATACAGGCCGAGCAGTAATATCTTCATTTCTATTCGATCTCCTTCTTACGGGGTCGTCTCCGAATTTCAGATTCCAGAATTCATACGCAGACGCGGGATACCAGGTTCTTTCAAAAGAGCGTGTCTTGGGATTTCGAATTCCGGAATTCAAACACAGACGCGGGATACCAGGCTCTTTCGAAAGAGTTGGCCTTTGGATTTCAGATTCCAGAATTCAACAGCGCCTAGGGCAATGATGTAAATTACGATTTAGCGGCCATGCTTTCCGGCACCACTTGTGGACAGCGAGGATACGGTCTCCAGGATTTGATGCATGGCTTCCGTGTTGTCTGTTTCCTCGTACATTCGCGTAGCTCCTGCGCTGTAATCTTCGTAATTGGCAGTAAGTTCCCGAATCGCGGCTGCTATCTGGTCAGGATCGTGAAAATTCACACATTTTCCCGCATGGTACCGGCCGACGGTTTCTTCAAGGCCGGGAATATCATTGCAGAGCATCGGCAATCCGAATGCCGCGTATTCATAGATCTTATTCGGCGCACAGTATCTTGTGTTGATGGAGTTTTCTTCATAACAGGCAACGCAGATATCTGCGTGTGAAGTGATTTCAAAATGATGCGGCGGATAAAAGTACCCCAGGTAAACGGTGTCCGGATAGATTTTCTGAAGGGATGCGCCGGCATCGCCGATATAATCCGTTCCCATCAGCGCAAGCGTCCAGTCGCTGCCGCTTCTCTTAAGTCCTTCTGCAAGAGGTGAGAGGTCGCGTTCCTTTGATATCATGCCCTGATACAGGAGAACATGGCGGTTTTCGAGCTTTTTTAATGCCTTTTCGACGTCAGGGGAGGTGGGCTCCAGATTTCTGGATCGGGACAGGGCATATGGCTTATTCCGAAGAACAACGGGCAGTGACCCGAGATTCCACCAGTCCTTCATGTATTGTGCCCGGTGAGGCTCACATGCCGTGAGGAAATCTACATCGCTGCTGATTCGTTTCATTGCATTCTGGTACCAGTCGTATTCAAAGAATTCCAGGCAATTGACGATTACAGGGTGATGATTCTTCAGAAAATGCCACTGCTTTATGGCGCCCATCTCAGAACCGATCCACAGAACACTGTCGTCTGTCCAGTATTTCCGGAACCACTGGCGGAAGACGCGCCGGTAGTTCAGATAGTTCAGGCCTTTCTGAAGTACCTTGTTCTTTCTGGTGATGACTGGAAGCGTCTCATACGAAATATTTCTGCTCCGAAAAATCTCTGCCGTTTCCGGGCTGATCTCTCTGGAGAGTACGCTTACCTCGATTCCAAAATCCCGGAGCTGCTGCACCTGGGCTACACATGGCGGAAGCCGGTGGATCGGCGCCCAGACAAAATAGAGAACTCTTTTGATCATTCTAGTTACCTCATCAGCTGTTTTTCAGCAAATATCTTCCGTCACCGGCCGCAACGCATACTTCCTGCAATGCCATCTCCAGCGGCTTGCCGCGCAGAACAGATCTTAAGACTTCTGCGGCGGTTTCCGAGGATCTTCCGGTTTCGGCCATGTGGAAATCGTCGAAAAATTTCTTTAACTCTTTCTGGTAACTGCTGATCTGCAAATCATTCAGCTTTTCCAGAAGTTCTTCATTCGTCCTGCCGGAGGGAAACGGGGTCTGATCATACGTCAGCCACAGTCCCCTTCGCTGCATGTATTCGTCATAGTCCGGAGCATAGAGCAGGACAAGCCCACCCATCCCGGCAAAATCAAAGACCATACTGCTGTAGTCTGACACCATCGCGTCACTTGCCAGCAGAACCTGATTGGGATCCGGTATATGCGTCAGATCCAGAATCCGGTCATTTGACAATGCAGGGATTTTACTATTCTGAAGATTTGGATGAAGACGGACGGCTCCGGTCCATTTGTCTCCTGTTTTTTTCTCAAGCGCGCGAAGAAAAGCATCCATATCGAATGAAAACGCGGAAAGATCGGTCATGTCCCGATAGGTGGGCGCATACAGGAGCAAACGGTGATCCGGTTCAATCCCCAGCGCTCTCTTCGCCTCTTCTTTCCAGGTTAAACGGTCGTTACGTACCAGACAATCGTTGCGCGGAAGTCCGCACTCAAGGACCCTTCCCTGATAGCGGAACATGGTGCGATAAATCCGGCTAGTCATCTCTCCATTCGAGACCATGAGATCCGTAGCAGCCGTATCACGCTTCGCCACGCGAATGTAGAATTCCGAAAGATCCTGCTGCGCGGCCGCTTCTACTTTTTTGAACCCGAGTCCTCCGTGCCAGGTCTGGATATAGATCTGATCCTTCTTTTTTCCGGGCATATAGTCCTTGCGGCAGTTGTCAATCCATACCTTTGCCGTGGCCATATACAACATGGATCGGAAGGAATAGTACGGCACCTCTCTGACCCATTCCGGAAGATTAATGGTTCGGTTCCGCCCGCGGTCAACAAGCCAGACAATCTCGGCCTCCGGGTCCCTCTGATGAAGACTTTCACAGATTGCACCTGGGTTATCTCCGATACCGTTTCCGCGGAAGCTGACAGCCACAACCCGGTTGTTCTTCACCGGAAGCAGAGAAAAAAGTGCTCCTGTGATTGGAAAGAGGGCGGTATGAAATTTATGGTCATATTTTCGTATTATTTTTTTGAAGTTCATATGTGACATGCCTGCGTGGGAACGACCTTTCTCTGATATGGAATCCGCTTCTTCATACAGCGCATTTATGGTATTCGACTCTTCGTACAGCGTATTTATGGATAGCGCTTCTTCGTACAGCGCATTTATGGAAAGCACTTCTTCATACAGCTCATTTATGGAATCCGCTACTTCATTCAGCGTATGTTTCGATATACTTTCCTGCAACCGATCTTTTCAAATCGGAAGGTATCATCGCAGAACGCATGAATACGCAATATGCGGGTACTTACTTCCCGGCAGTAAGCCGATACAGTCTGTACATAACAAGTGCCATCCGATGGCGCATCAGGAACACGATCACCCTTGTCTTTGCGGTGGATGTCCGGTTGCGGCTTCTGCGAAGGGCCTCCTGCAGCTGAGCATCCGCCAGGACCGACCGGATTTCATGAACGGCTTTCCTGCTGCTGCGATTTTCTCTGCACTCATTGACGATACATGCATACATGCAGTCAATGTAGAAATTGTCCATTCGAATTGCCTGTTCGCGCTCCGGGTTCGGAAGCAGTGTCTGATATTCCCGCATCAGCCTGCGCGACCGCTCCGGCATGTCCGGAATATAATGCTGCGTGACGGATCCTCTGCGCTGTACATAACAATAACAGGAAACATCACACACGGCAACCGATTCCGCAGCCTGCATGCAGGAGGTCACAAAGAGGTATTCTTCCCGCAGAATTTCACGTTCAGACCGGAATTTCAGATCATGCGCCTTCAAAAAAGAGCTACGGTACAGGTTGGTGCAGGACGAAAGAATTCGGGGAGTCCTGTAATCCAGCACGTGCTTATAGTAAATCGAATCGAGCTTAAGCTCCTTCAATGCGGCTCCGGTATATCTGCCCGGCGGATACGGCAGAGTTCTGTCCTCCAACAGTTCCCCTGTTTCCGAGATCTTGCAGAATCCGAAACGGATCAGGTCCGAACCATACTGACGGATCCAGCCAATCCACATGGCAACAGATCCCGGCTTCAGATAATCATCGGAATCCAGAAAGGCAAAATATCGACCTCGCGCCCGGGCCATTCCGGCGTTCCTGGCGCTGGCTATGCCTCCGTTTTCCTTATGAATTACATGTACAGACGGGTACTGCAAAGAAAGCTCATCACATAGAGCTCCACTCCCGTCGGTACTTCCATCATCCACGAGAATCACTTCGATCTCGCCGGGGGTGAACGTGGCCCCTGTCACAGATTCTGTCGCGGATGAAACAGTGCCGTCCTTCATGACACTGTCGATACACCGGGTAAGATCTTTTTGTGTATTATAAACCGGAATAATTACAGATAAGAGAATATCTGTCATTGTGCCTCCCTTATTCATTGCCGCAGCAGAACAGAACCAGTATCCCGGCGCATCACAAGCGGCAAAGCATCTGGATCAAACATTATTAAATCTGGATCAATCATTTAATATCTGGATCAATCCCTCTATCATGAAAGACGTCTTTCTGTCCGGTGGTAAATCCGCCGGATCCATGTCAATGCCTGCCGGCTGAGATGTTTAACAGCCAGGGATAGTATTCTGTCGTAGAGAATTGCTCCGATTAACGAAAGCGCAAAAACGATCCCGGCCATAACGACCGCTTTGCCCACAACAGCGTTCTCAAATCCAAAATGATTGTAAAAGAAACGCACCAGTCCCGTCCGGTAGTATGTCTTAAACATCAGATTGCTCTGAAGCAGATAGATGGTCAGCGACAGACTGGACAGATAATTGAGGATTCCGTTGTGAAAATTCTCATTTCTTCGGACAAGATTGACCGATGCGATAGCGATCAGCACCAGAAACGGATTTGCATTGCTTACCCAGTACAGCAGATTTGTGTCTCTGGCGGTCAGTAAACCAATCACATTGGATATTGCGGGAAGCAGGATAAATCCCGCAATTCCGATCGACAGGCATATCCGATTAATCTTCCGATCGT
Source organism: Bilifractor sp. HCP3S3_D3 (assembly GCF_052063915.1). Taxonomy (NCBI): domain Bacteria; kingdom Bacillati; phylum Bacillota; class Clostridia; order Lachnospirales; family Lachnospiraceae; genus Bilifractor; species Bilifractor sp. HCP3S3_D3. The sequence continues at coordinate 27,680 of NZ_JBQHWP010000020.1, forward strand.
CCATCCATGCCCGTTTATACTTCTTCAGATAGGAAAGCAGCAGGTAAATTGCGATCCACTGAATGATCTTTGAAGAGAAGAAAGCTCCTTTTACGAAAAATTCACAAACAAGATACAGCCATGTCATGACCGCAGCAAGCTGAAAATGCCTCCTCCTGTCCATGTTGGCGATAAGAACATTCAGCAGTGGCGCCAGCGGATAAAACAGCAGGTAAGCGGTGATATACCAGGTATTGGTGAAAAGATTTGGAAGAATGCTGTGCAGAATAAGCTTTCCGGGCACCTGACCATGACGGATGAGCAGAACCGCAAAAAGACAGAGCACAGAAATCATCCAGGTCTGAAGAAAAAGTCTCATCCACTTTTCCTTCTTCCATGTCCTGCTCTCCAGGAGAAACCATGCGGAAGAAATGAAGAATATGTCATTTCCCAGAGAACCCAGATGAAAGAACAGAGCGAGAGTGAATACGGAAACAGATTTTGATGGAGAGGAGATCGAAAACAGATAAGGCTGATTCCCGGCGAATTCGGTCGGCTGCGTCATACACTGTACAATATGAGAGAGGATAATCATCGCTATTGCAATAAGCTTCAGGCATTCGATGCCCGATTGACGTTTCCTGTATTTATTCATCATCATGTGTGTTCGTATTCGTTTCAAAAGCTTGTGCAGACAATAGTTCCTATTGTCTGAGCTTATCACAGATCGACCGGCAGTGCCATTAGAAAATGAAGCGTACGTAAACTTTCAGTATAGCGTAGCCTGTTGTTTACTCGATATATCTATACAAAATGGGTGCCAGACTGTTCCTTCCGGAACAGTCTGGCACCCATTATTAATATTGATATTTCAGATATTAACCGTTGTTATTTTCGCCTTTTACTCCAAAGTCATTGGTTTTCTTAAGAAGATTATCATCCTGATTTCCCTTTGTGTGAGAAACAGCTCTGTAGATGAAGCTTACACCTTCTGCTCTTGTGCAGGTCTTGTCCGGTCTGAATGTTCCATCTGCGTAGCCGGCAACAACACCATTCTCAGCGCCCCATGCAACGGCTGATGCATAGTACTTGCTGCTCAGTACATCATTGAAGTCAGACTTTCCACTCTCGCCATCTGTCTTTCCGACAGCCTGAGAATATCTGTACAGGAAGCTGATCATCTCTGCTCTGGTAACAGCTTTCTTCGGGCTGAATGTGGTATCACTTGTACCAAATGTGATGCCCTTTGATGTTGCCCATGCAACTGCCTTAGCATAGTAATCGCTATCCTTTACATCTTTGAATTTGGTAGTTGTGCTAACTGCCGGTGAACCAGCATATCTGTACAGCCAGGTAATCATATCGCCTCTGCTTACAGTACTGGACGGGCTAAATGTGGTAGACGTTGTACCTGCGGTAACCTTATGATCCTTTGCCCAGTAAACAGGAGTGAAGTAATATGCAGAAGGATCCACTACATCAACGAATCCGTTATAATCTTCCTTCACGTTGATTGTGACGGAATCATTGATCTTCGGATTTGTTGCACTGGTAGCAGTGATTACTGCCTTTCCACCCTTGACAGCAGTAACGATTCCATTCTCATCAACCGTTGCAACAGAAGGATCGCTGGAAGTCCAGACAATATCATTTGCTGTAGCTGGCTTTGTATAAAGCATCGGTCTTATAGACTCAGCAATCTTCAGATTTGCTCCGGCTGTCTCAGACAGTTTTCCATCATATCCTCTTACAATGTGGAGGGTACGTGCGTTTGCAAGCTCAATATCCGTTGCAGCAACGGTGTTAAGCTTCGGAATAGTAACAGTAAATGAAACATCTTTTGTTACATACTGCTCATCCGGTGTCATTGTACCGTCATAAGTAGCATACCAAGGATTGTCTACCCGTACAGTTGCATTTACCTTGATACTTCCGTCTGCTTTCGTGGTCGGCTCTACATAATCACTGTAGGTAGCTTTATGTGCGCCATCCCAGTTATACTCGACATGATCGTCTGAAAGGGGTGATTGATTATATGCATCATCAACCTGCTTCTGACCTGCCTTGTCGAAGAGTTTCTTTGCAAACCGATCTGCTGTAACTCCGCCAAGCTCATCGTCTGCTTTATCCGTAGTATTCTTAGTGTCATAGAACGGAGCGGACGCGTAATCCGTCACACTGTTCTTAATCGTATCAACCAGTGTATTGGTCTCGCCTGCATTGAACAGTCTGGTCATTTCATCGGTCATTTCTGTGAGCTTCTCATCAGCGGTCTGCTTCAGCTTCAGATCAGCAGTGAATACCTGATCATCATTGTATCCGTCTTCCTTAAGCTGGAAGTTTACCGATACATGTCCAGTTACACCATGCTTTGCAAGCTTCTTGTTTGCTTCGCCAATTTTAATGTCACCAGCTGAAATGGAGATGTGCTTCAGCTGTGCATAATCAATACTCTGCAGACCATCTGGACGTGCTTCAGTCGTCGGACCCTGAGTGCTATTAACAACAAGGCCTGCCGCTTTCAAGCACTCAGCGAATTTAAGTCCATTAAAGTTTTTCACATAGATGTCATCTGCAGGTACGTCGCCTCTCTGAGAATCCGGTGAACCGACACCCTTCTCATTATTCTTGTCATTGCTATCGATAAGCCAGAATCTGAGGTTATTGATGACGCTTGCAAGTTTCTCAGCATCAACATCATTTGCAAATATAGTGTCATCGTCCTCAAGATACTTCTGAACTGCAGTTGCAAACTGTCTTGTCAGATAATGATGTGCGCGATCTCTGGTAGCTGTATACTTATTGGTATGGCTCTTTCCATCAGCAGAAACCGTGATGTCTGAAGTAAATGTCATGGTATTGTTCTTGTCATCGTTAACCGGTGCGGAAGTATTTGCAGCGCCAACGACTTTAATCGAACCATTACGATATTCTGCAATTTCATAATGATCAAGTGCAGCCTGAGCCATGGAAACCATTGTCACATCTTTGATTTCATCGCCCGGTTTGCCTTCAACAGTTTCATCCGTTGCAGCAAACGGCTTTACTTCATCAAAATATTTCTGAATGAAATGCTCTGCAAGTGCAATTTTCTCGTCCGCAGTATAAGCGTTCTCATCCAGCACGAAGTTATAGGTCGTAGTCTTCTGGGAATCCGGAGTAGCATTATTTTTTGGGCTGCTCAGCGTTACGGTTCCAGTAATTTTCCCATAATTATGATAATCGCCGTTGTTCTGATCCGGATTGTGCTGACCATCATCATAATAGCCGGAAGGAGTTGCACTCGTAATGCTAGCCTGTACATTGTAGCCAGGGAATGCTGTCGCAACTGCTGTCTTAATAGCATCTGCAGTAGTCGCAGAAGTAACGCCCGTCATTCCATCAAGTGCAGTCTTAACGTGATTTATAGCATCAAACTTGTCATCGGTGAGATGATCAACTGCGCTTGCAACAGAAACTGTTGAAGCAGCCAGCGCTGGAGTTGCCATAGCCGGTACGGCACCAAATGTCATGGATGCAGCAAGAGCCGTAACCGCCATACGCTTTAAGAATTTGTTTCTTGCCATTTGTTATTCCTCCTAACCTAAGTTAAAATAATATAATGTAGCATGAAGTATGCTCTTTACTTTAGTATTCTATCATAAATATCTTTGAAAGTATTACCAAATTTTTAATTCTTGTTTTGTATTTTTTTAACAAAACATTCAAAATCTGTGACATTCTGATGCCATTACTCATGGTTTTCGGCCGTTTTCGTTTCTTTTTTCACGCCTTCGGGAGTCCTGAAATTCGATATTTGCTGACTTTTGCCTGTTTTCCTGTGAATAATATACAGAATTCCCCGTCTCTGAAATTATGTCATTTTCTTTATCTTTTTTTACAATCTACTACTTCTGCTGTCATTTTTGTTAATGATTTCAGACTGAAGGTAATCATCGATATCGCTGATGAAGCGGTCGGTATTGGAGTGGTACTCCGAAAAGGTTTTCTGTCCCGCCTGCAGGAGTGCTTCGCCGAGGTCGTCGACCTCCATACACGGCTGAATGTAATTCTGCTCTCCGAATTCGCGTATAATTTCCCTCTGATGGTCGTCGACGTGCTCTCCATATTCAGCTTTTCTGGGTACGGCGATGACGATCTTATGTGCTTTGACCGCGTTGATGATGGCTCCGGTGCCGCCATGGGTTATGACGAAGTCCGCCTCTTTCATTTTTTTCTTGAATTCCGTTTCGTCCATGAACTTCTGGTAAGCGTAATGCTTCGGCAGATAATCGCTGTATCCGATCTGGGCGAAGACCTCTTCGGTGATCGAGCCAGAGACGATCAGATTGTCGATTTTCTCCAGAAGCCGGTCGAACTGAAACTTCTGTGATCCGAGGGTTACAAATATCATCTGAACTCCTTCTGCTCCTCAGTAAATTCCGCCGACATATCTGCCGTTGGGATATACCTTTCGAAGTGCTTTCCACTGAATGTAGAAGCGGTCCGCATATTTATATAGGAAGCGACCCGTTTCCGTCCCGGAGCTGACCTTGGCATAGGACTCGATGTAGATCAGTTTCTTCCCATGTAATTTCGCGATCAGGCACATGGGAATCATCGCAAAAACTCCGGTGCAGATCACGACGTCCGGTTTTTCCTTCTGATAGATTCTGAGAGACTTAAAAACATTCACAAGCATCCGGATCGGAAAACTTAACTCCTTGCGGTTCACCTGCCACAGGTAGTAGATCTTCTCTCCGCCGGCATCGGGCAGATAGTCTGTCCGCTCAGTCATCAGGAAGCTGTCGTACTTGTCCATCAGCGGCTTCAGGCGCATGAGCTGCTCGAAATGGCCACCCGAGGACGCGGCAAAACAGATTTTCAGGCTGTGGTCTTTTGAAACCGTCATTTTTTCTTCCTTTCTCTGCCTTTGATGCACAGAACGGAAAGTCCGCACGAGCACACATGTATTTGTATATTGTAGCACAAATTCTCTGCTGGAAGCTACTATATTCCATGGATTCTGAATTGGAATTCTGATTCCTGATTGAAAATTGATTTGGAATTCCGCCTGTGCCTCTGCGCTGCTCTTTTACGAACCCGCGAAAGATGGTACAATAAGCATAGTTTTGCCCGTCCGCGGGCACCTGTGAAATCTATCCATACATTTTCTGAAAGGAAAGTAATCATTTGCATAATCACATGGAATATCTTTCTTCTTCCGCCAGCTTCCGGAAAGTCCCGGACGCCCTTCGGCATTTCGTGAAAAAATATTTTGAAACCGCCTTTTATGTGTACCTTGCCTTTATCGTCTTAAAATCGATGCTCACGGCAACTATGATCCCGGTAAACTGGTGGAACCCCCGGGTGGAGAACATCCTCCAGCTGGCCGCGCTCGTGATGGTGATGTGGAAGGCAGCTTCGAACGATGTCTGGACGGCACGGGAGAGAGTTCTGGCTGTCTTTCTGTGCGGAAGCCTTCTGCTGTCGTGGCATTCCTATTCCTACGCGTTTATCTATGAGCTTGCGGTGCTGATTTTTCTCGCACACGGCATGGAATTCCGGAAGATTCTGACGGTGCATCTGGCCGTCTCTCTTGCGGTCACGCTTGTGACAGTGATCCTGGCGCTTTCCGGCAGGATCGAAAATCTGACTTACCACCAAGAGTCACACAATTACAGGGCACGGATGGCTTTCGGCTTCCTTTATCCGACCGATTTCTGCGCGCACCTGTTCTTCATGACTCTGAGCTATGTATGGCTCCGACTTCGGAGGATCCGCTGGGGAGAGATTGCGACAATCGCTGTTCTGGGGATTTTCACGTGGGTTTGCTGCGACGCGCGCACCACGACATTGCTTTTTGCCCTTCTTGTTTTACGCCTTGGAATCATGAAGCTCCGCGCACACAGGGCTTCGTCCGTAAAATCCGCGGATCATGCGGCTTGTGGGTCCCGAACCACGCGGGAAGCGCTGAGGTCCGCGGAACGCCGGACCGGAACCGCGCAGAAGTCCGCGGAACGCCGGACCGGAACCGTTGTCTTCTCCCGCTTCCGTGAGTGGATCGACCGGCTGATTGTTCTGTCCGCTCCGATTTTCGCGGCAATGATGATCCTGATGTCCCGCTTCTACTCGGAATCGTCCGGATTCCTGCGGTTTGTGAACCGCGTTCTGAATAAGCGTCTCTACTACGGACACATAGGCTTTGAGCGTTACAATGTGCGACTGTGGGCGCAGAATGTCGAGATGTACGGCGCAGGCGGAGCTGTCAAGCGTACCACCGAATATTTCTTCCTGGACAGTTCCTACGTGAATATTCTGCTCCGGCTCGGGCTCGTTGTTCTGGCCGCCATGCTGATGATTCTGGTGATTACCGCCAACCGCGAGAGAAAGACAGGCGATCACCTGAAACTCTTTCTGCTGTTTCTGATCATCGCTGCCTGTGTCATCGAGCATCACCTGATCGAGATTCAGGCAAATCCATTCCTGCTTCTGGTGCTGGCCGCGGATGATGGACGGAGAGATGATTTCCACGTATCACGCAGAGGGATCCATAGTTCATCCGATATTCATAAATTTCAAGCTTGAAGTTTGCACATAATGCACAAACAATCAGGCATATACTTTTTTCCTGCCAAACGTTATCATAAATATATAGCAGAAAAGGATCTCATGGATCATATAGTGCATATAGGAGTAACAGATGGCAGAAAAAGATATCTCAGAGAAGATTTTAGCAGATTATAATGATGTGTTCGCTGATATTGTCAACGTACTGCTTTTCAATGGAGAGCAGAAAATTTCTCCTGACAAATTACTCAACGCAGGCAGCCGCAGCCAGTACAAAGTAGACGGCAAGCTTCATGAACAGGAAAGGGATGTCACCAAGTATTATACAGACAATAATGTCACTATCTCTTTGCTGGGAATCGAGAACCAAAGCCGGCCGGAACGGTTTATGCCTTTCCGAATTATAGGGTATGACGGAGCTTCCTACCGGATGCAGTTGCTGAATAAAGAAGTGACAAACATCTTTCCGGTTGTTACAATGATATTGTATTTTGGTACAACCCATTGGAACTATAGCCGTCACCTCACTGATTTAATTGATCTTTCGGAAGATTTCAGACCGTTTGTCAGTGATTATGAAATGAAAAACCTGTTTGAGATTTCATTTTTAACACCGGAACAAGTGCTGTTGTTTCAAAGCGATTTTCGATATGTCGCGGACTATTTCGTTCAGACACGCCTTCACGGAGAGTATGTGCCCGCACCGGGTCAGGTTGATCATGTCGATGCTGTTCTGAAGCTTCTGTCCGTGTTGACCGGCGACCATCGCTTTGAAGAATCCGCAGATGAGTTTCCGGAGAAAGGAGTCGAAATGTGTGAAGTACTCGATGTTATTGAGAATAGAGGAATCGAAAAAGGCAGACTTCAAGGCTTGGAAGAAGGTCGCATCGAAGGCAAGATTGAAATCTTGTATGATACGTTTCATTACTCTCCGCAGATGATTGCCGACCAGCTTCATATACCGATCGGAACCGTTCAGGATATCATCGCCAATCTGCCGCCTTCTGACAAATACTCCGAATAATCGGATGTTTAAAAAAGTCTCACAGATGCGTCTCTTTATGGGTGCGTTCTGTGAGGCTTTTTCTGATATATGGATTTTCCGATTTTAAAATAATTTCGAAGAAGATCACAAGTATGCCTGATGATGTGCGATTATATGTTCCCGCCTGGTCATCCCAGCATCGCAAAGAAGCTTGCAAGGATAACAGTCATCAGTCCGGATACAACGATGGCTAGGGAACTCATGGCTCCTTCGATCTCTCCCATCTGCATGGCTTTTGCGGTGCCGATGGCATGCGCAGAGGTTCCGCACATCAGCCCTCTTGCGATCGGGCTCTTGATGCAGAGGAGTTTACTCATTCCGACTGCAATTACATTTCCGATGATTCCAGTGACAATGATTACTGCAACAGAAATTGTTACGACGCCGCCCAGTTCCTCAGATACTCCCATTCCGATCGCTGTGGTGATGGACTTCGGAAGAAGGGTGACATAGTCCGCATGTGAGAGCCGGAACAGCTTGCTCATGATCAGTACCGATCCCATGGAGGTGAGGCAGCCTGCGAGGACGCCGATCAGGATCGCCCGGAAGTTCTTTTTTAACAGAGCCATCTGCTTGTACAGCGGAATTGCCAGGCAGACGGTCGCAGGTGTGAGCAGGTAGCTCAGATATTTTGCGCTGTCGTTGTAGCTTTTGTAATCCACCTTGCAGGCGAGCAGAATCACGATTGTCAGAGCGATCGAGATCAGCAGCGGATTCATGATATCGAGCTTTGTCTTGTCATGGAGCCAGACGCCGAATCCGTAGGTGACCAGGCTGATGACAAAACCGATAGTAGCAGAACACAGCATTACGTTATTCATGATCTTTTCTCCTTCTTACCTGTTCTCAGTTTTGTTCTTCTTCTCAAATTTGTCCTTTGAAGCTCTCCGGCTCAGTTCCTCACCAAGTCTGGACGGCTTTTCGGATTCTTCTTCCTCCACCAGTACCCTTGCAGCTTCTTTTCTCGTGACATCCTCCTGCAGGGATTCGATCCTCCCAAGATCCTCACTGATCTCATCAGCAAGCTCTTTCTCTTCGCCGGTCTCTGTTCCCTTCACCAGAGCATCGGTTACCTTTCCGGTCACTCCCATGACGAGGAATGTACTCACAATCGTGATCACGAGAATCGGAATGATGATCGGCTGCAGATCCGGCCATGCCGTAATCAGGCCTACACCGGCCGGAATGAACATCATCGGCATGACGTCCACCAGGAAGGTCGCTGTTTCGTCTACATCCGGAAGCTTGACGATGTGTGTCATTAACAGAATAAGCATGATCACCAGGCCGTAGATACTTGCCGGAAACGGAAGCGGCAGAAAATGATTCAGGAGTTCTCCGATGCAGGATACTGCCAGAATGATCGCAAACTGTTTCATGTACTTCATGACTGTTTCTCCCCTTTGTGCTGCGATAAGTGTTTGTGCGATAAATATCTTTTACATAATAGGAGATCCCTTCGAAAATAACTCGTCAGAATCTGACTTCAAGTAGTTGTTTTTTCGGATTTTCTCTCAAACCGCCGAATATCCATGCTATACTGTTGTGCGAACGGAATACAACTGCTATAAATACAGATATCACAATCTTATGCATCACAAACACATACATCACGAATACATGCATCACGAATACACGCATCACGAATACACGCATCACGAATACATGCATCACGAATACATGCATCATGAATACATGCATCATGAATATATACATTGCAAATGCTCCGCATTGATGAACAGCCGCTGCACAGAAAGGGGAATCTGAATCATGTATTTCACGGACTACCACACCCACACCTGTTTTTCCTTTGACGGCGCTCCCCATGCGACGATCGACGCCATGTGCCGGGCGGCAATTGACCGTGGCATATCGGAGCTTGCCATTACCGATCATATGGACATCTTTCATCTGCAGAAGTACAGCTATATCCTGGACTGCGGCCATCTGTATCCGGACCTTCTGGACGCGAAGGACCGCTATGCCGGAAAGCTGAAGGTCGTCATCGGTGCCGAACTGGGACAGCCAATGTCAAATCCCCGGGAAGGCCGCAGGTTCCTCTCCGATCATCCGGAGCTTGATTTCGTTATCGGATCGGTGCACCAGATGGACAATGATCTGGATGTCTACTATTACAATTTTCACAAGCATGACCCGGTTCAGGTCTATGATCAGTATCTGGATCTTCTCACGACATATGCCTCCGAATATGATTATGATGTCATCGGCCACATCACCTATCCGCTTCGTTATATGGCTGAGGCAGGCTTCGCTGTGAATATCGAACAGTTTCTCGAGAAGATCGAGAATCTCTACCGCGTCATCATCCGCAGAGACCGGGGGATCGAGCTGAATCTGTCCGGCTTCCGCCAGTCCATGCAGACTACCATGCCGACCCCCAGACTTCTGAAGCTGTACCACGACTGCGGAGGCCGGATTCTCACGCTCGGCTCCGACGCCCACCGGCCCGAAGATGTCGGGGCATTTCTCAGAGCCGGACAGGATATTGCATATGAATGCGGCTTCCGGGAACTCACAACCTTTGAGAAGCGGATTCCCTCTTTTCACAGAATTATGGATCTGCGATGAGAAGCCGGCTATAAAAAATAAAGACACCGGATACCGCATCCAGTGTCTCTGCTCATGGTAAAGCTTCCATTCTTCTTTCGTTGCCGCTTCTTTTTCCCCTTGCGCTTCAGTTGTGCTTCAGCTCTTCAACCTGTGCCGCGATGGCGGGTTTTGCCTCCTCCATCATCTCGTCCCAGCCATCCTCGTAATCGAAGGTCACTTCATCCGGGTCATCCTCCTCGATGGATTTCCGGATGCGCTTTACATATCCTTCCAGAAGTTCAAAGTCCCTGTCATAGCAATGGAAGCTGTTCGCGCGGTGTGTGTAGCTTCCCACGCCGACGCCAAGCTCGTCCGCGATCATCTTCTGCAGCATGATCAGCGCAAACGCGTTCATATAAGCAGCCTTGCAGGCGTCATTGGACCGGAACAAAACCTTGCAGCACAGCCTGCCCTCCCGGATGAAATACTGGATGTGCTGCAGGCATGCCGGATCATCGCTTCCCATATCGGCCTGCTTGTCCCGCACCGTCATAACCGCGCGGCGGCTGCCGGGATTTCTCTTCAGCTCACTCACGATAAAGGGAATCTGGTCCGCGTATCTCTGATGGTAGGTATACACCCAGTTTCCCTTTTCCACCTCAAAATCCAGGATGCCGTACAGCATCTCCTGACGGTACTGCTCCAGCTCCTTCGGTCCGCCGATAAAGCACTTTGAAATCATCGGCTCGCTGAGCGGTTCCGCCACACACATGGTCATGGAAAGCTCCTTCTGGCGGCAGTTCCAGTCCGGGCAGTCGTTCACACGTCCGCTCTCATCCAGCGCCAGCAGTGCCTTGTGATAGGCTTCCGGAAGATTTCTTCCGTATACTATCTTCTCATCCATATCGAAATCATATAACGAATCGGTCATCTGTCCTTCCTTTCCCAATCATAGCAATTGAAATAAACCTATATGATAATATTGTCTTCCGCAAACCATCTTGCGCGGTCCGACAATTTTCCGCCGAACAAAATTCCTGCTCAGGTCACATACAGACCGCAGGGCGTGCGATCCGTGAGATGATCCAGTGGCATTTTCGTTACCCTGCCTGCGTCCGGAGGCATGCAGTATGTTGTAAAAAAATGATTCATGCTGTACAGCACTTCTTCATCCGAGAAGTTTCCCACCGTATCCCTGATCTCAGACAGGTTCTCATGCAGCTCCGAGGGAGTCATGTTCAGGAAATCCTCGTACGCAAAATCCGCGCCGAAGTACTCCTGCAGCTTCCATGGTTTGGATGGAAAATTCCAGTCATAGCGAAAGATACCGAAGAACTTGATCCAGATCTTTCCGTTCTGGTCCGGATAGATCGAATAATACAGCGCATCCCTCGCCTCTTTCGGATTGTCAAAAAGCTTCTCCTCACACATGCTTCCGAATCCCTGTAAAAAAAGACCGCCAGCCCCACGACGACTGACGGTTATCCTTTAATGCTACATTATTCTTATATTATAAGCAGTTTAATTCACACGGTCAAGCCACTGTCTGGAAACAAATTTACTGAAATTCAAGGATATTTTAGTGCACTTTTATACGATTTTCCCGCCGAACTGCAACAGCGGGGCTTTCAGGCCGGGCTTATGGCTCCACAAAGGCAAGAACTCCGATCAGTCCGGGGCCGGTGTTCACGGCAAGGGAGGCGTTAATCTGGTTAAAGTAGATCAGCTCTCCCTGAGGGATCCGCTCTCTGATCATCTCAACCGTCCTCTTTCCCTCCTCTTCGTCATCTCCGTGAAGGACTGCCAGCCAGCACTTCCTGTCCCCAACTCTCTTCGCGATTTCATCAATAACTCTCTGCTTCCCTTTTCTGGCGCCACGGATTTTCGCCACGGTATAATACACTCCGTCCGGATCACAGGCGATGATTGGCTTCATATGAAGCACATTGGCGATCATGAAGGCGACATTCCCGATTCGTCCGCCCTTTTTCAGGTAATCAAGAGTGTCCATATAGAACATCAGATGAGAGTCCTCACGTTTCTCCTCCATCCTTCTGCAGATTTCGTCAAACGGAACTCCTTCCTTTACCAGTTTTGCCGCATACACCGCATATACACCGCTTCCGAAAGAGATATCCTTTGTATTGTATACATAGGTTGTCAATCCCTCCACCTCACCGGCGACCGCCTGCACATTGTTGACCGTCCCGCTCAGATGATCGGAGATATTCACCGAAATGCAGTGTGTATATCCTTCCTCTCTCAGCTTCTCCAGGAAATCCAGGATCTCCCCCGGAGACGGCATGGAAGTCGTCGGGATTTCATCCGGAAAACGCTCATAAATGGTCTTCGGATCAATGTCCACACCATCCTCGTACTCCCTCTCCGGATAAATCACATGAACAGGCAGAACCCGGATGTTGTACTTCTCCTGTAAATTCCTGCCGACATCACAACAAGAATCCGCCATTACAATAATCTTCTCCTGCATAAATCACTCCCTGCAGCCGCCCCGCGGCCGCGAAACGAGACCCTCGCACCACCCTCCGTGCAAAAGTATCCTGTTGACTCAATACCAGTTCTGTCCCTATCATAGTTTCTCAAATACCCGTTGTCAAGTTTTTCAAAAACCGCACACGCGGTTCACTTGACTCACACAATAGAATAAAATATACTGTATAAAGCCGTCGTCAAGCAGGCAGTTTTGGGCATGCGAAGCATGCACAGAAAGCTGCATGCTTGAACGACGCTAACATGTATGAGCATGGAGCGGTGCGAAGCAACGCGAGAATGCTCATACATGTGCAGCTGCGAGAGTTGCGAAGCAACGGAGCAGCTGGCTTTATACGAAGTCCAGTCGCAATGTTCTTGGCCCATGGGGAGCTTGCTCACCAATGGGCAAGAATATTAGCGACGACAACAGGTATGAGCATGAAGCGGTGCGAAGCACCGCGAGAATGCTCATACCTGTGGCAGCTGCGAGAGTTGCGAAGCAACGGAGCAGCTGGCTTTATACGATAAGTCCAGTCGCACTTATATTCAGTTCCGGGAGATGAAACAGATGCCAACCACACGCGAAGAACAGATTGCAGAAAGTCTGAACAATTTTCAGATGCCTGCTTATACGCAGATTCCGAACGTCGGACTCTATCTGAAGCAGGTGGTCGCATATATCAATGATTATCTGGATCCAATCCGCGATGATCCGCTGACCGTATCCATGGTCAGCAACTATGTAAAGCATAAACTGATACCGAATCCGATTCACAAGATGTATTACCGCGAGCAGATTGCCCTTCTTTTCTTTATCGCGGTTACCAAATGCGTTCTCTCGCTGGAGGAAATCCGTTTTCTTCTTGCGATTCAGGAGAAGGATTATGACACGGAATACTCCTACGAGCAGTTCCGCAGGAAGATGGAGGAGGCTCTGCACCACATGACCGGGGCAGAGGACAGAATTCCACCTGCATCAACCGATGACTCCGAGGGGCACATTCTGCTTCGCAATACAGTCATCACGATTTCCCACAAGATCTACATGGACCGCTACTTTTACTACGCCCAGCTGGCGGAAAATGGAGAAGACAAGGCTGACAGTGAGATAAAGGATGCCGAATGAAGGACACAGAATAAAGAACCCCACAAATAACATAGAATAAATCACACAGAATAAAGGACGCAGCAAAAGATCCCGTATCTTCGGATGAAAATTCCATCATCCGCTGATACGGGATCTTTTCCATATTAAAATCTCTTTCTTGCCCTTTGTCAGTCGTCCTGCGCTCCCGGATCATCCTGAAGAGCGTCATATCCATGCTCCCCGGTACGAATCTTTACGACATCCTCGACATCGTACAGGAAAATCTTTCCGTCTCCGTATCTGCCGGTATACAATACCTTCTGAACGGTATCAATCAGTTCCTCAGAGGATACTTTGCAGATGACCACATCCAGCTTGATCTTCGGGAGAAGTCTCGTCTCCACCGGTACGCCGCGGAAATAGGTCGAATGTCCCTTCTGCATGCCGTGACCAAAGACGTTGGTAACCGTCATTCCGGTGATGCCAATATTTTCCAGTGCATCCTCCAGCTCCGCGAACCGTGTCTGGTTGGCCACAATGGACACCTTCGTGATCTTCGCGCCGGCTCTCTCCACTCTTGTGACCGGAACAGCCTCCTGAACACTTGCCTCCGCACCTGCCGCCTTCTTCATCTCCGCCGGTGTGCTTCCGCCGATAGTAGCCGCAATCTTTCCGCTTCCGTACTTTCTCTCATCGTCATCATCAATCTCCGTGTTGAAGGCAGTAGCTGTCGCCGGAGCGAAATCCGGATACGCAATGTTTCCATGCTCGCCGATATCCAGACCCTGAAGCTCTTCCTCCTTCGTGACACGAATTCCAATGGTGTGCTTCAGAATCTGCCACACCGCAAACGATGCAAAAAAGCTGAAGGCTCCGACTGCAACGATGCCGAGGAGCTCTACTCCGAGCAGATGGAATCCGCCGCCGTAGAACAATCCGTTTTCTGTAGAAAGAGTTGTGACTCCCTTGCAGGAGAACAGGCCAACCGCCACCGTTCCGAGAACGCCGTTGCACAGATGAACCGCGCACGCGCCGACCGGATCATCGATATGAAGCTTATCGAAAAATCCGACCGCAAATACCACGATGACTCCGGCGATCGCGCCGATGATCATGGACGCTCCAACCGTTACATACGCGCAGCTTGCGGTAATTCCTACAAGTCCCGCCAGGCATCCGTTAACCGTCATGCCGAGATCCGGCTTGCCGATTACGATCCATGCTGTGATCGTGGATGTCAGAACCGCCATGATGGCGGATGAGTTTGTGGTCATAAGGATGTGCATGACATCTGAGGGATTCTGGAAGGTCATGGTAGAGCCCGGGTTGAAGCCGAACCATCCAAGCCAGAGAACGAAAAGTCCGATAACCGCCAGAGACATGTTGTGTCCGGGGATTGCCCTCGGTTTGCCATTTTTGTCATATTTTCCGATACGGGGTCCGAGGATCAGAGCTCCGCTCAGCGCTGACCAGCCTCCGAGAGAATGCACCACGGTGTCACCGGCGAAATCCTTGAAGCCGATCTGCGCAAGCCAGCCGCCGCCCCAGATCCAGTGTCCGATGATCGGATAGATCAGCAGTGTCAGGATAAAGGAAAAAATAATGAAGGACACATATTTGACTCTCTCTGCCACGGCGCCGGATACGATCGTCGCTGCTGTTCCGCAGAATACAAGCTCGAAGAAGAACTTGCCCCAGAATGGAACCGCGCTGGTCAGCGTATTGTCATAAAACGAAAGGTCCGCGTTTCCGAGAACCCAGAGATGCGAGGTTCCGACAAACCCGCCGGTTCCCCCGAACATCAGGCCCCATCCCAGAAGAATAAAGCCCAGAGACGAAATCGCGAAGACGATAAAGTTCTTTGACAGAATGTTTACCGTGTTCTTGGATCTGGCGAAGCCAGCCTCAACGGAAGCAAACCCAAGATTCATGAAGAATACGAGGATCGCCGCCAGAAAAACCCATAAAGTGTCTGTAATACTGTAATCCATATGTTCTCCTCCCGAAATCGAATACAGAACGAATGATATAAGTCCTCCGGGCTGCTCCGCCGCTTCGCAGCCTGCATGCCCGGACTTATACAACGAGATAAAACACGCTGTGCGAGTTATATCTCGCTATCGCGACGATCGCCACACACGAATACTTCGCATTCTGCTGCGGCTCACTGTTCGCGTAAAAAAAGAGAGATACCGACAAATCGGTACCTCTCTGTACATGGTCACATTATAAGCATGTTACCCCAGATTGAAAATGCTTAATTTGAAGTAGGCAGCTCTTATTTCTGCTGTTGATGTCCTTTTTTGCGTATTTTTGCTTTTTCTTACTTATCTTTGCGGCTCTCTCCGTGACCGGTATGCGTACGCGGAGATTTCCTTCCTGCGCTCTTCCGCGATGTGCCTCGATCTATCGAATTCACGCCCTTCGCTCTGCCTTCTGCTGGAGCCGATGCCTTCGTCCCGCCTTCTGCCTGACCTGACGCTTTCGTCCTGCCGCCTGCCGGATCTGCAGTCTTTGCTCCGCTGCCCGAAGAGCCTGCCCTGCCGGCTTGTCCGGCTTTTTTCTCGTCCGGATCCAGCGCCGGCATCACCTCCTGATAAAGCCTTGCGGAATACGGAGCGAGAATCACCGGCACGGCTCCGTTCTTTTTTCTCACACGGATCAGCTTCTCCAGCTTATCTTCCGGCGTCGCGCCGTTATAGATGCAATCATCCGAGTCAATCAGCAGATGAAGATTCTCATCGCCTGTGGGCCTGTAATAATAGGTCTGCTCCCTGTCGGAGAAGTTGAAAAAGCACAGAATCCCCTCGGTGTCGGACGTTCTCCGGTACACATAGACGCTCTGACTGGTGTCATCCGCCTCGATCCACTGAAACCCGAGACGGTCATAGTCCTTCTGCCAGAAGGCGGAATGCTTCATATAGATCTCATTCATATCAACCGTCAGTCTGTGGTACGCGTCATGAATCGGGTACTTCGTCAGGAACCAGTCCTGTTCCCGCTTCTCGTCCCATTCACGGAGCTGTCCGATCTCATTGCCCATGAAGTTGAGCTTTTTGCCAGGATGGGTCATCATATACAGATACAGCGCTCTTCCCTGCGGGAACTTGTCCGCGTAATCGCCTGCCATCTTCTGCATGATGGTTGCTTTTCCGTGAACCACCTCATCATGCGACAGGGGAAGCAGATATTTTTCATTATAAAAGTACTGCATGGAAAAGGTCAGCTTATGGTACTCTGCGGAACGGTTCTGCGGCGGGGTGCGGAAATAATTCAGGGTGTCGTTCATCCACCCCATGTCCCACTTGTAGTCAAATCCGAGTCCTCCCTCCGACACGGGCTTTGTAACGCCCGGATAGGCAGAAGAATCCTCCGCGATCAGAAGGACATTCCCGTCAAGTTTCTTTAATCCGCGGTTCATATTCTGCAGGAAAGTGATCGCATTCTCGTCTCTGCCGAGATTTTCGTCCCCCTGCCAGTAGATCAGATTTCCCACCGCGTCGAAGCGAAGTCCGTCAAAATGGAAATCCGCGAGCCAGTATTCACTTGCGGAATTCAGAAAGCTCCGGACATCACCTCTGGAATGGTTGAAGTTGCAGCTGCCCCATTCGCTGGTGCTTTTATCGGCAAACGCATGCTCATACAGCGGTGTTCCGTCATACTTCCACAGACCATAATCATTCACCGCGAAATGCACGGTGATGACATCCAGAATCACACCGATCCCGTGCTGATGGCAGGTGTCGATCAACCGCTTCAGTCCGTCCGGATTGCCATACCTTGATGTCGCGCTGAAAAATCCCAGCGACTGGTAGCCCCAGGATTCGTCGGCGGGATACTCGTTCAGCGGCATGATCTCCAGATAGTTATAATGGTTTTCCAGCAGATAGGGGATGATCTGGCCCACAATCTCATCGTATGTGTACCACCCGTCGGAGACATCGATGCCAATCCCCTGCGCTTTCGCCTCATCCAGCTCCCTCGCGTGGATCTCCGGATCGTCCTTCCTCCTCCAGGAACCCATATGCATCTCATAGATATTCAGCGGTTCCTTTGTGCGGTCTCTTCTGGTCCACATCCAGTCCTCGTCATGGAATTCATAGCCCTTCCGGTCATAGATTACAGACGCCGTTCCCGGTCTCTTCTCCGAAAAAAAAGCATACGGATCGGCATGGTCCATGAAGTTCCCGTCCGGGCCATAGATCCGGAACTTATACATCTGTCCCGGCTTGGCGTTATCCACCTCAGCCTCCCAGAACTGCCCGTTTTCCACCTTCTGCATCGGCGTATCCGTCCATCCGTTGAACTCGCCGATCACGGAAACCGCATCGGCATTCGGCGCATAGGTGCGGAATACCACGTTCTTCTTCCCGCACTGGGCGCCCAGGTACTCAAAGGCCTTAAATTCCTCTCCGTTGTAGAAATCCTGTAAATCCATTGTTTATCCCTCTCTCACATATGCAGCACATTGACCAGCATGATCCAGGAAAGTCCGTAGTACGTTACAACTCCGACAAGGTCCGTGAGCGTTGTGATCAGCGGACCGGAAGCAACCGCCGGATCCACCCCGACCTGATTGAAAAAGATCGGAACCGCTGTTCCTACAAAGCTTGAAATCAGCATTGCCAGAAGCAGAGACAGACCGATACAGGCCGAGATCGCAAATGCCGTAGTCGGCGGCATGCGCCGCGCCGCCATGATATACAGTCCGATCGCAGCAAACGAAACCATACACAGAATAAAGCCGTTGGAAAATCCCACGGTCATTTCCTTTCCAACCAGATGAAGCTTCTGCTTTCCGGTCAGATGCTCGTCCATGAGGACACGAATGGTAACGGCAAGCGACTGTGTTCCCACATTACCGGACATATCCAGAATCATAGACTGGAAAGCCATGATCAGGGTGAGCTTCTGGACGACTGTCTCGAAAAGACCGACGACCGTAGACACGCCGATCCCCATAAACATGAGAAGCACCAGCCAGGGAAGACGTTTCCTGACGCTGAGCTTCACCGGCTCCTCCAGATCCTCCTCCGCGGACAAACCGCCGAGCTTTGCGTAATCCTCACCCATCTCGTCATCGACAACCTCTACTACATCCTGCGAGGTGATGACACCCAGGATGCGGTTGTCGTCCGACAGAACCGGTATGGACTCCTCGGAATAGTCCTTGATCTTTTCCAGACAGTCTTCTATTTTTTCGTCGGCATACACATACGGATATGCCGTAGCCGTGATATCCTCCAGACTCGTTCCGTTCCTCGCGATGATCAGATCCTTCAAATCAACGGCTCCGTAGTACACACCATCGTCATCCAGCACATAGATCACGGAGATGTTGTCGTTCTCTGCCGCCTGCTCAATCAGCGAGCTCATCGCCTCCTTGATGGACAGACTGCAGTTCAGTGTGACAAAATTGGTGGTCATACGGCTCGCAATCGTGTCTTCATCGTAGGAAGCCAGCACCTGAATCGACTCTCTCGACTCCGGATCCATCAGCTCCAGCCAGGCTCTTTTCTGCTGTGAATCGCTGTTCTTCAGAATATCCGCTGCCGTCGCCGGCTCCATCTCCTCCAGAACCGTAGCCGCCCTCTTCGGATCCATCTCATTCAGATATTCCTCGGCATCCTCATCGGTATATTCCAGCATCTCCGCCAGATCCTCTGTACGCATGATGCGGTACAGCGACAGCCGTTCTCTTTTATCCAGCTCCGGAAGAACCGTCGCGATATCGTTCGCGTGATAATCCTGCAGCCTGTCCCGGATCACTCTCGGAGAATTCTTGCTGCGGATGACATCCAGAATTTCCTTCTCATATCCGGTAGCAGTCATCTCTGTCTTCTTTTCCTCTCTGCTCATTTCCTCTCCTTTCCTTACCCGCAGCCCCTCTCACACGCGATCTCATGCACAGTTACTCTCACGCACATCGTCCTCACGCGTCACCTGTCATGCGCGATCCTTCTCATGCGCAGTTGCTCTCACGCGCATCGTCCTCACGCGCCGCCTGTCATGCGCGATCTCACGCACCGTTGCTCTCGCGCACGCTCGTACCGGCGAAGCGTTTCACCCGATGTTCCTAACGCAATCCCCGGAGACCTTCCGTTCGACAGCAATGTTCCTGCAACAGGGGCCCTGAAAGAAATTGGAATTGAAATCCGTGCTCTGACTCAGCCGACACTCCAATCAGGTCTAGGCTCCGATTCAGCCGTCATTCAGACAATTCCACTGATACATTTTCTCTGCGCTGCGGTTTTGTATGAAATTAAATGTCTTTTTGGATGTATACGAAAATGAATTGCAGATCAGAAATGAAGACTCAAAAAAACAGAGGATATGAAAAGCACAAAAAAGAAAGAACAGCTTCCGGCTGCCCGTTGTGACTTGCATTCCTCAAGATCTGCAATTCCTTCGGTATGTGATAAGGACTTCGGCCTTCACCATCACAGCCTTCCATCTGCTCCACCTCTTTTCTTTGTTAACCCGCCAGACCCACAGCTTTTCCCTTTTATTAGAAAAGCCAAACCATCCATCGGATAGATTTTATAAAAAATTTATCAATCGCATTAACTGTAACACCTGCCATTTTGTTTGTAAAGTCCGTTCTGACACAATTGCAGCCGTTCCGGCTCGAAAATGGAATTTAGATTCTATCCCATTTAGGTTATGTTTTTGATATGATTTGGTTCTTATTGACTTCAGTTATCCTGCCTCTACAAGGTATACGAACTGATGTTATCAGGCAGCTCAGCGTATTACTTAGCGACTCTCTTGTTTGGGACAAATTCGATTCGAAGAGTCGCATTTACCGCCTCTGCAATACGATTCAACAATGCCAGACTGGGATTACGGGTGCCATTTTCCAGACGACTGATATCCGCCTGACTGATTCCGGTTTTCTTAGACAGCTCTTCCTGGGTCAGTCCCGCTTCTTTTCTCGCCTGGATCAGGGACATAGTAATATCTCTTTCCGGCTGAAGTGCTTCATATTCTTTCTTAAACTCAGCATCCTGCATTAATTCATTGGTCAATTCCTGTAAATCACTCATCGTATGTCCTCCTTCCCGGCCATATAAATTGCTCTTCTTTGCTTTGCTAGCAAAATTTCGCTGCGCGGCGTCTTCTGCTGTTTTTTCACAAATCCATTTGTGGCAATAATTATCTCATCTTCGTCGAAAAAATAAAGAATCCTCACAATGTTGCTTCCCGACACAGAACGCAGTTCAAAAATATCGTCTTCCAGGAATTTGCTCAGCGGAGCTCTGGCTTCATTGCCAAGCATTTCCAACCGGTGCAAATCCGACACTACTTTTGCTTTCATTTTTGTGTCTAATGAACGAATGAACTCACCTACGGGCTTACTTCCATCTTCTTCACGATAGAAATTAACGCTAAACAAACCTCCCCCTCCTTTATGCTATATATAGCATAAAATATTGTCTGTATTCCTGTCAACCATAATCTGGTTATTGTGAAAAAATCAATCTAGCGTTCAGCCGCAATTGTTTCAACGCAATCACAATCGTTTCTCGCAAAATCGCAGACAATCAAAGGCCGCAATTGTCAGGCTCAGAGACAGACAAATCCCGCCTGGCCCTCTAAGCGCCTGGCGGGATCGCAAAACCTATGATTTATTTGAACAATCGTTTCAGATGCTCCACGAATTTCCGGTAAAGATAATCCGACGGTATGTCTCAAAGGTAAGCCATTTCGCGTTGAACTCCTGACGGTCCATGTTCTTCCGGTCTTTCAGGAAGTTTTCAAAATCCTTCTGACTTGTGATTCCTACCGCGAATCCGTTCGCATTCACCGCAGGAAGTCCGGTGTATCTGTAATTCTCGATAGCGCCGACCTCAGCCACTCTGTCGTCGCGGATCTGCACGTACGCGCCGGAATCCACAGCCAGAATGTCAAAATAGTTCGGGTACTCGTAGCTTTCGCCCTTGACCGGGAAGGAATCTCCAACCTCGTATTCCTTCTCCTCGACGCCCACATTCTCGATTGCGTCGTGCTTCTCGTTGAAGAAGAATTCGTCGAATACGTTCACTCTTGCGGTGATATCTCCGCCGGAGATTCTGACGCCGGTATCTTCCTCATTCACAAGTTTTTCCACAACGCCGCAGGCTGCCGTCATATTGCTGATCCGGTCGATCAGGATCAGCTCGCCCATGGTCTTGTGGTTGCGGAACAAATCCACCGGGATCGCCTCATCCAGAACAATCTCACAGAGCGCGATCTCATTTTTCTCCAGCGTGTCCGCCTTCACCTGCTCGCCGCTGTTGATATCTGTCTTGTACAGAATCCTGCGGATAAAACCGCCGATTTTCTTTGTTCCGAGTTTGACGAAGAAATCCTCTCCGTCCGCCAGCCTTGCGTCATCCATCCACAGAAGGGTCGCGTCAAAGACCTTGGATACGGCAATCTTGCTGTCCTTCTCCAGCACACAGCCTCTGGAAATATCGATTTCCCGGTTCAGGCAGATGGTCACCGGACGGCCCTTGTCTGCGGATTCAGCGTCCTTGTCTCCGATCAGAATGCGCTCCACCTCTGCCTTCTCGCCGGACGGCAGAACCGTAAGCTCGTCTCCGATCCGGACAGTTCCCGCCTCGATCTGTCCCTGAAATCCCCGGAAGGTATGATCCGGACGATTGACACGCTGAACCGGCATGTAGAAACCCTCTTCGTGTCCCTTCTCGGTCACATCGACATTCTCCAGATATTCGAGAATCGCCGGTCCTTCATACCAAGGCATGTTCGCGGACTTCTTCGTGATGTTGTCGCCCTTCGTGGCGGACACCGGAATGATCTGCACATTGCGGAGGTGAAGCTCATTTGCCAGCACATGGATCTGTTCGGTGATCTCGTCAAAGCGCTCCCTGCTGTAATTGGCGAGATCCATTTTGTTGACAGCGAATACAAAATAGTGAATTCCCATCAGCGCGCAGATTCTCGCGTGACGGCGCGTCTGCACCAGAACTCCCTGTGTGGCGTCAATCAGGATAACGGCGAGATCCGCAAAGGAGGCGCCGACAGCCATGTTCCTTGTATACTCCTCATGTCCCGGCGTGTCCGCAACGATAAAGGAACGTTTATCTGTCGTGAAATAGCGGTATGCCACATCGATGGTGATTCCCTGCTCCCGCTCTGCCATCAGACCGTCGAGAAGAAGGGAGTAGTCAATGTCTCCTCCTGTGGATCCGACCTTGGAGTCCAGGAGAAGAGCCTTCTCCTGATCCGCGTACAGAAGCTTGGAGTCATAGAGAATATGTCCGATCAGTGTGGATTTTCCGTCATCAACGCTGCCGCATGTGATAAATTTCAAAAGATCGCTCATCAGAAGTACCCCTCTCTCTTACGTTTTTCCATACTGGCTTCTCCGCCGTCCTTATCGATGACACGGGTGGTTCTCTCGGATTCTACCGAAGACAGTGTTTCCGCAATGATTTTGTCGAGCGTGTCGGCATCGGACTCGAATCCTCCGGTCAGAGGATAGCATCCGAGCGTACGGAAACGGATTTTCTTCATCATCGGCTTTTCGCCCGGTTTCAGGCGCATGCGGTCATCGTCCACCATGATCAGCTGTCCGTCACGCTCGACGCATGGCCGCACGGCAGCATAATACAACGGCACAATCGGAATATTTTCCCGCTTGATATACTCCCAGATATCTGCCTCCGTCCAGTTTGAGATCGGGAATACACGGATGGATTCTCCCTTTCGGATCTCTGTGTTGTACAGCTTCCACATCTCCGGACGCTGGTTCTTCGGATCCCATGCCTGTGCCTCGTTCCGGAAGGAAAAAATTCTCTCCTTCGCGCGGCTCTTCTCCTCGTCACGGCGTCCGCCGCCGAAGGCTGCGGTGAATCCGTATTTCTTCAGTGCCTGCTTCAGAGCCTGCGTCTTCATAATGTCCGTGTAGGATGACCCGTAATCGAAGGGATTGACTCCCCGCTTCACGCCGTCCTGATTGATGTACTCAATCATGTCGATGCCCAGTCTCTTCGCCGTCTCATCACGGAACTTGATCATTTCCTTGAACTTCCAGGTCGTGTTGACATGGAGGAACGGGAACGGCGGCTTTGCCGGGTAAAAGGCTTTCATTGCCAGGTGAAGCATGACAGAGGAGTCCTTGCCGATGGAATAAAGCATGACCGGTTTCTCACACTCTGCCGCGACCTCGCGGATAATGTAGATGGACTCTGCCTCCAGGGCGTCCAGATGCGAAAGATTACTCATGATATTTCATCCTTTCCTATTATGACTTGGTCGATGTATGCCTTAGTCGGGTTACAACCTGATTGTTTATAAACAGGTCATGCTGCAGCCTGATTTTTTATAACCGGGTCGCGTTGTGACCTGATCTGTATTGCTCAGTATTTGTTGGAATCTGTACTGTCCACGGTGATGGTGCGGATGGGCTTTTCCCGGTGATCCGAATCATAGAACTTCCAGTTCAGAAGCTTTCCTTCCCGCTCCACCTGCATGTAGGCTGAACCTCCGCCGATGTCCTCTCCAAGGAAAAATTCAATGGCCCGGACCGGACATTCCTTTACGCAGGACACGCAGCCCCAGCAGTCCTCCGGATACTGCATCACTGCCTTTTTACCGATGACATCAATCAGGCTTCCGGGACAGACATCGGCACAGCGGCCGCATCCGATGCACCTGTCATTGATTCGAATACTCATCTTGCCGCCTCCTCTCCGAACAGCTGTCTCCATCCGGTTCCTTCCGTGGCTTCTGCTTCAATTCCCGCTTCCGGCCCTTCCGCGACTCCCGCTTCCGGTTCTTCTCCGGTTCCCACGGTGAAATCACGGATTCCGGTCCGGATCGGGTGGAAAATCATCCGAACTCTGCCATCCTCATAGACGGAATTCACAAATTTCAGCCAGTTCTCATCGTCTCTGTCGGGATGGCTCTCATTCTCGGCAAAACAATGCCAGCGGGTCTCCTTTCTGGCGCCGAGGTGCGCAATCAGCACCTTCGCCACGAGAAGTCTCTCCCGCGTCTCGAAATAATGCGCGAGATCCATGGGCCGGTTCACCCGGATCTCCCCGGCTCTCCGGATCAATCCGTCGATCCTCCGGTCCGCCTCCGCAAGAGATTCCTCTGTAAATGCGTAGCTTTCACTGATTCCTCCGGCATAGCGGTCCATCACCTCCTGCATATCTGCCTCAAGCTGCTCCGGGGTATATCCGGATGTTGGCTGCCCGTCGGTATAGTGCGACTCGATTTCCTTCACGGCACTGCGGATCCGGGCGTCTGTGAGTGTATCCCACGCCGGATGTATCACCGTGTTGATGCTGTCCCGGCCTTCTGTCATACCGCCTTCTGTTACTCCGCCTTCTGTTATTCCGCCCTCTGTTATTCCGCCTTCAGCTATTCGGCCTTCTCTAATACTGCCTTCTGCTCTTCCGTCTTCTCTTATACTGTCTTTGGCAAGGTAAAAATCCTTTCCTGCAGTCACCCTCATTTCTTCACCGGGCTTCATCTTCGCCCGGAGAGACTTCAGGTCTCTGAGTATGGACAGCGCTGCCAGTTTTCCCTCCGCGAGAGCTCCGGTCACATATTTCTGCGGACAGCCGCCCGCCACATCTCCGGCAGCGTAGAGTCCCGGAACCGTTGTCCGTCTTCCGTCGTCGATCCAAAAGCCACTCGCGGTATGCCCTCCGACAACATAGGGTTCTGTCCCCTCGATCTCCACGTTCTCTTCATCCGGTCCCTTGCCTCTCGCCACCCACTTCAGCGTCTGTGAAGGAGCCATATTCAGATATGCCTTCTCCAGATCCTCCGTCTGTGATCTGCTGATTCCCTTAGTACGGAGATAACAGGGTCCGCGGCCCTCCTTATTCTCCTCTACCGTTCCCCATACCCTCTGAGAGGTGGTCAGTCCGTATTTATTCTCATACACCTCACCAAGGGCATTGATCTGCTTTGCGCCGACTCCCTGCGCCAGCGTACCGGTTGGCGCGATGGTATCCTTGCAGCGAAGAGCGATAAATCGCATCTCGAAGGTCGTCATTTCCGCACCCGCCCGGATTCCCATCGCATATCCGGCACCGGTATTGAAAGGACTGTACCACATCTTATGTCTGGAAAATCCCGGATTGTTCGGCCGGTAGATGCCGGACGCCCCTCCTGTTGCAATCAGCGTGGCTTCCGCGGAGAAAAAACAGATCACTTCCTCCTTGACACCGTGTCCGAAGGCCCCGGTCACTCTGCCGCTTTTCTCATCCCGGAGAAGATCTACGATATTAATATTGTTGTACACGGAAACATTCGGAAGCTTTCTGACCGCGTCCGCCAGAAGCGGCTTGAAGTTCTCCCCGTTGATCTTGATATTCCGGTTGCCGCGGCTCACGTACTCGCCGTTCTCATCCTTCAGAATCACCAGCCCAAGCTGCTCCATCTTCGCGGTCACCTCATTGAGATTCTCGCTCATGGTCAGCAGCAGATCCTCCCGCGCAATGCCGTGCGCATCCTTCAGCGCGTAGTCCACATAAAATTGTGGCGTGTGCCCTTTCGTAATATACGCGTTCAATGCGTTGACACCCGCAGCGAGACATCCGCTTCTCCGGATATTTGCCTTCTCCGCAATCACAACCCGAAGCTCCGGATTCCGATCCGCCAGAGTAAGCGCGGCATAACAGCCCGCGGTACCGCCTCCGATAATCAGTACATCTGCATTGATTCTTTCAATCTTCATTTGATACTCCTGTGCGTGTGTGCGATTCCATTGTCTGCGATTCTCCTGTTCATATTTTCAATGATTCGATGATCTTGCCTTTTCTCTGTATTGACTTCCGGCTGCTGATTTCAACTTTTTATCTGTTTCGTCTTCCGGCTGCTGATTTCGACTTTTTTACCTGTTTCGTCTTTCTTCTATTGATTTTTTGCCTGTTTCATCGTAGAATCATAGCATAGATTTCCTATCATGTCTATAGGAATTATGTGAAATCATGCAAAAATTAGTGAGGATTATCCATGTCTGCGATACAAACAAAAGCAAAAACCGGAAAGACCGCGGCGAAGAAAAACCGGAAGCATTTTCCGGCCCTGATTTCCTCGCTCTTCAAGATCGGTTTTCTCGGCTTCGGCGGCGGATGCGCCCTGATTCCTGTCATGGAAAAGGAAATTGTCGAGGACGCAAAGCTGGTAACTCAGAAGGAATACGACAAGGATACTCTCGTGGCATGCATCACCCCGGGAGCTCTTCCCATCGAAATCGCCACAGGTCTCGGTCTTTCCGCCTATGGAATCACCGGGATGCTTTCTGCCGCCCTGGCCCTCGCCCTTCCCGGCTCACTTCTGACGGTTCTGATTCTGGCGCTCCTGTCCGGAGCCGATGGCCTGGTCCTGACAGAGATCCAGTGCTTTTCCATCGGTGTCGGTGCTTTTATCAGCTATCTGCTGCTTCTGTACGCCATCAACACCCTGCGGGAATCCCGGAATGCAGCCTCCGGCGACACCAGAAAAACCTTCCTTGTGATGCTTGCCGTGTTTTTTCTGGGATGCGGAAAAACCTTCAGCAATCTCCCCTTTATGAACGGCAGATATCTCTTCGGACTCTCTACCATTCAGATCCTGGGGCTTGCTTTTTTCGTGATCCTCTTCACTGGAGGAAAAAACACGCCGTGGAAAACGGCAGTTTCTGCTATTCTTGTCGCTCTGTACGCACTCAGCGCCGGCCATGCCCACCTCATTCCGGGTGTTGTTCCCCGCAGAATTCTGGTGGCTGCCATGTACTTCTGCGCAGCCGCGGGAATGATTCTCAGCATCCGTAATGACCTGCGCGCGCACCGGGCTTTGCTTTCGGGAAGAAAAAATCTTCTGCATTTTCTAAAGGAAGTCCTTGCCTGGCTTCTGCTTCTGGCTGTCTGCGCACTGCCCGCTCTCCTTCTGACCGAAAAAACGCCTCTCTATCTGATCCGGGGATTTTTTTCTTCTATCATCTCCTTCGGAGGAGGAGACGCTTATCTCTCGGTCGCCGATGGCCTGTTTGTCAACTCCGGGATGGTCACCTACAAGGAATTCTATTCCCTCCTTGTTCCTGTGGCAAATGTACTGCCCGGATCGATTCTCAGCAAAATTCTCACCGGTGTGGGATATTATATCGGCTACAATCTGAACGGTTCACCCGTCCAGGGCATCGCTGTAGCCTTCGCCGGGTTCATCTGCAGCGTCGTTGCCTCCGGCCTTGTATTCTGCCTTGTCTATCACGCCTATAACTCAGTGGAGCACATCACCGTGTTCCAGAAAATCGGCCACTGGATCCGTCCCATCATCGCCGGCCTTCTGCTCAGCGTCATGTGCTCCATGATTCAGACCAGCCTCAGCACCGCCGCCTCCATCGGCATAGCCGTTCTTCCGGTATTTCTCGTAACCTGCGGCATCATCGTTCTGAATCTCTCTCTCATGAAGAAGAAAAGCAACCCTTTCATGATTGCCGCCTCATCCCTCATCGGACTTGTGGCATCCAATCTGCTTCTGTTCCTCGCATAAACCAGGCGGCTATCTGCTTCTGGTCTTCGCATGAGACATGGTTCCGGCTGCCTCTTTTCTTCGCGTGATGCATGGTTCCGGCTTCTCCTCTTCTTCGCGTGATGCATGATTCCGGCTGCTTCTCTTCTTCGCGTGATGCATGATTCCGGCTGCTTCTCTTCTTCGCGTGATGCATGATTCCGGCTGCTTCTCTTCTTCGCGTGAAGCTGCGAACGGATACGCCCGCTTTCCTCAAACAAAAGCAAGTTTACAGGTCCGATTTTCACGTAAAAATCCACAGATGTTTTCCCAAACGAGAAAAACATCTGTGGATTTCTCACATTCTCCAGCTTGATATGATCTCAAGCACAATTCCGTTCTGAAGTTTTTCCTCCGCCTCCGGCACCTCTCCGGGCCCGATCCGCCGGATGCCCGCAGTCATCGTATGTTCCGGCGAATCAAATTCCGTATACATCTCAATGGGATACAGCGACATCACATTCATCAGGCCGCAGATCTCACCCGCCAGTTCTCTTCCACGGACATAAGCGACCGTTCCACGGGAGGAGGCAGTGTCGATTCTGCACTCCGGCTTGATGCCGTATAATTCCTGATCCTCCGGGCTCCCGTTACAGTCTCGAAACAGACAGGCACTGAAGACGACCTTTTCATCGGTCCCGCACCAGTACTCTGGAATATCCTCCTCGGTCAGCCTCACCGCTCGATATTCAACCGATGCGTCCCGCGACGCCCGATATAAATCCCATGCTTTTGCCGGAAGCAGTTGATGAGACCGCAGAAACTCACCAATCGCACCTGCTTTCTCCTCGGAATCCATCAAAGCTACCGGGCAGCATCCGAGAATATCCCCGTTGGTGTCACGGAGCGCAGCGTAGAGACGATATACTTCATTCTCCCGCTCGTCATTCTCCCAGGTTTCCTCATTCAAACGCCTAAGCTTCGCGTTCAGCTTCCGGATCGCACGGGGAATATTGTTATCCTGAAGAACAGACTCCCGGATAAATTCCCGGTAATCATGCCCTGTTTTTTCAAATCCCGAAAGCGGACGATAACCGATCACATACTGCCGCACCTCCGAATAGGAATCCTCCGAGATCCAGGCACTGTAAGACCGCGCCAAATCCGCTTCCCGAATGCTTTCCTCAACGGTGATAACATAATCTCCATACATAAAATAGTGATTTTCTACCCTTACTCCGACCTTGTCCAGTGAGATCTCCTCCAGACCATCGTAGCTTCCATGTCTCTTCCCGTATTGACACAGTGCATGCCTGCATCCCCAAAAATCATCCATCGCCCGTTCCTCTCAGCTTCTTCTTCATCATTCCCCGGAGTGGAAGCCCCGTAAACTCAACAGTTAGTTACGCCTGTCACCCGGAAGATCCGCTCAGCAGACTCTGCAAGCCGCGCGTGTAGCCCGGAAGATCCGCTCAACAGGCTGTATATTCGCGCATCACTTCAGGAAAATACCTGCTGTCCCTGATATCGGATCTGATCTTACTATACATTTTATCTGTCGATTTCTCAACCTCAACCCCTTCAACCGGCAGCATGACTGCGGAAGCGAAATCAAGGCACCAAAATCAACATTGCCCCGAATACTGGAAGGCTCCACTTTGCGGGTCTCTCAAATTGAAATGGATTAAGTTTATATTTTCTTTAGACAGCCACCACATTTTAATCACAACTTCCACGTATATTTTTACTCAGATAGTTGATTAACCACTCACTATCTCCCCCTCATTTAAAAAAGAAAAGGAGAATGTCCCACGCGGCATTCTCCTTTTCTTTTTTATTCTGTGTTTATTCTGTTTTTCCTGTGTTATCTTCTGGTTTTTCTGTGCTATGTTCTGTTTTTATTTTCTCACATTTTGCTCTGTCTCGTGACGCAATTCTCCGCCTTACTTCTGCTTCAGAAATTCTTCTTATGACTCCGCATCCTTCAGCTTCAGCATCGTCTTTGGCGCGCGGAGCTTCCGGATCGCTTTTGCCTCGATCTGACGCACCCGTTCTCTTGTGACGCCCAGCTGCTTTCCGATTTCATCCAGCGTCTGCACCTCATTGCCGTCCAGGCCGAACCTGCGCTTAATGACATATTGTTCCCGATCGGACAAAGTACCTACGATTTCATCCAGACGATTGTAGATGTCCGACTGCACGACGGCATCCTCCACGGAAAGATGATCATCACCGGTCACCATATCCCCCAGTTCCGTCTCGCCATCGTCGCCGACCGGATTGTTCAGAGAAGGCATTGTGAAAAAATCCTGCTTCAGAGACAGATAGTACGCCGCCTTTTCCTCCGGAATTTTCATTTCCTTTGCAACCATTGCCCTGCGCTTGTCCGGATCATCCACGCCTTCCTGAGAGAGCCTGCTGTCGATCGCGGATGCCTTCGACACTGCCGAGAACACATGCACCGGAATCCGGACCGAAAATCCCGATTCCATGATTCCCCGGACGATCGACTGGCGTATCCAGAAGGTCGCGTAAGTGCTGAAGGACGCGCCCTTCTCCGGATCGTACTTCTCCGCCGCATGCAGAAGGCCTGTAAGCCCCATGTTCTCAATGTCCTCAAAATCCAGGTCATTCCCGTAATACTTGTGATACGACCAGGCGTATTTGTCTACCAGTTTTCTGTTCTTCTCACAGAGCTCCTCCTGGGCAGACACATCACCCTTCTGAATTCTGCGGCACAGCTCCGTGTTCTCCCGGTTCATCTTCTCCAGACTCTCCGTCAGCTGCTTTTCTTCCTTTTGATTATCCGTGAAATCCCTGTCCTCTCCCATATCCTTTACTCCCTGATTTCGTCCCACATATCCTGTCGGCTTTCTTCATATCTGCCGAAGACAAGCCGAATTCCGCCTTATCTTCGGACTCTGTTCTCTGTTACTGCTCCACCTGGCAATGAACGCTTTCTTGCGTGAAATGGATATATTCTCCTTCTGAATAGATTCATTCTCTTTCTGAATAGATTTATCCTCCTTCTGAATAGATTTATTCTCTGCTTATTATTATAAACCCATACTTTTATTATCGCCCTGCGTTTTTATTATCATTCTGTGCTTTTAATTATAACCCCATATTCCCCGCGAACGAGAGACATAAAAATGCAGCAGAGATATTTTTTTCCTCTGCTGCATCTGTTTATTATCCGCCGAAACTTGTATACGCTGTGGTTCTGATACCTGCGACCGGTCAGCCTCCCGGCTGATCATCCGGTGCACGGACAGAATACACAGCCAGAATTCCATCGGCTGTTATTCAATTGCAATTGTCTTCTTCTCCGGAACTGCCTTCTTCTCTTCCTTTTTCGGGACTGTAATTCTCAGAACACCGTTCTCGAATTTTGCTCCGATGTCCTCTTCCTTGACGCCTTCACCTACATAGAAGCTTCTCGCCATACTGCCTGCGTAACGCTCCTGTCTGATCAGCTTGCCTTCTTTATCTTTCTCTTCCTTGCCGAGACCCTTCTGAGCGGCAATGTTCAGATAGCCATCATTGAGTGTCAGCGCAATATCTTCTTTCTTACATCCCGGAAGATCTACGTCCAGTTCATAATGATCCTTCTGATCCTTAATATCTGTCTTCATGAGATTTTTTGCATGACGCCCGAACACCGGATTTCTTTTTCCGAAGAATTCATCATCAAAATCATCCATCATATCTTCCATATCCTCTCCGAACAAACTTGGTAAATACATCATAAGTCATACCTCCTTTTACCATAAAAGCATGTCCGGATGTCGTCTCAAGCACCCTGCATGTAATTTCTGAGCTTTCTGTAATGCTCTTTTCATTGTTCGATTCGCTCCGGGTCTCTGTATCCGCGGCCCTTCAGCTCATCTTATGTAACCCTTTCTTGTTACGATTATGTAATAGCACCATTTGTTAGCCATGTCAAGTGTTGAGTGCTAATTTTTTATTTTTCCTGACCAGACACCGGAAAAGCTCACGGAACCCGGGCTCTTTTCAAACGAGATAAAACACGCTGCGCGAGTTTTATCTCGCTATCGCGACGCTCGCGTAAAATCGAGTAGGAGGCGGTGACTAACCGCCGTCCTCTCACAACACCGTACGTACCGTTCGGTATACGGCGCTTTCAATAGTTGACGTGCACAGACTGATAGGCCGTGGCTAA
>NZ_JBQHWP010000021.1:0-57199 GCF_052063915.1 Bilifractor sp. HCP3S3_D3
ATAGTCATTGCCTCCTTGGTGGATTTTGTGTGGTAACTTAATTTTACCGATGGCAATAGACTATGTCTATTTTTATTCAATTGAATTTGCGAAACTTATTATACGTTATCGTCCGCCGGTCTGCAGGATCAGCTTTCCACTGTCCGCAACTCGGAATGCCGGATCGGTACCATCATCAATGATGCGGCTTTCCGATGCCTTTGTTTCTTTCCCGCTTTTTTCTTCTGCTTTTTTGCTGTTTTCCCGGGAAGCGTTTTCAGAAGAAGACTCTTCCGTGATGACGGAAGAAGAGCTGCTGTCCGCTGCCTGGTCCGCCTCCGATGTGTCCTGGGATGAATCATCAGATGGCGAATCGTCGTTGTAAACAATCGCTCCGCTTCCGTTTGTATTTTCCTCAGAAGGCGTTTCGTAGAGAATCCCGCCGCCGGAATTCTGTTGCTCTCCCGCGGCAAAATAATTTCAAAAATCCGCACACACAGAATTTTTTAGCCTGAAACCGACCATATATAAGTGGGGAAATGTATGCGTACCGACATTCAAGAGGAAATACAGAATAATCGTTTTTGCTCGTACAAAACCACCTTGTAAAACCATTGAAACCCTTTTAAAATATGCTTGGATGAGAGAAAAAATATCACATACAAAATGCGGTATGATTTACACGATCTTCGTCCATATCTGGGGTATAGAAAAAGAGGAGGGAACCTTATGAAAAAGAAATTAGCAAAACTGATTCCGGCTGTTCTCGCAGCTTCCATGATGCTGTCTGCAGCATCGCCTGTTTCTGCGGGTGTAATGCCGCAGATTACGAGCAATGCGGCGGTCAAAAATCCGGTAACCGCAACGGTTTGTTTTCATGATGTGACGGAAAAGGATTATTTCTACCGTCCGGTGTACTGGGCAAAAGCGTATGGTATCACTTCTGGAACATCCGGGAACACCTACAGTCCAAATCAGCCCTGCACGCGCGCACAGATGGTCACGTTTCTGTGGAGGCTTGCGGGATCTCCGGCTTCCAGCTGGCAGAGCTCCTTTCAGGACGTTGATTCCAATTCACCTTACGCAAAAGCAATTCAGTGGGCAGACGACGTGATGCTGACACAGGGAACCGGGCCCAACACGTTCTCCCCGAATGCACCGTGCCATCGGGGAGAGATGGCTGCGTTTTTGTGGCGTTTCAATAATTCGCCACAGACAAATGGCAGTTCCGGATTTTCGGACGTCTCCGCATCTTCTTACTATGCCGATGCGGTTGTCTGGGCAAAAGCAAACGGCATTACTGCCGGCACGGACGCAAAGCATTACTCCCCGAACAAGCCATGCACTAGAGGAGAAATGGCCGCTTTTCTCTATCGTATGAACGGCAGTCCGAAAGTCACAGTCAATACGCCTGCACCAAGTGTCACTCCGACTCCCAGTCCAAACCCAAGTCCAACCCCATCTCCGACACCGACTCCTTCCGCAGAGGGTAAGGGAGCCCGGGTAGAGGGAAATGAAAATTATGGGCACTGGGTGACGATACACGGAGGTTATCTGTGCAACGGATGTGGGGAGTATTTCTGGGATAATGATGATTACGGATATTCTGACTGGCTTGGTAATGGTATTCATTATCATGGATCGCAATCCAGTTTTACGGAACACGATTTTTGGGTGTGGGATGATATTCCTCGCATTGAAGACCCGAATTCCGGGAAGCCGTTTTATAGTGAAGCAGATTGGAATAGTTATCTTAAATACTGGGATGCAATGGATCAATTAGCAGAAGAATATAATTTGCCGGTGTATCCAGAGGATGTGGCATATGAAAAACAAATTCGATCCATGTCCTGGGCCAAAGATGCTATCGCTCCCACAAAATAACATTTCCTACGAAAAAGGGCGGGGATTTCTCCTCGTCCTTCTTTTTTTCGATTCACGGAAGTACACTTCCGTCTTTTGTTTACCCTGCATTCTCAGGTAATCCCTTTTCTTTTCTCCGCTTTCGGACAAGCAGCATAATTTCAAAAATCCGTACACACAGAATTTTTTTGCAAAAAATCGACCATATATAAGTGGGAAAGTGTACGCCCAACAACATTCAAAAAAGCACGAAATGTTCGTTTTTGTGCGAACAAAATCACCTTGTAAAACCAGACAAACCTTTATAAAATATGCTTGGAAGAGGAAAAAAATACCGGATGCAAAATGCGGTATGATTTACACGATCTTCGTCCATATCTGGGGTATAGAAAAAGAGGAGGGAACCTTATGAAAAAGAGATTAGCAAAACTGATTCCGGCTGTTCTCGCAGCTTCCATGATGCTGTCTGCAGCATCGCCTGTTTCTGCGGGTGTAATGCCGCAGATTACGAGCAATGCGGCGGTCAAAAATCCGGTAACCGCAACGGTTTGTTTTCATGATGTGAAGGAAAAGGATTATTTCTACCGTCCGGTGTACTGGGCAAAAGCGTATGGTATCACTTCTGGAACATCCGGGAATACCTACAGTCCAAATCAGCCCTGCACACGCGCACAGATGGTCACGTTCTTGTGGAGGCTTGCAGGATCTCCGGCTTCCAGCTGGCAGAGCTCCTTTCAGGACGTTGATGCCAATTCACCCTACGCAAAAGCAATTCAGTGGGCAGATGACGTGATGCTGACACAGGGAACCGGGCCAAACACGTT
This sequence comes from Bilifractor sp. HCP3S3_D3, assembly GCF_052063915.1. Classification (NCBI taxonomy): domain Bacteria; kingdom Bacillati; phylum Bacillota; class Clostridia; order Lachnospirales; family Lachnospiraceae; genus Bilifractor; species Bilifractor sp. HCP3S3_D3. The sequence continues at coordinate 2,667 of NZ_JBQHWP010000021.1, forward strand.
CTCACCGAATGCCCCCTGCCACCGTGGAGAGATGGCTGCATTCTTGTGGCGTTTCAATAATTCGCCGCAGACAAATGGCAGTTCCGGGTTTTCGGACGTCTCCGCATCTTCTTACTATGCCAATGCGGTTGTCTGGGCAAAAGCGAACGGCATTACTGCCGGCACGGACGCGAAGCATTACTCCCCGAACAAACCATGCACCAGAGGAGAAATGGCTGCTTTTCTTTATCGTATGAACGGCAGTCCGGAAGTCACAGTCAATACGCCGGCACCAAGTGTCACTCCGACTCCCAGTCCAACTCCCAGTCCAACCACGTCTCCAACACCAACTCTGACACCGACTTCGACACCGACTCCTTCAGGTGAAGGAAAAGAACAGCCCGGCAAGGGAGCTCGGGTAGAGGGAAATGAAAATTATGGGCACTGGGTGACACAGGATGCTTTAAAGTGTAATGGATGCGGAAAATATTTCTGGGGACCGTCGGATTATGGATATGAGCAAAGAATAACTCATGGCTTACATTATCACGGATCGCAAACAAGTGTTATAGATCATAAATTTTGGGTTTGGGATGATATCCCTCGTATTGAGGATCCATATTCTGGACAACCGTTTTATAGTGAAGAAGATTGGAATGCTGCTATAAATTCCGCATTTGAAACAGAAGCAGAAATGGCAGCACACGGAGTTACATTATCCGAAGAGGAACAGCGTATTAAGGAAAAGTATCTATCCATGTCCTGGGCAAAAGACGCCATCGCTCCAACAAAATAACATTTCCTACGAAAAAGGGCGTGTGAAAAAACGAAAAGTTTTTTCACACGTCCTGTTTTACGCGTTATTTCTTTTTGATTTTATAACCGGCTTGCATGGCTTTTGTAAAAAAGTCATCCTTGTCCTTAATACCATACTCGGAAGCTTCTTTCACAGCCACATCAAGCGGCAGATAGCCAGCGGCGGTATGACGGTATATGGTTAGCAATGTTCCTTTGGATTGTCCCATCTTTACACCTTCGGTTATTCCAATTTTCTTGCCCTTCGCCATTCCAATTTCCTTACCTCTGTTTTCGAGACGTTCAGCAACATCACACATATTGTGCACCTCCTCAAAATTCTTATCAAACCGAATTTCCTGATATCTGGGGTCTTTTGTGACCGCTGATAGAAGACACAAAATGTCTTCGACGTGTTTGATGGTAGTTGGATCATCTGGAGTATACCCCGGATCTTCTCGTTTGCGTACAAAAAAATTTGCAGCAATTCGAAAATCGCTATGGAAGCGATCCAGTTCTTCCTTCGACAAGAAGGCGACCTCGCAGATATTTGCCTTCGCATCGTTCAAAAAAGCATCCATTTCCTTCGGATACGATTGATCGGCAACGATACCACTGATCGTCTTGGGTGCTTTCCAATGCTGATCGCCAAAGTACAGGACAAGGGACAGGACGGGGTATACATCAGACTTTCCGCTCTTCAGCATGTCTCGGTATGATGCTCCCTCATAGCCCATGATCCTCATTGGCATGTACTGATCGATTTTGGTCTGGTTCTCCAAACCACACAGGGCGATCTTGACACCTTTTTTCAACCACAGCTTCGCAACATCGCGTTCCTGGCTTCGAATCGCACCGCTATGGATTGACCGGTACATCGATTCCAAGGCTGTATTCTGCAGATCGCCCGGTTGAACAATTTGTTTTCCACCAAATACGAAGCCGTTCACGATATCCGCAAAGACATCATTGTTGTCTTCAAGTAATTTTTCTGACAAGTCTTTTTCCTTGCCCATGTTTTCTCTCTCCTTTAATTTTAATATTAGCACATTCGCATCCGTTCGGCAACAAAGCAGTTCTCCGCTTTGCTGCCTTCGTATTGTGCTCTCAATCGAATTCGTAGTCGCATCCATGGAAATCCAGGTCAGCTTCGCCAAACTCAATTTCTTCCCAGTGATCACAAATGTAATCGTAGAGTTTTTCTTCGCTGCCATTCATCACATCGTCCGGGACCTCAAGGTCGCCGTGAATTGCAGCGTAAGGATGTGCTGTGATATGGAGTTTTGTCATGTTCCTTTCCTCTCTTTCTTCGTCTTCTTGGTTAATCTGCGTATACACACCATTTTCCGGTGCAAAAATCTACTTCGTCGTTGGCTTCATCATCCTTCGGATCGTAAAACCCGACATGGATCGGAAAACCGCACACCACTTCCAGAAAATCCGCCAATGCCACAGCATCTTCTTTGGAATGGCACAAAACTTCATTCCCGTCGATGGTGATGTAGCGCGGCTTCTGTTTCCGTGAGTCCTCGTTTTCTACGAGACGATTCAAAAGAAGATCGTAGAGATCTCTACTATCAATTCCCACATTTTCTTTCTCTGATTTTCCCATATGTTTTCCTTTCTTCCGGCTCTCCCCGGACAAAATAAAAAAAGGAGAACCCGCTTTCTGCTCTCCCTTTACCAATAAATATGTACATGTATATATGGTCGATCCGAGAGAAAATGAAAAATACCAAAAAGAAAAGAGAATGAAGCAGAATTCTCCGCCAATTCCAAATCAGCAATTTATTCCGGGATAATTTCCACAAGACGGCACAGGATGACAAGCAGGAAGTATTGCAAGAAAGAAAAAAGTTAAAGAAAACCCGAAGAAAGGCATGACGCGGGCCTTGCAATGGCATATAATAGAAAAAAGCGGAAATGTTCACCGCAAATGAGGAGGAAAAGATGGAAAACGGAACCGCAGATAAAATAAAGAAAGCCACATCAGATGTGATTTCGGAAATCGGTAAAGACACGACCCAGATGTCGTCACAGGAAAAAGCGGAACACTATGCGATAATAGCATTGATATGGGATATTGTGGCCATCATCGTGCAACTCATTGTCTGGATAATCATCAATGCAGACGAAGATATGATGTTAAAAACGCAATATCTTGCATTGGGAGATGTTGTTTTTCTCTATCTAATGAACCACGAATTGAAATGGCTGGAACCGGAAAAAAGGACTAAAGCCCTCGTCATAGGAACGGTTGCGTTCTGTCTTAATTTTCTGTCTGCGCCATTTATCATGGGTTTTGTGTTCATTGCGCTAATCATGATACAGTTTGTCGGTCGTATACCCGGTCGTTATTTTTTCCTGTTTGACTGGAAAAAAGATACTGTTAATATTCAGGCTGCTGACGCATTGACGCAGAGCTATCTTTCACACGAACACGAAACTTATCCGACAGATCACATGCATAAAGTAGTAATAGCTATATATCTGATATTTGCCGTCGGCACTCTCCTAGTCCCTCTCGGTGGGATTGGTCTATTTGGTTTTCCTATTGCCGTTAGCCTTGGATGCGGCCTTGCGGGATATGTACTTCGACGCGTCATTGGTGAACAAAATCGGAATACCGAGATCGGGAAAAGTCTCTGGCGCATTACAACTTTGTTTTCCATTATCGGTTATATAACAATTATCTGGTTGATCATAGGTGTAATATGCGCTATAGTTGCCGATGTGATCACTGAGCGTAACTCAAGATATTTATAATCAGAACAACAACAAAAATTAACGAACAGCCGTAGGATTTTCTCTCCTACGGCTGTTCTTATCATTCTATCCATTTACAATATTCTTTACACACTGGGACAGACCAGGTAAATCCCGATCCATGACATAGCTATCCGCATTCGAATCGTCATACATGCCGTACTGACGGGCAACCGTATCATACTCCTCGTCCGAAAGAATTGCGCTGGGATCTGCTCCTACGATCACTCGGACCCTTTCGGATACCAACGCTGATAATATCGAGATCGACATTTCTTTTCTTTTTAAATGAGTGTCCGAATATCCATCATTATAAAAGTCCGTCAATCCGTTTGCATTCGCCACAAATGTGATTGCGGTCTTTTCTGATACACCCGGAAGTTCGGATGTCGATGATACACTTTCTGTCTGCGCATTCTCCGCGGTGTTTTCCGCCGTATCCTCCTGCGTATTTTCCTGTGTCTGCTCTTCTGTCTTTTGCTCTGTGCTGTCTGCCTTGACAGACCCGAATGGATCGTCAATTTTATGCAGTGTTTCCAATGGGCTGCAGCCGGCGAGAACAACAGGGAAAATGAGCAATGCACAAATGGTGCCGACAACAGATGTATGTTTATTTTTAAAAATGTTTTTCATGATTTTCTCCTCTGTCAGAAGAAACAAAATTATCCTCTTGCCACTTCCTGTTCTGAACTTCCATCATAAGCTGTCTTTCCCGGCGCATTGCAGTGCGGGCACACGGTTTCACCGAATACATAGGTGCCTCCGCAGTAGTCGCAACGCACCAGACGCGGTGCTTCCCCGTGTGTGTTGACCTCGTGCATTTTCTGGCCTGCCGGTGTCCTCTTATCTTTCCGGATTGCGAGGATACACAACACTACAACGAGAGCAGCCATGGCAAAGCATCCGTAGCCTACCAGTAAGAAAACTATGTTGGCTTTTGGAGTGCCGATTGTCTGAAAGCCCTTCACCAAAGCATCTGCGCATGCTCCTTCCTGATGCATATTTTGCCCGAGCTGACGGCTGACCGTGGAATTGAATGTCTGCGTCATGGACTCCGGAAGCATATTGGATGTATCGTCTCCGGCTACTCCGGCAAAGGTATAGGCGTTAGAATCTACTTCGTCTGTGCCCTGCTTTCCTTCTCCGCTCCAGACACAGATGAGCCAGTGCTTCTCATCAGTCGGGAACATGGATACATATGAATCATATGCGTAATTTTCCTGCGTCTGCCCCCAGCTACCGTAGTAGGCATACCAGGTTTTGTAATCGACAGTCTGGATGACAACCGGAATGCCGGACTTATCGTAATAAGCATCTACCGCCTCTTCCAGTTTTTCTGTGTCTTTTTCTGAAAATATTTTTGCGTTATCCTGAATCGTGAGTGGTGTTTGCCCGGATGTCACACGGGCAGGAACCGCACCGAACGTCACGAAAAAGAAGCCAATCATAACCAACACAATGACTGCGACCAGGAATGAAAGAGGACTGTTACCTCCTCGATACGCCGCATCGGTGTATCGGTAATGTGGCATTCCGTTACAGTACAAGACCCAGACATGAGCTCCGGGCCGGTAATGCGTGTAGTAATGAACAGTATTTGTGTCTCTCGATGAACTTGTGCCTCTGAATGAACCGCCTCCGCCGGAAAAGCTTCCCCCATGACTTCCTCCGCCGCCTGTTGAGTGTGGCATGAATTAACCCCTCCTTAAATCATTATAAATAATTTTGTGTGAGCTTACACATTCTCCGGTCTTTTTGTTCCGCACTTTGGACAGAAATTTCCATTATTTTTACGCCCGCAGTTCGGGCAGAACCACGAAGAACCTACATTTTCAGTTGCTGTTTTCTGCTGCGGATTTTGACTCGCATAAGCAGCGCCAGCAGCAGGATTCCCTGTCAACACCCCGGCGGTATCTCCTACCGACGGATTCTGGTTTTGGTAGAACTGCCCAGCGTTAACACCGCCTGCCTGCATCGCAAAACTCGAAACTGTATTGGACAGGAGCCTTTAGCAAGCCCCGATCCCTTTACGGGTCGGGGTAATTGACAAACAATCGACCATATATAGATGGGAAGCTATAGCCCCGCAAAAACAGGTATAGCGAACCAGGAAAAACTACGTTATCATGTAAACAAACGTTTTTGAAGGAGGATTCACTATGAAAAGAAAGTTTACGAAACTTATCCCCGCGGTTCTTGCAGCCGCTATGATCATGTCCGCATCACCAGCTTACGCGGATACAAAGCCTGCCGCTTCTGCATTTTCTGATGTCGGATCGAGTGCGTGGTACCACGACGCGGTATACTGGGCAGCGGACAAGGGCATTACCGCCGGAACGACCAAAACAACCTTCAGCCCGATGAAGTCCTGTACCAGAGGAGAGATTGTCACGTTCCTGTGGAGATACGAGGGCTCTCCGAAAACATCCCTTGCCGGAAATCCGTTCAAGGACGTCACGGATCAGTATTATGCCGAGGCTGTGATGTGGGCAAAAAACAACAAGATTACAGCAGGAACCTCTGAAACCACTTTCAGCGGAGAACGAACCATTGACCGGAAAGAGGCCATCACTCTTCTGTGGAGACTCGAGGGCAGCAAAGAGCCGACAAAGAATGCAGGTTTCAGCGATATCCCTTCCGGAAAGTATTATTCCAAGGCGGTCGCATGGGCTGCGGAAAACAACATCACCAACGGTGTCGGAAACAACCAGTTCGGCCCGGACAATCCTTGCACCAGAGCGCAGATTGTAAAGTTTATCTCGAATACAGATAGCGTTCAGGCGGATGATGGTAAGAAGGACGATGCGACGAAGCCGGACGATACGAAGACGCCGGATGATACAAAGAAGCCGGACGACGGCAAGACAACAGATGACACGAAGAAGCCGGATAACGGCAAGACTCCGGACGATACAAAGAAGCCGGATGACGGCAAGACAACGGACGATACAAAGAAGCCGGATGACACAAAGAAGCCGGACGATACAAAGACTCCGGATGACACAAAGAAGCCAGATACTGGAAGCACCTCTGAAGATACCAAGCAGCCGGATACCGACACAACTCCTGCTCACGAGCACAAGTGGGAGCCGATTAAGGAAACAGTGCATCATGAGGCGACTGGTCATTACGAAAAGGTTCAGACTGGAACAAAAACAGTTGTAGATGAAGTGGCATACGACGAGCAGGTAGACACGGGAAAAGGTCAGTATGTTTGTAATTATTGCGGCTATAAAACGTCAAATACACAAGAGATGATTGATCATAGCGCAAAAGAAGGGTATGGATATCATGTAGAACCTATTTATAAAATCATTCATCATGATGCCGTCACACATGAAGAACCTGTTTATACGCAAAAATGGGTTCAGGATAAAGCAGCCTATGACGAAAACGTAATAACCGGATATAAATGCTCCATCTGTGGCGCAACAAAGTAATCTTTATAAATAACACTCCCCCTCCATACTAATATAAAAGCCGGAAGCATTTCGCTTCCGGCTCTCTTTGTATCAACCGTTAATTTTCGGTTTTCTTCTGTCGTTTCATAACTGCAAGCAATGCAAAGAGTGCAAGGGCAATCGCAGCGATGGACACAACAAGGATGATCATTCTTCCCGGTCCGCCGGTCTGCAGGATCAGCTTTCCGCTGTCCGCAACCCGGAATACCGGATTGGTAACTTGTGTATCATTGACACTGGCAACCTTATGGTCTTTCAGCACCACCTTGATGTCATCCGACTGCAGTTCTTTTCCATTCGGTGCTGCTGTCTCACGGATGTAATAGGTGCCATCTTCCAGTCCTGTCCATGTGACATAGCCATCGGTTCCGGATACCTGCTCCGGATAATCCTTCGGATTTGCTCCGGTGCTGTCGTTCTGCTGATACCGGGATTTGTCCGCTTTCAGAAGAACAAATTTCGCTCCGGCAAGGGACTGATGGTTGTTGTCAATCTTCATGATACGGACAGATCCGGAGGTTACATGGTCATCTCCATGCATCAGAAGAACCTTTCCGAGATCATCCCAGCGGATTTCTACCGTATTTGGAATATCAACGCCATTTTCCGGTGTGATCTCTGCGGTAGAATTGATCAGTGTATCAAAGCGCAGCCGTAAATAATCCACGCCCTCATACTGCTTCTTTGAAATCTTCTCCAGTCCGCTGGCTGTCAGAGTGACCTTCAGCGTACCGCCCGCGGTTCCTTCGGTTGCTCCGGAAATGGTGTAATCTCCGCTTTCGAGCGTAAGGAGTACGTTTGCGTCTGTGCTTTCCGCGTCCACAACATCAACTCTCACATTTCCCTTGTAATCCAGACGGGAGTCAATCGCATCTGTGAAGGACGCTCCTCTCTGCTCCGGTTTGGAATCCTCCATGCCGGACGGGATCTTTGTGGTGATGCTCCATGTATGGATCTCATAACGGTTGTTGCTGACCTTGGAGACTACTTTCTTCGGTGTTGAAACCAGGATACGAATCCTCTGTGCTTCAATGTTCTCTTCTTCTTTGGCCGATACGGACTCTCCGGAAAGATTCAGTGTTTCGAAAGCAACCAGCTGACAGTTCTGATACTGCATGGCATCAAAGCTGTAATGAATGTCCGCGCTTCCAGAAGATGTAAGATTTCCACCTGTCGCTGCCCCTGTTTTAAACGAGGTTTCCTTTGACCGGATTCCGGTATCGGTAAGACTTCCATCCGCATTCACCTTCATCAGTTTTCCGGTTACTTCGTATACCTTGGATGGAGCGAGGTTTTCATAGATTACCTGGTCGGTCAGGGTGACATTGGTATCAAATGCCTTCGTATCATCCGCTGCCTGTACCGGCTTTCCGTTTTTGTCCAGATCAAAGGCGATGATCTTTTCTCCATCATTCGCGGTCTTGTCTCCATTGGCATCCTGATACAGGATCGTGCTGATCTTCGGGAAGAAGACCATCTGCTCTGTATCATTCAGATCCTTATGAGATGCAATCTCTTTTCCATCGACAAGGATGGACTCTGTTGCCACCACGGTTTTTCCCTGCATACCGGTTGCATCGAACGTGAAGACGTTCTTTACCTCTCCGGTCTCACTGGTTACGTTCATGGTGGTCGAAGCGGTTACTGTCTTTCCGTTAATGGTAAGCGGCTGCCCGGTCGCCTTATCGTAGAGTGTTCCGGTTATGGTTACCGTTTTGCCGATAAAAGCATTCAGCCTCGTGATCTGAATCGTATCCGTCAGGCCAGTATTCTTCACTGCTTCTGTATACTGCGAATTTTCTCTGTCCCGAAGATTTGTGGACAGTGCGGGAAGAAGTAACGGATTGATATACAGACCGGAATCGTTATGTTCAGACCGATAAGTCTGATCCGCCATCTTTGTCTTGTCTGGAAGCTCGATTCCGCTGATCTGTGACTTTTCCAGCTCTCCGAAACCACCGGTTTTGATTACCCCGTCCGCATCGGAATCAACCGTGGTATCTGTACCGACATGTTTTTCCACCTGCGACAGATACTTTTCCATTTTTGTCAGAACGATCCGATAAGTACCTTTTGGCAGATTTTTGAATTCGTACGCGCCGTCTGCTTTGGTTGTGATCTCTGCGACATCGTTCCCGTACACATCTTTTGCCTTCTCATAATTGCCGGAGGCGTCCATTTGATACAGGGAAGCGACGATACCGGAAAGAAATCTGTCGTCTGTCGTGCGGACGTTGTTACGGTCCTTGTCCAGCCATACATTTCCGCTGATCTGTCGGTCTACCACCTGTACTTTCACGGCATTTGAGACAACAGGCGCGACCTGATTGTCGGAATTCTCGAAGAAACGGTTGATATAGGTATCTCCCACCTTCTGGGATGAATTTCCCTGATTTTTATCCAGACAAGTAAATGTGATCCGAATGGATTCACTGCCTCCGAGAACAGACGCGTATTTGATTGCCGTTATGTTCTGGCTGGAATCCGGGAATCCTGAAATCTGAATGGTACTGCCATTGATTTTTGCTGTCAGTGGTTTCCAGTCAGTCACAGAAGATAATCCGGCATATTCCATCCCTCTTACATCCGGGTTTGTCGTGTACCATGCGATGATTCCGGCTTTTTTCTGCGCGGTTAATGCCAATGGCGCAGATTTGTAATCGACGGACATTTCTTTCAGATCATAATAGCCTCCGAATTTCGATCCGAGCGAATCCCCGTTGTAGGGCAGCACATCGTACAAAATACCATTATCCACCTCGTTCTGCGAGTTGTTGCCAAAGGTCAGGGTAAAATGGAACGTGTCATGCAGGTCGATGAGCGGCGTATCCGTCGATTTGTATACAGCGATGGCCGCCAGCTTGATCACAGCAATGCTGGTGGAGCTGATGTTATGATTCATCTCCGCAATCGGGAGCCCTCCCTGATCCGATGTGATTTGCGCGGTCAGTTTGAGCTGTTGATTGTTGGTTACGTCATTCAGTGTTCCGACATTGCCAATCCGCGTACGGAATGTCAACGGTTCGATTGTTTTTCCAATACTCTGATTCAGAAACCGGATTTTCAGAGTTGTCGTTCCGTCGCTGTTCTCTGTCACAGATTCCGGTGTAACCTGTGTGTTCCCCTGTTTCAAAGAATTCTGTTCGTAATACAGAAGCTTTGGAAGCGTTACGGTAATCGTCAGGTTATCCGTACCGGATGCGGATGCTCCGGACGAACCGATGACCGAAAGAGAAGGCTGCAGTTTGAACGATGCTGTTCGTTCATACTTGTCCATGTCGTAAGACGTTTTCCCATCGTTATTTGTGATATCGATTGTCGCATGGTCTCCTACAATCAGGATGGAGTTACCGTTCAGGTAACCGCCCGTATGACCGCCGACCATTACGCCGTTGCTATATTGTGTTTTCGTGTAATTGGTGTGATATCTCTGCCACCCGGGCGCAGAATAATCTTCCGTGTATTTGCTTCCATTATATTCAGAGAGGGATGCTCCAAGACCATACGATCCGTCTTGATGCTTGGTCGTTGTCCACGATCTCGCCGGGGTTTCGCCCTGATGCCAGGCACGAACATCCGAAACGGTTTTATAAACTTTTCCCAATACCGCATCACTGTTGATTTTGACAGGTGTATACCCAGCGACCCATCCATATTTCACTTTGAAATTTCGGATTTCAAACAAAACGCCGACGCATGTTTTTCCGGATTTTACCAATGCGTCATAAGAATCGTAATATACCATGTTTTCTTCGTGGTACTGTTCCATTTCCTCATCGCTGGCCCAGGCAGTTCCATCTGGTTTTGCGGCATAAAATACCTTTGTCGTGTAATCACCCCGCGATGTGCCATTCGGTGTCATGCCGGTACTGTCGAATTTTTGCAGAATGTTACAGGCAATGCCGTATTTTTCGTATTCCTGTCCATACGCCGAGCAAATGGTCTGCTCTTCATTTCTGGATGCGTAGTTTGTCCCGGGGTGGTTATCCCCCACCAGAGCATATTTTTCCGCATACCACGTGCCATTATAATGTGATCCGGCCGGATACATCGTGATGTTGTAGGTCCAGACGTCGTTGTTTGTCCGGATATCTGCCGCTTGTTTTTGCCCGCTTTTTGAGCTTACCTGAAAGTTTTCCAGCTCCTGTTTCAGAATGTAATCGGATGTTTTATCGACAGAATCTGGGAAACGGGCAATGGTCTGCATATATCCGCATGATATCCAATATTCGGATGAATCGATGGAACCCCAATGGTAATTGGGCGTCGTTGGAAAATGATAATTGTCATAATCAAAGGTATAATCCTTGATTGTGAAATGATACAGGTTGGGATCCTTTGGATCCTGTTGTACCGAATAATTCCCTCCGTCCCAGCAGTCTCCTTCTCCGCCGTATCCCGAAGAAGAACTCCATTGATTCCGTGGGGCACGCCAGTTGAGTCCGCTGGAGGTCGTCTGCACGAAGGTCATCTGTCTTCCGAGATTTCCTTTGTCATCTCCTTTTCCGTTGTAACCATTGTTCGCGCAGTAATCCCAGAAATACGGCTGATAGTCTTTATCGTACGATTTGTCCACGCCATTGACGGTGGCAGATAGTTTCACATCAAAGGTAATGTCACCGGAAGGATATTCGAAGCCTTTCATTCCCTTTGAGGCGTTCGGCTGCTGCATCATGAAGCCGATCCCCATGCCCTGCAGACGTCCGGATATTGCATGGTCTCCTGCTTCCGCCTTGCTGTCCTCGTCATACAGCATCCCGGTGTCTGGATTCGCCCAGGTAAGGAAGTCACATCCTTCGGAACCAGTATTGTACACGATCGTAAAATCATAGGAAGGAGTCGCGCTGACCGTTTCCGGATCTGCGGTAATGTCCCGCTTGTTGTCTTCATCGTTTTCTGCCCAAAGTTCGAAGCTTGGCTGAATCACGGTTCCGTTTTTGGCGGCTCTTACCTGAATCCCGCATGACAAGGTTCCCGCTCCGGGAATGGCAACCCCTTCTTCGCTGTTCGTCAGATAGCGATAGCCGGTGATCACCTGCGATCCGTCCTCTGTTGAGGTTTGTTTCGCGTCCTGCAGCCACTGCATCGCATCCAGGTTAAATTGCGCAACATCTTTGGTGCAGGGCAAAGTAAACCGGACAAATACTTTTCCGTCATCAACAGGCTTGTTGGAAGTGATGGCGGTCACGTACTCGATGGAATATGTGATCGTATCGAAAGACCGCACAATCCCGTTGTCTGCCGCCGCGTCGTTGCCTGCGTTATTGTCGGAATCGAAGGGCGCAGTTCCATCAACCACCTCTTTGATTCTTGCGTTTGTCACGGAAAAGGAAGGTGCAGCGTCCGTCTCTGCTATTTCAGATGTTTTGACAGATGCCGTATCAGATGCTGCGTCAGCGTCCAATGCTGCGACAGACATCGTGTTTGTGTCCGATTCCGTTTCCGTCTCATCCAGAGAACCCCGTGAAGACGCAGACGGCTCCAGATCAGATCCTAAAGGATTTTCCGCTGCAGAATCAGCCGAAACAGATTCCCGGGTACTCGCGTCGTCCGGTTTGGTATCCTCCTGATTACCTGTAAAGTCTGAAGCGGTTTCTGAACTTGTGACAAGGCTTTCCGTGGAAGAGGCGGATACAGGAGCAGCAGATGCTGTTCCTGCAAATTGACTTACACTGATGCACATCGTTAACAATATCAAACCTATTTTTTTTCGCATCATTTTTCGCTATTGCGTCTCCGGCATCTGTGTGCCGGAGGACAAAGCGTTGTCCTCCTTTCTGTCCTGAACATTTGTTTGTTGTTGCTGTAACCGTCTTTTTTTGTTTTCGGATTATTTTTTCGTGACCGTGTATTGTACAGCTCCTGTCCACACGTCGGCAGTATTTGCTATCCCTGTGATTGCTACCTGATCCTGTTTGGTTCCGGCAGATGTGAAAGATAACGGTGTTTGGCTGCTTTTCGATGCCGCTGTGAGGCTGTTTCCTCCACCTTTCGATGCCATTTGTGTCGCTGCGGATGATACTTCGATCGTGTCAGTGAAAGATCCTGTCTTACATTCAACGGATATATCGAATGATGTATTGACATCGACCTTACCGGTCGGCATGTTGGTATAACTAATTGCGGTCGGAATGGTGACGGTGTAGGTATTTGCCGTCCACTGTGCGTAAAGGATTACGGTACCGCTTTCCGCAAGATTTTTTACGGATTCCTTATCTGCATATTTCGTTCCGGATCCATCTGCTTTTGTGTTCCATCCGGCAAACGTGTATCCGGTACGAACAAAAGAATTAGCGGTTAATGTTTTGGCGGTATCGTAGGTCATGGACTCGTTTGACATCGTTCCGGTTCCTGTATTCGCATCGAACACAATATCGTAAGCATTTGGTACCCATTTCGCATAGACAGTTGCTGTGGCATTATTTGTTGTTTCCAACGCGGGAATGAATTGCTGTGCTGTATATTCGGTGTCCTGTTCAAACGAAGTGCCTGTTCCATCTGCGCGCGTATTCCACTGTGCCCCGGGTTTTATATGATAGCCTGTTCGCGACAGATTTAACCATGACTGGTTATCTGTATTTATGAGATCATATTTGGATCCATAAACGATAATTCCGTCATCAACCTGTCCGTTTAAAGAATGATTGATTTTGCCATCAAGCAATATGGTTCCATCTTTTGAAATCGACCAGCCGGTTTTCGAGGTTGTCCCGATCATGCCGCCGTTTGCATTGTATGTAAGTACTCCAATATTTGGCGTCCATTTTGCATACAACGTCACGGTGCCGCCGGTAGCGAGATTTTTCACCGTTGCTCCATTCGTGTACGACGTTCCCGATCCATCTGCTTTTGTGTTCCATCCGACAAATGTGTATCCGGTACGAACAAAAGAATTAGCGGTTAATGTCTTGGCGGTATCGTAGATCATGGTCTCATTTGCCATTGTTCCAGAACCACCATTGGCCTGAAAGGCAATGTTATACTTATTGGCCGTGAAGCGGGCGGTAAATGATGATGCGTCATGCAAAAGACCAGTCGAAACTACTGCTTCATAATTGCGAATTTTGAATGTAATATCTGATGTTGCTCCTGTCATAATCAACCCGATACCTGAACGGTCAATCATAGCCACTTTATTCGTATTTCCTGCGGAATCATTTGTCCAGCTATAAGTAATACGCGTCCAAGTATTCGCCTTCAGCGAAGTACTTGTACCGCCCCATCTGGAGCCGTCGTTATCATTGCCATTCCAACTAGAACCTGTTTGCGCATAATTATTAATATCAATTTGAACAGCAGTCGCAATTGGGGAATATATATCAAACGACACCGTAAACGATTTGCCATAGGGTATTACGGCAGATGTATTTCCTGAAGCACCCGATCCCCAGTTTGAATTTGCACTATTCTTTGATGCTGTCACATTATAAATATCGTTCGAAGCGTCATACGTTACCGCTCCACCGTAATAATTTCCAACAAGGGAGTTCTTGTTGGCCGAGTACGGCGAATCTGGAATATAGGAAGCGGACGCACCCACTTTCTGGTCAGCAGCATACCATCCATCAAACGTATATCCGGTTTTTGCTGTGGCTGTCGATCCTTGTGCTGCGCTTGTTCCGGATATTGTTTCGGATGATCGCGAAACATTGCCGCCGGTCTGAGCAGAGTAAGTAATTGTATTATTTTCGGCTTGCCACTTGGCATAGAGGGTGACTGTGCCGTTGGTAGCCAGATTTTTTACACTGGATTCATTCGTGAAAGACGTTCCTGATCCATCTGCTTTTGTGTTCCACCCGGCAAAACGATAACCGGCCCGGCTATATCCATTTGGTGTTAAGGTTTTTGCTGTATCATACGTCATGGATTCCGATGCTGTACTTCCGTATGTTGCACCGTTGCCATTAAATGCAACGGTATAGCTATTGGCTTTCCAATTTGCGATGACTTTCTTATTTCCTGTCGTTCTGGACGCCAATTTGCTATAAAGATCATCGGCACTGGTGAAAGATGCATTTGCACCGGGGTTGATTCCGGTTACCGTCTTTCCGTCCATGGTCCATCCGGTAAAGGTATATCCGGATCGTGTAGGACTTGCAAGGGTTACCCCATAAAGAACATTGTAGGAAGACGGATTTGCCGAGTTGTTGGTTCCGCCATTTAGCTCATATGTGATTGTGTAGTCATTTGGGTAATAATCATACTCAAAAGACATCACATCCGCGTTTTGCGTAATTTCGGTTCCAAATGCATAGTGATTCCAGAAGTTCGAGATAGAGCTTGTTCCAAATGTATTTTCAAGATAAAATCCATTTGGAATTTTCATCCCGTTCGAGGCGTTTAACGTGTATTTCGCTCCATAGGGCTCGCTGATATCGCTTGATCCGATTTGGAACGCATCTTTACCACCATTATTTCCCTCTTTGTTTTTGTACCCCCAGGTCCAATGAGCGATATGGTTTGTATACGTATTGATTGTCCAATACGCGTAGAAGGTGATTGAAGATCCGGTGTAATGCCACAATTTTGCTGCTGTAAAATACGTTCCATCACCAACCGCCTGCGCATCCGCACCGTATACTTTTATTCCATTTCCATTTGGCTGTGTATAGTAGCCCTGAAAGGTGTAACCAGTACGCGACGGCACAGATCTGAAATAATAATTGCCCGAATCGTATGTGGTTGTGAATTTTTCTGTAGATTTATCTGCAGCTACCGTGGCATCTGAGCCGGTGTTTGATGTTTTACCGCCCTGCATATCCAGAGTAACGGTCGTATGGTTTGCGTTCCAATTTGCCGTATACGACTTGTTTCCGGAACTTCCCTGCGGAATCATAACCGATGTTTGAGCGGTAGTACCATTACTTTCTGTCCAGCCAGCGAATGTATAACCGGTACGAGTCGGATTTTTCAACGTGATCGCGGCTGTCGTGTAATTATATGATGTCGGGTTACCGGAAACGATACCTCCATTCAATGTATATCCGATGGAGTAACTGGTATACGACATATAAAGGTCCATTCCAATTCCCGCTTTTGTTGGAGTACATGTATACCACTGATTCGTGCTGTCGTAGGTTATGTTTGCGACAGAACCATTAAATGATTCATAAGCATGAATAGGCCTGATATTTCGAATATAATAAGTTGTCCCATACGGCTGAATCGTATTGGATTCATTTGTTACATCATTCCAATTTCCGTTTCCAACTTTAAAACTGACTGTTGCTCCACCCTGATTTTCCCCGTTCGCATAGTAAATATTTAAATCTGTCCATGCATAGAAATAACGATAGACAGTCGCTCCGGATGTTCCAACTGTAGCCGTTGAGCATCCATTATATTGGTAATATGTATAATACTCGTACATGCTTGTACTGGAACCAAAATCAGCACCGCTTGCAGTTGTCCCGTAGTTGTATAGCTTTGTAGCAGATCCGAGCTTTACTCTGCGATTATTCGACGCATCGACAAACCAGTCCTCACAGGTTACAGTGTATTGATTTACCGTCCAATTGGCCGTATAGGTTTTATTCCCTGTTGATCCTGTTTGAATCGTAACAGAGGTTTGCGGTGTGCTGCCATTGGAACCGGTCCATCCTGCAAAGGTATATCCTGCTCTTGTCGGGGCAGGAAGCGTGAATGCCGCTGACTCAATGGTATATGATGTTTTCTGCCCGGAAAGCGAACCGCCATTTACGTTGTAACTAATGGAATAGGTTGTTGCCTTTGCATTGATCGCAATTGCCTGTGCTCCGGCTCCCATCGTAATTGTTGCGGTGGAACCGGAAATACTCTGCGTACCCGGACCATACTGGTTAGTAAACCCATTAAACTCATATCCTGTCGCAAAAGTCGGTGAATACAGATAGAACTTATCTCCCATATGCGCGTCTGCGTAGTAATCCCCAATGGTCGTACCGTTATCAGCATCTGCCTTGTTCTTCTTCAGCCTGAATCCTGTAACATGTGCCATTGGATTCACATCAAACTTATACGGGGTTAACGTCCACTGCGCATACAAAGTCGTATTTGCAGCTTTGTTCCATGTTCTGGCGGAACTTCCGTCCGCATTATAATATTTTGTGCCTCCAGTCGCTGCATCATAAAAGCCGGTGAAAGTATATCCGGAACGACTGAGCCCGATGGTTATGGACGGCATATTGCTGTCATAGGTTGCAGAAACACTTGCTGTTGTTCCAGACCCGCCATTTGCATCGAAGGAAATCGTGTAGCTCTTTGCTTTCCAATGCGCATATACCGTAAGACTTGTTGTACAGGGAGTAGAGGATGTTACCTGCGTGCCACCCGATGCTGCGGTATACCACCCCTGAAAATAATAACCCGTTCTTGTTGCGTATGCCAAGGAGCTCCAAGCGCCCCATGTTTTTGTTTCATAGCCTGTGGTTGACGTAGTGGAAGGCGTTCCGCCGTTCCCATTATAGGTAAGCGTATATTTCTTTGCCGCCTGTGCATACCATGTGCCGGTTAATTTCCCATTTGTTTGTCCCAGCTTTATGAAGTCATTCCCAGAATAGGACGTTGCTGCGTTTTCGGATCCAAGGCCCCATTTGTTGGTTGTTAACTGTCCGGAATACGTCTCATACAAGGTTGGGAAAAAATTGTAATTATAAAACGATGGGATTACAAAATTTTGCCCAAAAGTCGCTTTTTTAATACCGGACGACGCAAAAAAATCTTCCATATGTGTCACGTTAGATGTAACAAAACTTTCCAAATTTAACTCGGCCAGTTTTGGACAATTGTATACAAAAAAACTCATATCTTTTACATTGGACGTTTGAAAGTTTGAAAGATTTAACGAGGTTAATTTGTCGCAATTCATAAACATCGCTTGCATATCAGTCACATGAGAGGTATCAAAATGGGATAAATCTATAGTAGCAAAGTCACAACCATCAAACATACTATTCATATCTGTGACTTTGGATGTATTAAAGTTTGAAACAGACGTATTTGTAAGTGGAACGTCACTAAACATAGAAGACATATCCGTTACATTTCTTGTATCAAATCCTGATACATCTAATGATGTCAATTTGCCACACGCACGAAACATTGAACTCATAGTAGTGACATTCTGTGTTTTAAATAAGGATCCAAATTTAATGGATGTCAAATTGTGACATTGATTAAACATGCGGTGCATATCTCGTACATTTCCGGTATTAAAATTTGACAGATCTAGCGTTGTGAGTTTTTCACAATTTTCAAACATGCTATACATATTCGTTACTCTTGATGTATTAAATTTGGATAGATCTAATTTGTTAAGATTTGCGCATCCGAAAAACATTTCACTCATGTTTGTTACATTTGATGTATAAAAATTAGAAAGATCCAGGCTGGTAAGGTTCTTGCATCCGTAAAACATTGCCCCCATGTCTGTTACTCTTGATGTATTAAAATTGGCGAGATTGATAGAAGTAAGATTTTCGCATCTCCTAAATAAAGATCTGCTATCAGAATAAAGATAAACTGTACCTGTGGCCTTTATTTGAGTTATTCTTTCTGGGAAGTTCCACCATGGTTGAATGGTCTTGTATACATATCCTCCAGTAACTGTTAAGATACCGGTTGAGACATCAAATGACCATTTCGGATCGTACCAACTACCAGTACTACCATTCCATGTCCCGGACGAAGGTGTATAAACGGCGTATAATGTTTCACCATTTGTTAAATTATATCCATTCGTCTTATCGCTTAGAGCTGATGCATTTTCACTCCACCCGCAAGATATATATCCGGATTTATTTGGATAAGGGAAATTTTTGCGGTCGTACCATGTCGTGCACTGCACCTGTTTTGTCGTTGTCCCGTCGCTGAATGTTCCGCCGTTGGCATTCAGGGTAATGGTGATGGTGTCCGCAGCCGCTGACAGTGTCGTTTTTTCGTCCTTTGTTTCTTCTTTCTCTCCTTTTTCTTCTTCCGGGTTCCTCAAACTTTCTCCGTCTTTTGTGAATACGCCGCCCGTTTTTACTGCGTCTTCTGCGATAAAGGAAGCTTTTACAAGCTTTCCTGTGAATCGCGCAGCTGCCTCTGATGTAGATGCTGAGGTAACATAGTAATCCACCGTTGCTCCATCGTTGCTGGACGGAAGACGCTTGCCATCCTCATCACAAGACCCGAGGATGATCGCGTCTGCACAACGCCCCGGTACAAAATACGAAGTGTTCTTTCCGTTATTTCCTGCAGCACCTACTACAAGAATGCCGGCAGAAACCGCATCACGAATCGCCTGATCGATCGCGGCACTGTCGTTCATGGCATAACCGGAAAGGGAGAGGTTGATCACTCTCACGCGCTGTGAAATTGCATATTGGATTGCAGCGTAAACAGAAGAAACCGTTCCGTCTCCCGCGTCGTTTAATGCTTTAATGGAAAGAATGGATGCTTTGCCTGCTTCTTCTGTGATCCATTTTGCGGTGTTTGTGCCATGACCGTTTTTGTCTACACCGTCATCACCAATCATGGAAACAGAACGGAACGTATAGGAAGAAGATCCTGTATCGACGAGCGCTACGACATCAGAACTATCCTCTCTATCCGAATCTACAGAGGAAAGTTCCTGCATAGGATTGCTGTTTTCTGTCATTAGTGCCTCGGTCATCGTATTCGAAGTATTTTCCGCTGACTCTTCTGCTGCACCAAGCCCGGTATCCGGTTCTACAAAATCTGCTTTGCCGAAATATTTCTCGTATGCTTTTTCCGCATTTTCTTCGGAATCATATTGTGCCAGGTATACGTTGTCATAGGATCCGACAATCGACTTATCTCCTGCAATAAGTGAAGCGTCATTTGTACCAATGACGAGACGCATGGAAGTAAAATCCAGGCCGGACAGATCCACATCATCCTTTTTGTCCTCTATCTCTTTCTCTTTTCCTTCTTCTGAATTCGAAGAGTCTGCAACAACACTTTCCGATGAGGAATGATCGGAGGAATCACTGCTTGCGGAAACGTCGGTTTCTTCTTCTTTTGCAGCGGACTGTGTGCTTTGTGAAAATGCAGCAGCATCGTCAACCGGTGCGTCGGAAGGGGTTTCCTTCTCTTCTGCCTGCGTCGGGGAAGCAGCCGATGCGGTATCGGAAGAAACCTCGGTTGATACTGGCGGTTCATCTTTTTGTGCCGGAGACTCTCCTATTGCTTCCTCCGTATTTTCAGAAGCATTCATATCCGCGTCTGTAGAGGAAGAAGAAATGGCGGAAAGATCGTCCGCATGGGCGTATGAAGGCGCGCCGATGGAAAGAGCGGCCACAAGCGCAAGACTGGTCCATTTTTTCCATTTCGTAAACATGTAACCGCCTCCTTAATCTACCGTTACCTTAAACGCAAAATTCATGCCGTTTGCGGGCGTGTCTGTGCCGTGCATATAGGCATGATAGATGACCTGCGCATCATAGCTTCCCTTTTCCGGTGTGTGGTCAAGTGTAATTTCTTTCAGTTCGCTGCCGGGTGCAATACGGTTTTCACTTCCGTTGCCTGCTGTCCATACGCATTCATCTTCAGCAAATTTTCCATCCTTATTCAAATCGAGATACACACTCGGGCAAAGATCTACCGGATTATTCTTCAGATTTTTCAGAAGGATTGGCTGTTTTTTGCTGGCACTGCTCCACGTCTGATCCTGGACGGATTCAAAGGACGTATATCCGGTAATTTCCCCTTTTACTTCACTATTCGTATTGACAATCCCGGTCTTGTCGCCGATATAGTCAATGGTATTCTGCGCCGGATTCTGACGGGTGAGCAAAAAACAGATCAGGCAAAGGATTGCGACCACAACCACAATGCCGATGATAAGAGGCCAGATTTTTCTCTGCATGACACGTATATAACCGTGTTCTGTTTTTATCCCGTATCCGGTATCTTTCCACCAGAAACCAGAGGCGTTTTTTTCGGTCACTGGGATTTTTTCAAACAGAATATCTGTCTTTTCTGTCCGTTTCGGCTGTCTTTTCGCCGCGCAAATTTCTCCGACAACGATTATGCCTGCGTTTCTTTTTTCTGCGATATATTCCGATCCGTTGATCCGAAAGCTCTTCTGATTTTCGGAACGATTTGTATTTTTTTCTCTCATGACTCCTCCCATCGAGCTATGTAAAAAACAGCGAAGCGCAAAAATGCGCCCGCTGTTCTTCTGTTTTGTGGCTGCCTGCCGAAAAATGCGTTATGCCAGTGCTGAAGAATACTGGACGGTTCCAGTATATGTGCCCGCAGAATATGCGAATCCATTCATGGAAATATTATCCTGTACGGTAGTACCGGTAACCTTTCCTGCGTCGTCCATCTTAGACACCTGCTCCGCGGTAAAAGTACGCTTGTTGGCGTCTGTACCATCGCTGTAAGCGCCTTCCTTGTTTTGTGTAGCCGTCCCCTTCATGGATGTTGTCTCTGTGATCTTGTCGTTTGCATTCGCGACTGTTCCCTGGAACGCTACCGGCTGACCCGTCTGCGCGGATACAGTGACTTTCTTTCCGGAAGCAAGTACACCCTCTACAATGACATCGTAATCATTGGAAGTTGCAACTTTTCCGACGTGCATGTTCTCATATTTGATGGCAGTCGGGATACGTACCACATAGGTGCCGTTGTCGTGGTCTACATCCACGCTGTCTTTCCACTGACCATTTGTCGTGTCATAGGTTAGGTCGATGGCACCATCACCGTTCTTTGTTGTGGTGGAAGTGCCTGCGCCCCAGCTGCCGGTCCCTTTTGCGTCAGTTGTCGTATACAGTTCGGTCTTTGCGTCCAGCGCCCCATCCGTAGTGGTCGGGGTTCCTGCTGCGTAAACAGGCATCACTCCGCCCATAATGGTTGCGGCTGTGAGGCCCATAGCGATAAGTTTCGAAATCTGTGTTTTCATCGATTTTTGCCAAGCTCGATTGGGAGTTCCCGATTTTTTCGGGTCCTTTCTATTAGATGTTGCATTTAAACATTGTCTTCTTTTATTCAGTTGTCGGTGGCAGGCGGCCGCAATTTGATTTTCCGCTTTCCATTTTGTTTCCTCCGTTTCTAATTTTGTATTTCATACCTTTCCAGAATGCCGAGAGGATATTTTCGGTTCTTCTGTTGCCGGAAAGGCAATTTATGTATTCCAATCCAAAATTTTCTATCTATATATATGACTGTTTTTCATTTATTTTTTTTATTTTTTCGTATTTATTTTCTGCGCCGCCAAAATCGCCTTGTAAAACCAGAAAAACCCTTATAAAATAAATGCGGAAGAGGCGCAAAATACCATATACAGAATGTGGTGTATTTTTGGCTATCTTCGTCCATATCCTGTGTATCCAGGATCGATTGATCTAATCATTTATATATGGTCGATTTTCGATCAAAGTTTTTATATTTTTTCGAGAGTTTTGTGATGAAAAAAATTTCAAAAAATCCGCACGTACAGAAATTTTTGCTCAAAAATCGACCATATATAGATGGGAAGCTATAAGCCCTGCAAAAACAGGTATGGCGAACCAGGAAAAACAACATTATCGTTTTTAAAGGAGGATTTACTATGAAAAGAAAGTTTACGAAACTTATCCCCGCGGTTCTTGCAGCCGCTATGATCATGTCCGCATCACCAGCTTACGCGGATACAAAGCCTGCCGCTTCTGCATTTTCTGATGTCGGATCGAGTGCGTGGTATCACGACGCGGTATACTGGGCAGCGGACAAGGGCATCACAGCCGGAACGACCAAAACAACCTTCAGTCCGATGAAGTCCTGTACCAGAGGAGAGATTGTCACGTTCCTGTGGAGATACGAGGGCTCTCCGAAAACATCCCTTGCCGGAAATCCGTTCAAGGACGTCACGGATCAGTATTATGCCGAGGCTGTGATGTGGGCAAAAAACAACAAGATTACAGCAGGAACCTCTGAAACCACTTTCAGCGGAGAACGAACCATTGACCGAAAAGAGGCCATCACTCTTCTGTGGAGACTCGAGGGCAGCAAAGAGCCGACAAAGAATGCAGGTTTCAGCGATATCCCTTCCGGAAAGTATTATTCCAAGGCGGTCGCATGGGCTGCGGAAAACAACATCACCAACGGTGTCGGAAACAACCAGTTCGGCCCGGACAATCCCTGCACCAGAGCGCAGATTGTAAAGTTTATCTCGAATACAGATAGCGTTCAGGCGGATGATGGTAAGAAGGACGATGCGACGAAGCCGGACGATACGAAGAAGCCGGACGACACAAAGAAGCCGGATGATACAAAGAAGCCGGACGACGGCAAGTCAACAGACGACACGAAGAAGCCGGATGACGGCAAGTCAACAGACGACACGAAGAAGCCGGATGACGGCAAGGTGACGGATGATACGAAGAAGCCGGACGACAGCAAGGTAACGGACGACACGAAGAAGCCGGATACCGGAAGCACTTCTGAAGATACCAATCAGACGGATACCGGAAATAGCTCCGGGAACACATCGGGAAATACGGGCAAGTCAGATACCGGCACAACTCCTGCTCACGAGCACAAGTGGGAGCCGATTACGAAAACGGTGCATCATGAGGCAGTAACACATGAGGAACCGGTATACGAGGAGAAATGGGTAGAGGATAAGCCGGCATGGGAAGAAACGAAAGTTGTTAGTGATTTCTACTACAAATGCAATCATTGTGGATGGACAACAACTGATGAAGACGCAATGGGTGATCACGTTGCCGTAGAAGGATATTCATATAGTCTTATCCCTGAACAGGTTCAGACCATTTATCATGATGCTGAAGGTCATTACGAAAAAGTACAGAACGGGACCAAAACCGTAGTAGACAAGCCTGCCTATGACGAAACCGTAACAACCGGATATAAATGCTCCATCTGTGGCGCAACAAAGTAATCTTTATAAAATAACACTTCCCCTCCATAAGATAAAAGCCGGAAGCAAAATGCTCCCGGCTCTCTTTCTGTCAATTCTTACGTCAAGTGTTAAGCTTCATTTCCTTTCTGCCGTTTCATGACCGCAAGCAATGCAAAGATCGCAAGGGCAATCGCAGCGATAGACACAACAAGGATGATCATTCTTCCCGGTCCGCCGGTCTGCAGGGTCAGCTTTCCACTGTCCGCAACCCGGAATACCGGATTGGTAACTTGTGTGTCATTGACACTGGTAACCTTATGGTCTTTCAGCACCACCTTGATGTCATCCGCCTGCAGTTCTTTTCCGTTCGGTGCTGCTGTCTCTCGAATATAATAGGTGCCATCTTCCAGTCCTGTCCATGTGACATAGCCATCGGCTCCGGATACCTGCTCCGGATAATCCTTTGGATTTGCTCCGGTGCTGTTGTTCTGCTGATACCGGGACTTGTCCGCTTTCAGAAGAACAAATTTCGCTCCGGCAAGGGACTGATGGTTGTTGTCGATCTTCATGATACGGACAGATCCGGAGGTTACATGGTCATCGCCATGCATCAGAAGAACTTTTCCGAGATCATCCCAGCGGATTTCAACCTTGTTCGGGATGTCTACTCCATTTTCCGGTGTAATCTCCGCAGTAGAATTGATCAACGTATCAAAGCGCAGCCGTAAATAATCCACGCCCTCATACTGCTTCTTTGAAATCTTCTCCAGTCCGCTGGCTGTCAAAGTGACTTTCAGCGTACCGCCCGCGGTTCCTTCAGTTGCTCCGGAAATGGTGTAATCTCCGCTGCTCAATGTCAGAAGAATATTTGCGTTCGTTTTCTCGGAATCAACCACATCCACTCTTACATTTCCCTTGTAATCCAGACGGGAGTCAATCACATCTGTGAAGGACGCTCCTCTCTGCTCCGGTTTGGAATCTTCCATTCCGGACGGGATCTTTGTTGTGATGCTCCATGTATGGATCTCATAACGGTTGTTGCTGACCTTGGAGACTACTTTCTTTGGCGTTGACACCAGGATACGAATCCTCTGTGCCTCGATGTTCTCTTCTTCTCTTGCCGATACGGACTCTCCGGAAAGATTCAGTGTTTCGAAAGCAACCAGCTGGCAGTTCTGATACTGCATGGCATCAAAGCTGTAATGAATGTCCGCGCTTCCAGAAGCCGTGAGATTTCCGCTCGTGGCTTTACCGGTTGTAAACGAGGTTTCCTTTGACCGGATTCCGGTATCGGTGAGGCTTCCATCCGCATTCACCTTCATCAGCTTTCCGGTTACTTCGTATACCTTGGATGGAGCGAGGTTTTCATAGATTACCTGGTCGGTCAGTGTGACGTTGGTATCAAATGCCTTCGTATCATCCGCTGCCTGTACCGGTTTTCCGTTTTTGTCCAGATCAAAGGCGATGATCTTCTCCCCGTCATTCGCGGTCTTGTCTCCGTTGACGTCCTGATACAGGATCGTGCTGATCTTCGGGAAAAAGACCATCTGCTCTGTATCATTCAGATCCTTGTGAGAGACAATCTCTTTTCCATCGACAAGGATAGACTCTGTTGCCACCACGGTTTTCCCCTGCATACCGGCTGCGTCGAACGTGAAGACGTTCTTTACTTCTCCGGTTTCACTGGTTACATTCAGGGTGGTCGAAGCCGTAACGGTTTTTCCGTTAATGGAAAGCGGCTGCCCGGTCGTCTTGTCGTACAGCGTTCCGGATACCGTGATCGTCTTTCCAATATAGGAGTTCAGGTTCTTAATGCTTACCGTATCCGTCAGTTTAACATCCTTCTTTGCTTCCGTATACTGTGATCCTTCCTCGTTACGAAGACTGGTGGATGGTACCGGAATCAGTGTATCGTTGACATCCAGTGACGTGTCGGACAGGCTGTTTCCTGTCTTCACAGAAATCAGATTTCCGCTGTCATCGACTCTTGCCAGGACGACAGATCCGTAGCTGGTTCCGTTAGATTCAGTGAAGGACGCGTCATTTTCATATCCAGTGGCGGCTTTGGATTCTTGAATAGTGATGGTGCCGTAGGGAATCGCAGTGCGTGTGCCTGAAGAACCCTTTATCGTATATAGCTCGTCACCACCAACCTTATATGTATTATTGAATACAACGGTATAAAGTCCTGTTGTCGATCTATATTTCGCCGCAAATACCCATGTTCTTGTCGCCTTCTCCGGAAGCTCCGACAGGCTGCTGTAGTAATTGTTGTAGTACTTTACGGTAAACTCCGTTCCTTCCAGCGAAGGAACATTTGCGGTAGCATTTGCTGTATTTTTATTGATTGTAATGGCAATCGGGTCGTTTCCGGGTGTGTCGGTTACTTCGATTGTTTTTGTCGTTCCCTCTGTCAGAGTATCCCCTTTTACTTCATTTGACAGAACATACCCTTTGGGAGCTGTCAGCTCTTTGACGTAATAGGTTCCCACTTCAAGTTCTACCGTATTGGTATCGCCGTTTGCATTCGTAGCCAGCCGTTTTCCGGTATCCTGCGTACAAGCCTTGTCCTTATAGACGCCGTATACTGCACCTTTCAGCGTATAGCACGGATTTCCTTCGGTCATCTCCGGATTGGAGGATGACTTGTGAAGACGAAGGGAGCCCTTTGGGGTAGCAGGCGGCGTTGTCGGGGTTGGCGTAGGCGTTGTTGTTGTATGCGGGGTTGTGGTCGGGGTTGGAGTAGGTGTTGTTGTTGGCGGCGGAGTATTAACGTAGTTTTGAACATCTACTGTTGGTGTTCCGCCCGATGGAGTGGCTATTCTAGTACTGCCATTGGCCGTCATTTCTACAATAATATATTTCCATCCAGTGTCAGGCGTAACGTTACCTGGCCATTTCGTCTCCTTAACTGCAATTACATAATAACGATTACCTGCAACCCAATCATCGGTGCTGCTATAGATTCGATCGGTACCTGTTACGGGTCTTGTATATTCTTGGCCAGGATAAAGTGTTTCACCCCAGGGATACCAATCCCCGTTGTTTACACTGTAATTCCGCGGATAGGAACCGCCGAAATCACGCATTTTGGCTTCGAACTGAAAATCGCTATTTGTATAAGTACCGTAATTTGTTACAAGTGTCCCGTCAACGTACTTATTAACCTTAATTTTCAGTTCTCCACTCGGCGGGCGGTACGTATTCGTAACAGATTCTGAAGCATATGCCAAAGCTACTGAGGCCGTACCGCTTGCAGACATTGTTAAAATCGCATAGTTCCATCCATCGCCGTCTCTTCCGGGGTCTTTTGTTACACCAGATGGAGCGCCAGTTTCTCGATAAGCAATTACATAATACTTGTTCTTGGCTACCCAGTCACTAATACTACTGTAACTTCCGGCGACCCCTTTCGTGTCCATCGAGTATTCCTGACCGGGATGAATAGTGCTCGGATTAAAAGGATACCATGTACCATCACTTACACTAGGCTTTGACGGACGGCTGCCTCCGTAATTACGCATCTTTACTTCAAACGTGAAATCGCTGTTATCATAAGAAGTAGAACCGGTTACCTTCTGTTGGCCTCCGGTATCCATTCTTTGCAAATATTTATCGAGTCGGATTTTAATTTTTCCGCCGCTGGGAGGTGATGACGGTTCGTTTTCTGCTACAGCATAAACAATAACAGTCGTATTGTTAAACGTGGCGGAAGCACGCACTTTATTCAAACCATATTCATACAGCCATTCTCTCCAGTTCTCACTTGTTGCCTGCCCATTATTGTAATGAACAGAAGCCCAGGTTGAACCAGGAAGTCCAGAACCATTATCCGCCCGCATGTGGGTTAAGGTGTACCAATCCTTTTCCGGATAATTATAAACAGGATATGCCTGATTATCATTGCCGATGGTATAAATACCAATCGCTCCAACAACTCTGGCTTTATTTGTGTTTGAACGAGTCGCCGCATCCAGTATAGCGGTCCTTGCTGCCTCGTTATACAGATGCACATAGTTTGTAACATTGTTATAATCAATAGAATTTAACGTGCGTCCGATTGCAACCTTCTGAATCCATTGTGTTCTGAAATCGGTAATCTTGCTGGTCACTTGATTATCATTACCAATGTCAGCATTTGTACTGCTTCCACCATCGTGCCATACAAAGAAACCATGCACGTTTCCAATTGCTCCGCCTCCGGATGCTCCTTCACTTCCGGATCCTCCATTGGCTGCTTTGATGCCGTCGGATGTGCTATCCGTAGTGTCTTCATCCGTCTTACTGTTGTCTGTTGCGACAGTTGTGAAGATCGTTTTGTTATCGGCTGCAATCTTTCCTTCTTTTGAGTAGATACCCGAAAGTCTTGCAGCTGCTTCGGAAGTCGATGCGGCGGCTACATAATAATCAACGGTATCGCCGTAGTTGGTATCCTTGATTTTCTGTCCTTCCTCGTCTGCCGCGCCAGCGATGATCGCTTCGTCAATTCCGCCGGGAATGTAATATTTGGCATTTTTGCCGTTGTTTCCCGCGGCACCAATCACCACAATTCCGGTCTGAACCGCCTCTTTTACTGCCTCTTCCACTGCAGAAGTCTCCGCAGTTTTTGTTCCGGAAAGGGACAGGTTGATCACGCTTACTTTTCTTTCGATGGCATACTTGATAGCCGCTGTTACCGAAGACGGGGTTCCGTTTCCGTTTGCGTCCAGAGCCTTGATCGAAAGAATTCTGGCATCCGGATCCTCTTCGGTGATATAGCCCGCCATCTGTGTTCCGTGGCCATTGTCATCGGAAGCATCGTCGCCAAGCATGGAAACCGCCTCTGTGACATTGCCTCCTTTTGACGCACCGGTATCAATCAGGGCAATTGTTCCCTTCTTGACATTGCCGGATGGCGCATCGGCGAGCTCTGTCAGAGGGTTGCTCTCCTCTGTCATCACATGATCCTCTGTGACATCCGTGATATCCGTATCTGAATCTGCGGCACTGAGACTTGCGTTATCGATATCGACAAAATCCGCTGTCTCAAGGTAGCTGTCATAAGCCTTTTTCGCTGCTTTTTCGCTCGGATACTGAATCAGGTACAAACCGTCATACGAAGACAGGATGTGATCCTGATCGTCCGCCACGACGGACGCATCGTCTGTCCCAACCAGAAGGCGGGCAGACGAAAGATCGGATTTTTCCATCACCGTATCTTCTGCTTCATCCGTGTCCTTCATCAGGATGGATGATTCTGATGAAGACGAAATTGATGCGGATGAAACGCTTGCGGAAGAAGACTTCACGGACTCTCCCGCAAAGGTTGTTGCAGGAAAGCTCGTGACAGCCAGAGCGGCCGCAAGGATGATGTTCAGTGTTTTCTGAATTTTCCTCATTTTTTCTTCCTCCTGCGTGTAACAAATAAGACGATTCCAATGATGCAAACCGAAGCGGCTGCCAGGATCATATACAGGATCGGCAGAGTATCACCCGTCGGGGTCCCTCCGGATTTATCGTCTGTATGCTTCGGCGGCTTGTCTTTGCTGTTGACAAACTTTACCTTTGCCGGAGTTTTCCGTACAATGCGTCCGGAAGTACCCTCTGCTGTGGTCTTGTACCCGTTCTTGTTCGCTTCCACCTCGGTTACCTTGTAGTCCGAACCGCATGGAATCATCGTAATGGTTGCAACTTCTCCGGATTTCAACTGAATCTTGTCTCCGGTTTTGATCGTTCCTTTTGTTCCGTTTGAAATTTCATACGGAACAGCAAGGCTGGCATCTGTCGTCTTAAATTCAACAACAAAATTGAACTTCTGGTTTGTGTCTCCGGCAGTGCCGGTTACCTGTTTGCTGATGACAATGTCGCCTGCAGGCAGGGCCTTCGGCTCCACTTTCAACTCGTAGTTCCAGAAGGTACGGTCGATCTCCTCGCCGTCACTATAGGGCAGCTGGAACAGGAACGGGGTTGACGCGTAATGTTCTGATGCCGGAGAAGTCTCCATTCCAAGGTAAACCCCAAGCGCCATCCCGCTGATTGCGAGTTTTCCGTCCTCACCTGTCTTGCCGGTATAACTCGGCCCGATTTCCGGATGATCTTTGTAATATGCCTGTACCTTTGCCGCAATTTCTTTTGCGTCCGTATTCTGATCGATGGTAAGATCCGGAATGATGGAAACGTACTGGTTTCCTACGGATGTGACCGTATCCGGTTCGTCCGCGGACGGTTTTTCTGCCTGATCTTCTGAACTGTCGTCGGTCACCGAACTGGAGCTTACCGCTTCCGATTCCAGACTTTCCGATGCGTTTAAAGTGGGATCCGCGTCCGTTTTTGATCCGGAAACGGCGTCCGTGTCTTTGCTTGCGGAAGCCTTCGAAAGGTCAGATGCATCTTCTGCCGTGATCTGCATGTTCAGGTCCGCGATCTTGTAGAATGTGAATTCCGCGTCCGTGACCGGATCGTTTCCGTCCAAGGTGTCCTGATAGTCAATGACAACCGTTCCGGTCTGTGCCGGATCAATGACGGATGACCGGGTGTCCGGATTCTCCGCCGCACCAACAGGCACTGCAGACAACCCAAGAGCCACGCAGCAGGACAGGCAGAACAATTTTTTCAGAAATGTTCCTTTCATCCTTCGCTTTCTCCTTTCTTTTTCTTTTTCTTCAGGATGCACACGCATCCGGTTGTTCCAAGAGCAGCAGGAATTGAGATCAGCAGCGCCATCTTGATCCATGGCAGCTTGTCGTTGTTCTTCAGGAGAATGGTTTCTCCCTCGGATTTGACCGGGATGTCCGGATAGGTCCGCTTCCCGGTGACAAGAAGTCGGTGGTCGTTAATGCCGTAAGGGGTGCAGGTGTAAAGCGTGACGAGATCTTTTCCGTCCTCTACCTGCATGTAGGGATCACAGTCGCCCGGCAAAAGGACACGGATGTCTTCCACCGTGTAGGCATGCTCTTCATCCAGAATCCGGATGTAGAACTTGTCTCCTTTCGCAAGCTTTGTCAGGTCGGTGAAAATCCGGTTGCTGATGAGCCCCGTGTGGCCGGCAATCACTGCGTGGGTGCTGTCTCCGCCATACGGAAGGCTTGTCCCGTACATGTGCCCGGTTTCATATTCCAGCTCGCTGTCTTTGGTTCCATGCGCCACCGGAAGGTAGACGTTGATTTTCGGAATGATGATATATGCCATCGCGCCGTCTTTCTGGTCCAGGATGGATTCATATTCCGAATCCGTGGCATCCGCGCCCCGATAGCTGAAGAAGCTTTCCTTCTGCTGTTTGGCGATTTTCTGGTTGTATGCTTTTATTTTTTCTTTCTCTTCCGCAATCTCTGACTTGCTCATGCCATCGATTTCGCTGCTGTAACCGGTATATTTCGTTACCGCAGTTGCCAGATGGTACTGGTCAAGGATCAGGGGAGAAAGAAGTCCCGCGACTCCCGCGGTAAGAATCAGCCATACGGTAAGAAGTAGTATTTTTCGCTTCATCAGGGTGTCCTCTCTTCTTCTCTCTTTTCCTGCTGCAATCGGATGATCCGACAGGACATTTTCCATGTCCTGCCGAATGTCGGATTGTGTCAGGACTTATACGGTTTTCTTTTTCTTTCTGGTAGCCAGAACAAGAACGCTGCCCGCGCCGACTACGATCAGAAGGGTTGCGCCGTAAACCATTGCACGGCCCTCGCCGCCGGTCCGAAGGTTCAGGGACTCGTAGTTCTCAACATTGAAGGAGGCAGTGCCTTTGGCTACAGCAATCGCTGCGGTATTTCCGTCCGCGGTAATGGTGGTCTTGTCTGCATCCAGAGCACCGGTTACGCCGTGGTTGGAGTTGGAATCGTCGGTCGGAACCGAAGTCAGAGCGATCGTCACCTTGGACTTCAGGAGCTCGTGGCTCTTTGCGCCGCTCTCGTCTTCTCTTCCCTCAGTTGCGGTCTCGGTCATGATATAGTGCTCTTCATCAAGGCCCTTGATGTACAGTTTTCCGTCGGAGCCCGGATGTACGGTTGTCACAATGTCGTCCGTTTTTTCCGAGGTACGGTCATACAGGTGGTAGATGCCGTCACCCTCTTTGACGAACTGGACATCGCTGTCCTTCACATGGTTCTCATTGCTGCCTGCTCCGGTTCCTTCTCTCTTGAAGGTGAAGGAAACCCGAGTCGGATCCTTTACGCCGTTTTTCTTTACATTCAGCTTGTAGGTATATACACCAACCTTGTTGCCCTTGATGGAATGGTCGGTATCTGTTTCGCCGCCGTTATCAGAAGTATTCCAGGTCAGGGTCGGCTGGTTCTCTTCCTCCACCTGATCGCCGACATGCTGGGTATCCTTGTTCAGTACGGAATCAAACAGGATCATGACCTGACTGTCCTCGGTAATCGCATTCAGCTTCTCAAGTCCGGCCTCTGTCAGAGTAACCGTGAAGGAGCTGTTTCCGTTACTGTCTTTTTCACCTTTTGCCAGGTCGTAATCATCCTTGGTCAGCTCGACCGCACTTCCGCTCTGAAGCTGGAAGCTGTCAGTGAGGGTGCCGTAATCGCTCATCTTCTCCGGGTTCGCAATACGGGGAACGATATAGACGCCGTTGATCTTGTCAAAGGTAAGACCATTATCCATGGTATCAGTCTCGACAAACTTTGTGTACGCGTTGCCATCCTGCAGCATCGGTGCTTCCGGAAGAAGGACCTGATGAACCGTCTCACCAATCTCATAATCGCCGTGGTCAATCAGGGTATCCTTATCGTCTTCCTTGATGATCCGCTTCGGGTTGTTGATGGTCTGGTTCTTCGGATAAACCGTGACGTCATACTGCCATGCAGTACCCGCCGCATTATTGCCGATCGTGGTCTGGTTGGTCATCGGAACGGAAACCAGAAGCGGGCTGGACTGGTTGGCAACGACCTCATCACGGGTGGTTTCTCCAACAACTTTGTCCTGTCCGGTTGCCGTCTGGTGCGGGTCCACGGTGATCTGGCCGCTCTTGTCGCTGTAAGTACCACCGTTTGCAATCTGCGATGCTGTTGACTTATCCTCTCCGGTCTGCGGATCATAACCGGAAATATCAGTCTCGCATACGAGGTACAGGCCGAGCGGAAGCTTGTCCAGTACGGTCTCTCCGTTTGCATCGGTTGTGCCGGTGAAAATGGTCTTCGCGTTGTTGCCGCGGTTGTTGATCACAAAGTCATTCAGGGACTTCTCTCCGCCCTGCGCCGCGTTGATGGTATCCATCACCTTCTGCATGGTTTCCGTGGTATACGCCTGGGTATCGCCGCTTCCATCCGGGCGGGTGACTACCGGAGCGGAACCGTTAGTTACCAATGTTCCATCCGCATCCTTGGCTTCTGTCAGCTGCTCTTTGGCCACGGAATTCAGAATCAGGCTCTTGAAATCCTGGTCAAGATTGTCGAAATAAACGCCGACGCCGTTCTTTGTGGTCAAAGTTTCGATGTCCGCAACCTTGATGGCGGAGAATTCCACGCCCTTCATCGGGGTTTGGGTAGCGCTTGTCGCTCCCTGTGTACCCTTGTTGTCAATGGTCTTGCCGTTGTTTTCTTTTACCTTGAAGATGGTGATGCTTCCGCTCTTCGTGGTGTCAATGGTTGATGCGGTGATCTGCGGGTTTGCGGAATCCGCGAAAACCGGGGCCGCCATGGAAGTCATTGCCATTGTTGCGGCAATGCTCATTGCAGCCAGATTTTTGATTCTGGATTTCATACGATTTTTCATTTCTTTTCTCGGGGCAACCAGCCCCTCTCCTTTCTGTGACTGTGTGGTAAAAAAGTTCTTTATGTTGCTCACGGACCGTGGGTCCGGATGGGCCATCGTCTGCTGCCTGTCATCATTTTTCCTCCTTTGCCTTGTTTGCTTGATTACGATTTCAATCCACGGGCTTCATGCGGGGCCCGACGATATATTTACAAAGAACGCTACTTTCATATATGACTGATTTTGTTTTTGCTAATTTTCACTTTTTGCAAAGTAGAAATACATAATCTTTTGCATAACAGAAGCAAAATTGGTATGACCACGGGGCCGCGTTTTTATATATGACTGTTTTTGTTTTTATTTTTTTCTTTTTGGAGATTTTTTTCTTAATAGAGAGTTTTCCTAATGGAGAGTGTTAAGAGTCGTCGTGAATGAAATGTCGAAAAAATGCGGATGGAATATCTGCATGAGAGGAAACATGTTCTGTTTGTGCGGACCTTATGAGAAACAGATGCGTAAACAAAAAATATGCCGGACCGCACCTGACCGACATGAGACGTGATACAATAACAGAAATGCTGTCAACGCTTTTATCGAAGAAAAGCCGTCCGGAAGACAAAATACAGGATTTGGAAGAAAATTATGACATACCAGTCACAGAGGCGGTCCGTAAGGAGGTGA
Source organism: Bilifractor sp. HCP3S3_D3 (assembly GCF_052063915.1). Lineage (NCBI taxonomy): Bacteria > Bacillati > Bacillota > Clostridia > Lachnospirales > Lachnospiraceae > Bilifractor > Bilifractor sp. HCP3S3_D3. Next base: position 36,858 of record NZ_JBQHWP010000021.1, read on the forward strand.
GCAGTATGTGTAACTACAGCAGCTATATTTTTTCTGAAGGAGTAAAACAAGGAGAGAAACAAGGCGAAAAAAGAGGAGAAAAAAGAGGTGAAAAAAGAGGTCGTGACGAAGGAATCGTTCTTGGTGCAATTGGCATCATGAGAGATGATGGTGTTGCAGAAGAAAAAATTATGCAGCGGATCATGAAGAAATATCAGGTTTCAGAAGATGACGCAAAACGTCTGATGGACGAAGAAAAAGAGCTTGTCTGATTTCCAAAGACACTTAAAAAGGCTGCTACACTGTTCTTAGTGCAGCAGCCTTTTCAAGATGATGTCTCATTTCATGACTCCGAGTTTTGCCTTTAATCTTTATTGACTGTCGTGCCATATAATAAGATTGAACCATAAAGGTTTCGTGTGGCGGCACGTAAAGCTGTACTGCACTTGGGCAGGTTAATTACCACGGACGCGATGATACTCGAAAGGGTATCCAGTCACCCCTTGGATAATGGGGAGTCCACTACGGGGACTTAAGATACCGGAGACAGAACGATATCCGAAACGATATCCAGACTGACATCCAGTAAATAACCGCTAAGATATCACAATACTAGGTAACTGTTATGGCTATCTAGTGTTTTTTAGCTTCTCCACGATTTTTGATTTTACTTCAATTCTTTTGGTACCAGGAAATTTATCCGCATTTTTCTTCAAAAATTCCAAAGCTTGCAGCGGATTATCTTTTATCAAACGCAACATAGTATCATATGCCTCATCTTGAATCGCCTTACTCTCATAACGAGAAATTGTAGTTTCTCCCCAACCAAGTAATTTTGTTAAGTCTACTTGAGACAGTCCATAGCTTTCTCTTATTGCCACGATTTCATCAGAAGTAAGTAATCCATGTTTTACACGATATGCATTCCTAGCATTGAGAAGATTTTCATTTGTCATAGAGCCAGTTTCAAATTCATTTTCCTCATCATCTGCATTTGCACAAAAATAAAACCTCTCTTCATAGGTTACCTTATCTCCTTTCAGAGTAATCGTTGCAAAGCGTTTTCTTTCTTCCACTTCATGCGTTTTGTCGCACAAGGGACAATCCATATGAACCTTTCTAATTAATGTGCTAGGCTCCATCATTTGCCTCCTTTCCATTTACGTATATAGGAATTTCATGCAGGAATTCTCGGCCATTCAATTGCCGAGATGAAAGCATCGTTTAGTAAAAAAATATATGAAATAATGTATGTTTTTTCTTTCAAAAGGTAGACATATCTTCCGTCTGGTTCGCTGCCCCAACTATATCGGCGAAATGAAATCTGTGCTATTTCACCGCTTTTCTTCGCACTGCTTTACTCTTTCCCTCATGAGAACTTTCGCCCTTTGCTGTACACCCATCCACTGTTCCTCCGTTAACTCTTCCGGACGTTGCATCGTGCGTATCGTGTTCAGATTAAGCCGTTTGGCACACGGAAGAGATTGAAGAGCAGCTTGTTTTAAGGACATGTCGTGTTCGGTGGTTTGTGCGATGATCTTCGTGTCTTCGGAAAAAGCATGATCGTGATCGAACAGCGGGTGTAAATCTCCCAGTTTTCCGGTGTCTGCATCAATGAAAAAGCCCCAGTTTTCTCCGTGCCGGTCTGAATTGCTCAGTAGATAATCACATACCTGCATTTCATGATATTTTGGGTTCTGTTTGATTCGTGTATACGGATTTATATTTTCGTCGTTGCAATGTTCTTCATAATCATACCAGGTGACCATGGATCTTTGCTCACTGGTGATTATGGGGCATTTCACTAATTCTTCGTTCCTTTCGTCTATTTTTCGAATCTGTTCTTCCTCTGTCCTTTGATGGAGTTCGTTTGAGGCATCCAGATAAGGTACGTGGTCCGCTCCGATTGCATCCAGGATTTTCGATGCCGCCACTTCTTTTTTGCCAATCTTGTAAAGCCACAATTTTTGATTTGCATCGCGATACCATGCCTTTGCAGAAAGCCCAGCCGTTGATGGTTCCGGTGTGTGAATATGCCCGTGGAACATCTGTTTCTTGCCAAATAGGCTTGTTTCCGCTACATCCTCGGATATATCAGCCCTATACAAGCTTACCTCTGCCCAGCTGATATCTTCTGCTTCCTGCCTGATCCAGTAGCAATCCGACAATGACGCGAAATGCATGGATGCTGCGGCGGCATACGTGTTTGACCGCGGCAATCGCAAGCCATCCATAATCTTTTCTGCATTGGAACGGCCCATGCTCATGACACGCGTCCCGATCCATCCATGATAGATACTGTCAAAATCTACCTCCGGGTTACGAATGGCCAGAGGCAGCAAATCCGGACGCAATACTTCCACAAAAAATCCTGTGATTTTTACAACAGGAATATCTTTACTCATGAGATACTGTGGCTTCGTGTAATTCGTCATGGATTTTTCCTCCTGATTATGACAGTATTATTGCACATTTCGTTGTACGCTCGCAATCATTTGTCCTCGCTTGTTGTTACGAGCCGCTTTTCTCTTCTACATTTTGGTAGAAAAAATTCCCCCGACCCTTGCGGGGCCGGGGAATGAACTATTGTGGGCCCTGATTAATCATCGATAAGCGGAGCACCCGTTTCTCTTTTTGTCATTTCATTTATTCTGTATAAGAAGGTCGCCATCTGGGCTCTGGTACATGGAGCGTAAGGACTGTATGTCGTTGCTGTTGTACCGGATGTAACGCCAAGAAGCTTTAATCCGTATACGGCATCTGCGGACCATCTATCTGCCGGGACATCGGAAAATCCTTTTTTATAAGTGGATTTCAGATGCTGGAGATTGTTGGACTCATCAATATATCCCTTCATGGAAGCGATCGTTCCTGCGTAATATCTCCAAAGGAAGACTGCCATCTGCTCCCGAGTGCACGGCTGATCCGGAGAGAATGTTGTTGCGGATGTTCCGGATGTGAGACCGTTTGCGTATGCCCACGCGATTGCATGTGTGGCATAAGAATCACTTTTAACATCCCTAAAGCTTACCGATCCTATGTCTTTCGGGCTTCCGCTCATTCTCCAGAGGAAGGTTACCATCTGCGCCCTGGTGCACGGCTGATACGGAGAGAACGTTGTTGCGGATGTTCCGGAGGTAATTCCCTTATCCTTGATCCACTTCACCGCATCATAGTACCATGAGGATGAGGGTACATCCTTAAATCCGGTTTCTGTGACAGCTGTCGGATTGCTCGGGTTCTTTGTATCGTCATTTTTATCTGTATTTCCTGTATTTCCAGTATTTCCGGTGTTTCCAGTGTTACCAGTGCTTCCGGTGTTACCGGTACTACCAGTGCTTCCTGTATTATCTTTTCCGCCGTTTTTGACGTACTTGTCATACAGCTCGCACTGGGAATCCTTGTACCACTTGCCGTAAGAAATAATCTGCTTGTTTGCGTCCGCGATGGAATCACATTCGCTGCAGCGGTACTGGGTTACCTTTTCCTCATATACCGGAGTAATTACCCAGTCTTTTTTCGTTTTGACCGGGTTGCCAAGGTATTCGTCGGCATCAATATCTGTAAATGAACTCGGATCATCACTGACATGATAATCATAAGCAAACTTATACGCTCCGCGATCTGTATTGACTGTATTATAAGCAAAAGTTTCTTCCCATTTGTCATCTTGATGGGCGCTGTTGAAATATTCTACAGCAGAGGCATCACTAATCCGAAATGATTCGCCTGTTGTCGTATTATCCAGCCATACAGCGCTCAGTGGGGTCCATCCATTGAGATATTTACGTGTCACTCCGTCAGGCATATGTGTGTTCGCATATGCGTTGGAGCCCGGGTAGTTACCATTTATATTATAATCTACCACGTTATCGTATCCATATCTTTCCGGATCCGACCACTTCGGATCATTTGGATCAATCATTGGTGTGGTGTCAAGATATTTGCCATCCTTGTACTCCTTGTTTTCGCTGACCTTTACCTTTTCTGTTTTATCCGCGATCCAATTGTGCGGCTCTCCGTGACTTGTGCTTTCAGAAGAAGACTCTTCCGTGATGACGGAAGAAGAGCTGCTGTCCGCTGCCTGGTCCGCTTCCGATGTGCCCCGGGATGAATCCTCCGCTGACGAATCGTCGTTGTAAACAATCGCTCCGCTTCCGTTTCTATTTTCCTCAGAAGGCGTTTCGTAGAGAATCCCGCCGCCGGAATTCTGTTGCTCTCCCGCGGCAAAATAATTTCAAAAATCCGCACGTACAGAATTTTTTTACAAAAAATCGACCATATATAAATGGGGAAATGTACGTGCACCGGGATTCAAAAGGAAATACAGAATAACCGTTTTTGTACAAACAAAATTACCTTGTAAAACCAGACAAGCCCTTATAAAATATGCTTGGAAGAGAGAAAAATACCGGATACAAAATGCGGTATGATTTACTCGATCTTCATCCATATCTGGGGTATAGAAAAAAGAGGAGGGAACTTTATGAACAAGAGATTAGCAAAACTGATTCCGGCTGTTCTCGCAGCTTCCATGATGCTGTCTGCGGCATCGCCTGTTTCTGCGGATGTGACCCGGCAGATTACGAGCAATGCGGCGGTCAAAAATCCGGTAACCGCAACGGTTTGTTTTAACGATGTGAAGGAAAAGGATTATTTCTACCGTCCGGTATACTGGGCAAAAGCGTATGGTATCACTTCCGGAACATCCGGGAATACCTACAGTCCCAATCAGCCCTGCACACGCGCACAGATGGTCACGTTCCTGTGGAGGCTTGCAGGATCTCCGGCTTCCAGCTGGCAGAGCTCCTTTCAGGACGTTGATTCCAATTCGCCTTATGCAAAAGCAATTCAGTGGGCAGATGACGTGATGCTGACACAGGGAACCGGACCCAACACGTTCTCACCGAATGCCCCCTGCCACCGGGGAGAGATGGCTGCGTTCTTGTGGCGTTTCAATAATTCGCCGCAGACAAATGGCAGTTCCGGATTTTCGGACGTCTCCGCATCTTCTTACTATGCCGATGCGGTTGTCTGGGCAAAAGCGAACGGCATTACTGCCGGCACTGACGCAAAGCATTACTCCCCGAACAAACCATGCACCAGAGGAGAGATGGCTGCTTTTCTCTATCGTATGAACGGAAGTCCGGAGGTAACAGTTAATACGCCGACACCAAGTGTCACTCCGACTCCCAATCCAAACCCAAGTCCAAGCCCGTCTCCGACACCGACTCCTTCCACAGAGGGTAAGGGAGCCCGAGTAGAGGGAAACGAAAATTACGGACACTGGGTGACGATACATGGAGGAACTCTTTGCAACGGGTGCGGGGAGTATTTTTGGGATAACGATGATTGGAATTATTCGCAGTGGCTTACAAACAACGTACACGATCATGGATCGCAATCCAGTTTTACAGAGCATGATTTTTGGGTATGGGATGATATTCCCCGTATGGAAAAACCAGGTTCCAAAAGACCATTTTATAGCGAAGCAGATTGGAATACTTATTTAAAATATTTGGACGCAATGGATCAATTAGTAAAAGAATATAATTTGCCAGTGCGTCCAGAGAAAGTAGCATATGAAAAACAAGTTCGATCCATGTCCTGGGTTAAAGATGCCATCGTTCCAACAAAATAACATTTCCTACGAAAAAGGGCGGGGATTTCTCCCCGTCCTTTTTTTCGATTCATGGAAGTACGCTTCCGTCTTTTGTTTACCCTACATTCTCAGGTAATCCCTTTTCTTTTTTCTTCTTTCGGACAAGCAGCAGCACTGCCGCTCCCGCAAGAATCGCCGCAGCGATATAGAACATTGCCGTTCCCCGGCCGCCTGCATGCAGATGATTTCCGAGGTGGTTTACAAATTCAACCATAATGCTCTGCCCTTTGTCGTTGATATCGCTGTGTGTGGCAACAATCGCTTCCCCAGAAGGACGACGGTTGCCGCTGTCTGTTGTGTCATTACGGAAACCGGATTCTACGTATTCGGTCGAATCGTCGGTTCCGTTATTGCCCCATCCAGTCTTCTTCACATCGCCGTTTTTGTTTCCCTGAGCGTCAGTCAGATTGCTGCCGTGGAACTGTTCTGATGCACCCGCTTCTACGAAGCCGGTATACACTGCCTTTCCACTATCATTCAGCGTCCGTACCTTCAGGTCTTCAAATGCTACAACCAGAGTGCCGGGTGCATAGTTGCTGTTGAAGACAATCTTGACATCCACCGTTCCGCTTGCCATACCGTTCGGCATATTGGCAGTAGTGGGCGTGAAGATCGTGCGGCCCGTTACAATGCCTTTGGTGGAAGAACCCTCGTGATACGTTCCATTTGCGTCGGTATAACCGTTCAGGTATTCGCCCCTCACCGGACGTGCCGGGTTTGAGGCTTCTTCTGTAGATGTGTCGGCATCACGAAGCGTTTCCTTTCCCCACAGCGTAGATTCCATAACGTAGGTATGGCCCGGAATCAGGTTGCTGTAGGCAACACGGTCCACATAGGTGATAAACGTATCCGGCGACGCCGCCTGACCGTCTGCATGATCGTCATATGTCGGTTTCTTACTCTCGTTCGGATTCGTGCTGTCGTACTGCTTCCGTTCCTGCACCCGCTGGCTCAGCTGCGTCGCACGGTCGTTAATGCCTGTGGTCCCCGGATTGCTGTATGTCATCGTATTGCCGCTGACACTCGCATCTTGGGAAACCTTTGTGTCACCATTCGACACATCGTTCTGGTACAGTGTTGTGTGGATTTCCGGGAAATGCAACTGTTCGTTCTCATCGTCCGGATTGTTGTAGCCGGTGTTTTTGCCTGGCACATGCTCTGCCACCAGAACCCATTCGCCTGTCGCAGGATTCTTCACATACAATTCTTCCCAACATGTTGTATCCTTATTGGAAAGCTTTAACGCGTTAAAGGTATCCTGATCCAGTCGGAACGTGACATTTTCTGTTCCGTCTGCGGAAGATGGTGTGAATTCTTTCTCTGCTGTTACCGGTCCTTTTTCATCCGCATACGCTTTCCAGCCACCAGAGTTCGGAGCACTGGAAGAATCCCGATACATCAGATACGCCTTGATTTTCCATTCGTTCTTACCCTTGTCTTTGACCTTCCAGTAATCGGTTCCGCTTCCTTTAATCTCAGACGGGGAATCTCCCTGTAACCGGAGATTGGTATATCTTACCACATCCGTGATCTGAATCTTATCACCGACCGTTCCGGTATGATCCGTGGAATTGTTATCAAAAGCAATCGTGCGGATCTTCGGGAAGTTTACGGTCTCGTTTGCGTCTTTTGCGTCCTTGAGATCCACATGAAGGTTGGTGCAGCCGACGCCGGGTTCATCATAAGTTCCGCCAGATCCTGAAAACCAGTGTTCGCCAAAATCTACATCATCCTGTGCCTGTTTCTTTCCGTCAAGGCTTGTAGAAACAACCAGCGTGTGGCCCTCGATTTGCTTGGGATCAGAAATAGTAAACTTGTATTCTACCAGAACTTCACCCTGAATGTACTTGTAGGTTGGATTTGTGGCATCTCTCCGCTCTTTATGATCTACGGGATAGTAATACGGTGATCCGTCTGCATAAGTTCCGCCGTATTCGTATGTTGTCCAACAGTGCGTATATTTTCTATTTTGGGTAGACATCACCTTGTAATTTTTCACCGTCGCAGATGACAGCTGTAGGGATGTACTCCCGCTTGCCACGAATTTTCCCGTTGCAAGAACCTTGCCGTCCTGTATGACATCGGTGCTAGTACCTGAGGATGGGCTTCCGATATCAATGATGGCGCCGGTCTTGTTCTCACTGCTTCCTCCGGATGTGTCTGACACATCGATGAGTTTTCCATCCAGTTTCAGGATACTGTCCGGAACATCCGATTCGTATTCCATGAAACCTTCAAGATACAGGATATCCTTTATCACGATCTCCTGCGATCCATTCGGCAGGACGGAGGTTCCGACCTGTGTCTTGGTTGAATCCACGTAAGCCTGTGACTTTGCCTTACCCGGATATACCTTGTAATTGACAAAGTTTCCGCCTGTTGTCAGCACAAGGCTTTGCCCATAACCCGGTTTGTCCCACTGGAAGTGAGCGTTCTTTCCGTCCTTACTTAAGATTACATGACCGACATAATGTTTGGTGTCCGCCTGCAGGTTCAAAGCAGCCGCGCTCGCTTCATCTTCCCAAACTTCATAGGTACCTGGCCAGAAGACGGGGATGGGCGAATCATCATACTGGCTTTGGAAATAATTGAGCGGATCTCCGTTCGTTTTATAATAGCTTGCATCTACTTTTTGCCAGCTACTTATTGGAAAATGTCTCCAGTCAATCCACCCTGCTTCTCCGTTTTTCGGGTTTGTCTTCGTGGTAAACTCCCACGTCTTTTCCTCATAGTCTCCTGCTGCTTCCCGTTTGTCCGGTGTCCAGTTTTCGTATTTTGTTCCCCTTTTTCCATGTGCGGTCCGTTTTCTGTTCTCCGGATCCGGTGTATACTTTACGTGAAACTTGATGCCGTTGATGCCGGTTCCGAACTGTGTTGTCTTGTGGACCTGCAGAAAGCCGGGGTCATAAGGGGTATCCCCTTCTTCGATCTCGATGATAATCAGATGCTGATGGCCATTATTACCGATGCGGTACGCTCTTTTCAGTTTTACGCTTGTATAATTTGCTTCTGCATAAGCAATTGCTTTCTGGGCCAGAGCTTGCGTTCCTGGAAGGCAGTCAAGTCCGGATCCGCAATAATACCAGATACAGCTCTGAATCGTGGCGTATTGCGTTGTATGATCATGCGAATTTGCAAGAATGTAATCCTGCGCAAGCCCCATTTTTTTCAGGACATCAGCAGAATAATATGACTGTGCATCTTCCACGGATACTTCGCCGTAATGGAACCATACGTCTTTTTCCACACAATAAGCATATTCCCAGTTGCCACCCGCAGCCGCTGCGCCTCCGGCATACATATTTGTCCAACGGTTTCCGGCCGTGAAGATGGACGAATGTCCAGCGCCACCAGCAAGACTGGCGTATTCCAGCATCTCTGAAGATTCTGCATTGATGAACAGCGTATTGGGCTGGCCATTGAACCACCCAACCTTTGAGAAATCCGGAATATGGTGATGCGGGTAAAGATCGGAAGCGGCGGAAAAATCCGCGGATTCATCTGCAATCTCCGACGTATCTTCCACAGAACTCACAATCTCCGGCTTTTCTGGAGCGTTTACTTCCTCGCAAAGCGTATGCCCGTACATAGTGACAGCTTTGCTGATCTTTTCCGGCAGGAAAATGTTCTGGTTGTCCACCTCAATTTTCCCTTCCAGAGAGTATGTACCTGTCAGGTAAGCAACCGCTTCTGAAGTATTCGGCGCATATACATAGTAATCTACCGATTCTCCGTAGTTACTCTTTGCCCGTTTCATTTTTTCCTGATCACAGGCTCCCGCAATGATCGCGTCTTTGCTGTTTCCCGGAATGGTATATTTGGCATTCTTGCCGTCGTTTCCAGCTGCGCCAATGACTGTAATCCCTGCGTCACAAGCTTCCTGAATCGCGTTTTCAATGGATGATTTTGCCGCAGTACGGGAACCGGACAGCGACAGGCTGATCACATCCACCTTCCGGTCAATCGCGTAACGAATTGCGGAATAAACAGATGCCACCGTGCCGTTTCCATTCGCGTCCAGCGCTTTGATACTCAGGATTTTTGCATCCGGATCCTGTTTACGGATCAGACGCGCCATCCGCGTTCCGTGTCCGTAACCGTCTATGCCGTCATCCCCGAGCATGGATACTTGCTCCTGAACCTCTGTGTCATCCGATACTCCGGAGTCAATCAGGGCGATGGTTCCGTGTTTCACCTTTTTGCTGTTTTCGTCCAGCGCTTCAGAAAGAGCGGATACAGGGTTCGCGTCTTCTGTAATCTGACTGCTGTCTGTCACGTCGGTAACTGTTGTGTCTTTCTTTTCCTCGTTCGAAATCACCGATGAATCGTCTGAACTGGAAGAAGCTACGGATTCTTTGGTATCACTTGTTGCTTTCATGGCCGGTGCGTCTGCGTCAATGAAGTCAACTTTGTTGTAATAATAGCGGTAAGCACTTTCCGCTTTTGATGCGGTCACGAAATCCAAAAGATAAACGTCATCGTAAGAAGACAGCACAAGGTCGTCTTTACGGATCACGCTCTTATTGTCGGTTCCGACCAGAATTCTTCCTGACGAAAAGTCAATCCGATCCAGAGCTTCTTTGGACAACGGATCTGACGGAAGATCCTCTTCCTCGTCAGACGACGAGGATATACTTTGTGCGGTTTTGGCGGAAGAACTGGATGAATTAGAAGAATTCTCTCCACTTTTTTCCTCCCGGGAGATTTCCGATGAATTTCCCGCGTCTGATTGAGCACCGGAAGAGTTGGATGACGCATTTCCCGCGTTGCCGTTACTGCTCTCCATGCTGTCGGAAGCGGATGACGTTTCGTTCGATGATCCATCGTTCAGAGAACCGTCGTATGATTCTGCATCCTGAACGGTATCGTTTTCCTCGTCGTTGTAGAGAATCGCTCCGCTTCCGTTTGTATTTTCCTCAGAAGGCGTTTCATAGAGAATCCCGCCGCCGGAATTCTGTTTTTCTCCTGCGGCAGTATCCCACCAGTTTGTCGTATCCGAGGAGACTGCAGAAGAACCCTGAATCTCCTCCGCGGATACGGATGTGCCCGCTACGGGACAGACTGCCATTGAGGACGCCAGAACCGCAGCGATGATTCTGCCTCGCAGATTATTTTTCATGACGTTCCTCCTTTGCCTTTACTGTTTTTGTTCCTTTTTTTCTGGATACTGCAAGAAGTACCGCAGCTGCCGCCAGAATGCATCCGATCAGCGCATATTTCCAGAAGTCACCTGTCGGAACCCATCCGGAAGATTTGTCCTTGTTTCTGGTGTTCAGGAAACTTGCGGTCTGCACTTCTTTTCTCTTGATGTGCCCCTTGCTGCCCGTTACGGTTGTCACATAACCGGATTCATTCGCTTCGTCCTCCGAAACCTGGAACATTGTCCCAACCGGAATGTTTTTGATCGTGACGGTTTCGTCCGGGTTAATCCTCAGCGTTCCGCCGCTCTGGATTTCGCCCTTCTGTCCATTGGAATTGACGTACTCGTATCGGATCAGTGCCGGATCAAGGTATACCGGACGTTTGTTGTCCTTATTGGACGATTCCGAGGTGCCCGCGTATCCCGCGCTGGTGAAGGTGACAAGGAAGTGGAAAGTTTTGTTTTCCGCCGCGTCACCCGCGATTTTCTTGTTGATTTTTAAGTCTCCGCCCGGAATGGATTTTGGCTGTACCTGTACGTCATAGTTCCAGCCCTCCTGTGAACTTCCGGGGATTGTCTTCATTTCCGGAACACTGATCAGACACGGAACCGACGCGTAATGATGATCCGCGGGTTTTGTTTCCGCCATCAGGTATGCGGCTGGTTCTACATCCTTAAATACCAGTTTTCCATTCTTGTCTGTGGTGCCAACGTAGGTCTTTCCAAAGCCCTCGTGCTGGTAAGCGCTTTTTACGACCTTCAGAAACTGGGACGGCTGGGTGTCCACGGTGACAATGGTCTTCGACATCGTGTCGAGATCCGATCCGCTTCTTCCCTCGTCCGGGGTCCGTACCTGCTGCTGATATTCTCCGGGGCTGATTTTCCGGTCCGATCCAGCCTGTGAAGAATATTTTCCCGTTCCGTCGTCCATGGTGAGTGCTGCGCCGTAATTCTTCAGGTCCTTATCGTTTCCTGCCGCGTTAGGAATCAGGTATTTGATAAAAGCTAATCTTTAATTGCTCTCCGATTTACAATGCCGATTTTGATTTTCGAATCGGAATAATCCAGTACTTTCGCGTCGATCTGTTTCACATGAATGATTGTCCCGGTATAATCTCCCATGATCCCATTCACCAGGTCATCTTCCACTTCTTTCGATAAAGTCAGAACGATCTGTTCCGCGTCGATGACCGAAAGACGGTTCGAACATGCGCGCTCGTCCGCGTCATGCCCTTCCGGATGGGCTTCATCTCTTAGCATATATTTCGGACAGGCGTAAAACTGCCCTGTTTGTCCGTTCATGATCGTCATTTTTACCGGTTTCTTATGTTTGTTGATACAGTAGAACTCTATATTGTCGTGAGCCCAGAAATTTAATATCATTTAAGCCCTCCCTGCAAAAAGATTTTTGTATTTTGTTGACTCGGTCCTTTTATACGCCGAAGCGGTCAACAATCCCGACCGAGTCTTGCTCGTCCGCGGGTTTGCGCGTTATGAATGTGACACGCTGTCTTTCTATATATGTCTGTTTTTCTTTTTTCTTTTGCAAAATTTTTTTCTTCTGTATCTGTGTATTTGGGGGTACAATATGACCGTATTCTCAAAAAAAATAATTTTTTTCATCAAAAACAGACATATATAAGAAAACGGAGCTTTCCGTTTCCTTTACCTTTTATCTTTCGGGAGAAGATCCCCAAAAATCAAATCGTCCCAGACTTATGACGGGAAGGAGAAAAAACATGACAGCAGAAAACAAAATCCTTGTAGAAAACAAAAATCTTATTGAAGCGGGCGGAAGAATTGTCCGCGCACGACGCACGATGAACGGAAATGTCATTATGACCTTATTAATCAATGATCACCGGCATATTTCCCAGGTTCCGTTCCTTCATCACGGGCTGATCGATCGTTCTTTGATGGGAAATGCAAAAGTAGAAGTAAAAGGGCATGTTTATGTTTCGTCGGGTTTTGACGAAATCGTTCGGAGACCGGTAAACCAGACAATGTTTCTGGTCGATGATATTCAGCTGCGTAAGACGCAGATGGAAGAAGCTTTCGGCGTACCGGGACGTTTCTGCGGAACCGACTATTTCGTTGGAAAATTCACCGGCACCATTGACCATCTGGTCCACTCCGGCAACGAAAACTGGGGCTCCCTGTTCGTTCTTGTAGACGGATATAACGGAAATACTCCCTCCAGCGTAGCTTTCAATTATTTTCTGAAAGGAAAGCTTCCCTCTTTTGACCATTTCAAAGAAGGTGATCGCGTAGCCATTGTCAGCTCGGTTCATACAACGACCAAAACCATCCGCGAGGAAGAACGCACTTTTGTAAATCTTGGCGTGGAGGATATCGTGAAAATTAATGAAAGCGCGGAGGAGGATCCGGATTTAAACAGCGAAAACACGGATTCAGAACCGAAAGAAAACAGCCGCGAAAGACGGAGAAAGCGTCGTCTCCTGCTGTTCCGCCAGAAAAACATGAATCGCGCAGACGAAAAAACGGCAAGCACAGCACCTTCTGAGGATGAAAACGAGGCTGCTGTGGAAGCAGGCCAGAGTCTGGAAGCGGCAGATTCGGAAAGAAATATGCCTGATGGATCTCCGGCGGCACAGGAAGCCGCGGATTCCACAGCGGATGCGTATTCCGTTACACATCGTCATCACGAAATGGAAGCTCCTGACGAAGTTTCCGCCGGCAGCGGAATTTCTGACGAAGGGAATGAAGAGGGCTATGCAGACACTCCGCAGAACGACACCCTTTCTTCCGACACAGAAGAAGAAACTTCTCTGTATCACGAGAATACACAGAATCGTATGCAGTATGCTGCCCCAAAGCATTCAGCCGTAAATGACGCTTACGATGGCGCAGAAGAATCGGAATCTGAACGTACAAGCCATACCTCTTCCTCATACTATGAGGCTGATATGGAAGACGATGACGATGATTCGGATTTCCTGCAGCAGTTTAAAACCAGAAAGTGACGGCTATTGAATCGAGTAGGGCGGATTTAACCGCCCTCTCACACCACCGTACGTGCCGTTCGGCATACGGCGGTTCAACATAACTTCAAGGCATGACGCTCATTATAGTAATCAAGGCAGCTGATGAGACCTGCCTTGGCAAGCACCTCTTTGGAAATTGCTCTGACTACACACGTTTTCGTGACGACCCATTGATAGCGATCGCCGCAATACGATGTAAGCCGTGCAATGTTTTTATTCACACCTAACTTCTGCAATCCCCATTGGCGTTTCTTCGGTACTTTCCATTGCTTCCATATAATTACCCGAAGCCTCGTCCTTAAATGTGCGTCAACCTTAGCCATTGCTGTCGTCATAGAGCCGAGAGCGTAATAGTTTATCCACCCTCTTGTTACCTGGTTGATTTTCGTAATCTTACCTGTAACAGTTCCAGGCATCTTCCTACAAGTCAGTTCTTTAAGCTTTCGTTTGAACTTAGTAACCGAGTCCTGATGCGGTCTGCATTTCCACTCTAATACATTTTTGTCCTTGTAAAATCCAAAGCCAAGATATTTAAGTTTCTGCGGTCTTGTGATGTGGGTTTTGGTCATGTTAACCTTTAACCCAAGTTTCCTTTGTATCCATTCCGTCACCGTCCGCATGACTCGCTTTGCACTCGCTTCGCTTCTGACAGCGATAACACAGTCATCAGCGTATCTTGTAAAGCGGAGTTCTCTCGTTTCAAGTTCCTTGTCCAGTTCATTCAACATGATATTCGACAGTAGTGGTGACAGATTTCCGCCCTGCGGGGTTCCGAGTTTTGTTTCCTCGTAACCCTGTGGTGTCATAACTCCTGCTTTGAGGTATTTGCGAATAAGCGACTCCGTGTCGCCATCATTGATGATGCTGTGGACAAGGCTCATGAGCTTGTCCTGCGGTACGTTGTCAAAGAATTTTTCCAAGTCGATATCAACTATCCACTCGTAGCCCTCATTCAGATAAACAAGCAGTTGTCTGATTGCCATTTCACAGCTCCTGTTTGGTCTGAAGCCATAACTCCATTCCGAAAACAAAGGCTCGCACATGGGGCTTATCACCTGCACAATGCCTTGCTGAATTACCCTGTCCATTACGGTCGGAATACCGAGTTTTCTCACTCCACCGTTTGGCTTGGGTATTTCTACCCGCCTGACCGGTTGGGGGTTGTACTCCCTCTGCCTGATTTGCTCTCTGATACTGTTCCAATTCTCTTTGATATAATCGCCGAGTTCGTCTACAGTCACGTCATCTACACCACCTGCTCCTTTATTGGCGCAGACTCTCTTGTATGCGGCGTTCATGTTGTCGTTGGACAGTATCTTTTCCAACAGTTCTGACATTGCCTTGTGTGCTCTCTCCTTTCCGTTCCCATGGATTTGCCTTAGGTTGTGCGGTACCTGCTCATTTACGTTTCACCTTTTCCGCTGTCAGGTATTCCATGGAGCATACATTTGATTACACGGTTACATTGTTCAGCCCTTTGGCAACGCCCATTTCAGAACATTACCTACTACGGCTTCTGCTGACTTCTCACAGTTCGTTGTTACTACGGCAAGTGAAACCGCCTGTGAGACCTCGCGGGATAAGCCTGCCATTCTTTCCTCGTCTACCTGCCTGATCTACGCCTACGGGTTACGGTTGCCTTTTGGATTTCACTGCTCTAAGCCAGCTAGTCCGCCGCAAACGCCTTAATATCAGGTTTCTGTTCGTCAGGCTACGATTTCGCTATCCCTTCTTCTCGCCTACACCTCACGATGCAAACCTTGGGAGTCGCTTTGGGGTTCGTTGGCAACTACGCCCCACGTGGACTTTCACCACAGACCGGCGGCATGCCCGCCATACTAAGGAAGCGGAGGCGGAAATCCGCCCCCGCCAAAGTGCGCAAATACGAATTAATTGCCGGATTCAGGTACCTGTCTTGCTGCTGGTGCTGGTTTCTCACCATTTGTGCCTCCGAGCCCCTTATTGACGTCTTCCGCCTTTGTGCTTCACACTCTGTCCGATCACCGTAAATGCGACAATACAAACCACCGCAATCAGTGCGATAATGAGGGCATACTCTACCATGCCCTGTCCGTCTTCCTCAAGAAATCTGTTCATCTCAAGTTTCCTCCTTCAAAAATGAAAATAAAAGTGTATGTAAATCGAAGCGTTCTGCAGTAACGCTTCGGGTTTACCAAAAATGTACTGAAATCGTTTTCTGTATCTATATGGTCGATTTTCGATGCGGTAAACGCTCGAATTTTTTTGTTTTTTATCCGATGACAAATCTGGCAAAAGCAAGGATCGCTTCTCCTGCAACCCCGGTTGCAATATAGGACCCAAATGCAAAAAAGCTAAAACGACTGATTTTTCTGGCCAGAAGCATTGGAAGCAAAATGCCAAATACCGCAACGACAAAGCCGGTAAGCCAGCCGATCATCTGGTTCATATTTCCCCAGTAAAAAAACGTCAGCAGAGACATCAGCTTGATATCTCCCATGCTGATCGCCTGCGCGCCAAACAAGCGGCTGATCGTATTCACCACCTTATCCACCTCAAAAACAATGATCATGGCGATCGCGGAATACAACAGATTCCATCCGCTCTGTGTCTGGATTACTTCGATCATCTTTTTTGCGATTGCGTCCAGCAGTATGATCAGCAATATCTCATTTGGAATGATTCGTATATCGGCATCAATCTGCATCACCATGGCACAGCACGTATACATGATTGTACAAAGGGCAGTCATCAGTACATCTTTCGTCATCCACGCCACGAAAATTCCTGATAAGAGAAACGCTGCCGCGCTGCCTGCGGTCATTATCATCTTTTGCGTATCATTCATGTGCGTTTCCAACACTCTTCCTTTGTCAAAATAGTCTTTTTTCTTTTTCTTGATTATTTTATTCGACAACCCAAGCATAAATGGCGCACCAAATAACGGAATGACCAGCGAAATGACTTCTTTTATCATTTTTTCTTCCTTTCTCCTCCTCATGGTGAGAATGATACGTGCAGGTGATGTCCCTGGCAACGAATGGTATACTGATCTGATCAATATATATGTCTGTTTTTTATTTATTTTTTTTATTTTTCTCATCATTCTTTTTTGCGCCGCCAAAAATCGCCTTGTATAACCAGAAAAACCCTTATAAAATAAATGCGGAAGAGGCACAAAATACCATATACAGAATGTGGTGTTTTTGGGGCTATCTTCGTCCATATCCTGTATATCCAGGATCGATTTGATCTGATCATGTATGTAACAATCGTTTTTGAAGGAGGATTTATCAATGAAAAGAAAGTTTACGAAACTTATCCCCGCGGTTCTTGCAGCCGCTGTGATCATGTCCGCATCACCAGCTTACGCGGATACAAAACCCGCCGCTTCTGCATTTTCTGATGTCGGATCGAGTGCGTGGTACCACGACGCGGTATACTGGGCAGCGGACAAAGGCATCACAGCCGGAACGACCAAAACAACCTTCAGCCCGATGAAGTCCTGTACCAGAGGAGAGATTGTCACCTTCCTATGGAGATACGAGGGCTCTCCGAAAACATCCCTTGCCGGAAATCCGTTTAAGGACGTCACGGATCAGTATTATGCCGAGGCTGTGATGTGGGCGAAAAACAACAAGATTACGGCAGGAACCTCCGAAAACACTTTCAGCGGGGAACGAACTATCGACCGGAAAGAGGCCATCACTCTTCTGTGGAGACTCGAGGGCAGCAAAGAGCCGACAAAGGATGCAGGTTTCAGCGATATTCCTTCCGGAAAGTATTATTCCAAGGCGGTCGCATGGGCTGCAGAGAATAACATCACCAATGGTGTCGGAAACAACCAGTTCGGCCCGGACAATCCCTGCACCAGAGCGCAGATTGTAAAGTTTATCTCAAATACCGACAGCGTTCAGGCGGATGATGATAAGAAGGACGATACGACGAAGCCGGACGATACAAAGAAACCGGACGATACAAAGAAGCCGGATGATACAAAGACACCGGATGATACAAAGACACCGGACGACACAAAGAAGCCGGACGACACAAAGAAGCCGGATGACGGAAAGACAACAGACGATACAAAGACTCCAGATACCGGAAGCACCTCTGAAGATACCAAGCAGCCGGATACCAGCACAACTCCTGCTCACGAGCACAAGTGGGAGCCGATTACGGAAACGGTGCATCATGATGCGGTAACACATGAGGAACCAGTATACGAGGAAAAATGGGTAGAGGATAAGCCGGCATGGGAAGAAAGTGTTGTTGAAAAAAATTCGTATTACAAATGCAATCATTGTGGATGGACAACAACTGATGAAGACGCAATGATCGATCACGTTGCCGTAGAAGGATATTCATATAGTTTTATCCCTGAACAGGATCAGACTATTTACCATGATGCCGAAGGTCATACTAAAAAAGTGCAGACCGGAACCAAAACCGTAGTAGACAAACCGGCATACGATGAGGTCGTAACAACCGGATACAAATGCTCCATCTGCGGCGCAACAAAGTAATCTTTATAAATAACACTCCCCTTCCATAAGATAAAAGCCGGAAGCTTTTCGCTTCCGGCTCAGACTGTAGACAAAGTCCGAGGCACAACGCCTCGGATTTTTGCTTTTTTGAAACAAATAAAAAGTCAAAATTGTCAGCATCCGTGCGGTTTGTTGGCGTTTCTATGGTAAAATATAAGTGTCGGATTTATAAAAATGTTCCCCACAATCAGGAGATGCAAATGCTGACACAGAATGCCGATAAGAAGCGCGAGCAGATTCAAATGTTTTGTATGGATGATCTCGTTCCACAGGATCATCTTCTGAGACTGATTGACAAATCCATTGACTGGTCCTTCATTTATGATCTTGTAGAGGAAAAATATTCCCCTGATCAGGGACGTCCAAGCATAGATCCTGTCATGTTGATAAAGATTCCGCTTATACAGTATCTCTACGGCATAAAAAGCATGCGTCAGACGATCAAAGAGATCGATGTCAATGTTGCGTATCGCTGGTTTTTGGGTCTGGACATGTATGATAAAGTTCCGCATTTTTCTACTTTCGGCAAGAATTACACACGTCGATTTCAAGATACAGATCTTTTTGAACAGATTTTTTTACAGATCCTTTCCAAATGTTATAAATACAAGCTGGTCGATCCGAATGAGATTTTTATTGATTCCACGCATGTAAAGGCAAGGGCAAATAATAAAAAGTGGAGAAAGAAGATAGCTGAACAGGAAACGTTATTCTATCAACAACAGCTCCAGAAAGAGATTCAGGAAGAAAGAGACCAGAAACCTGAAATGATAGTTATGGATGCAGATTACAAGACACCGGCGATTGCCAAGCTGCTTCTGGATGATGGAATAAAACCGCTGTTTCCTTACAAACGGCCAATGACGAAAAAAGGTTTTTCCAGGAAAAATGAATACGTTTATGATGAAGCCTATGATTGCTATATATGCCCGAATTATGAAATTCTGAAATACAGCACCACAAACAGGGAAGGCTATCGAGAGTATAAAAGTAATCCATCCAAGTGCAGAAACTGTCCATATCTGAGCCAATGCACAGAAAGCAGGAATTATGTAAAACTAGTAACCCGCCATGTGTGGGAAGACTACATGGAGACCTGTGAGGACATACGTTACACAATTGGAATGAAGGAAGTTTATCAGCTTCGAAAAGAAACCATCGAAAGAATCTTTGGTACTGCCAAAGAAAATCATGGTTTCCGGTATACGCAGATGTATGGAAAAGCCCGAATGAACATGAAGGTCGGGCTTACCTTTGCGTGCATGAATTTGAAAAAGCTGACCAAAATGTTCTTAAGAAAGAGAAAAATAGGGCGCGGAAATCCTCTGTTTTTAGCTTTTCATTCTCTTTTTCCATCAGAATTCTGTTTCACATAATTTTTAACGATAAAACAGGCTCCAGGGGCTTGCCCCAAAGCCTGTTTGTCTACAGTCTGAAGCCTCCCCAAGGGGAGGCTCTGTTTTAAGCGTTATTTCTTTTTGATTTTATAACCGGCTTGCATGGCTTTTGTCAAAAAGTCATCCTCGTCCTTAATACCGTACTCGGAAGCTTCTTTCACAGCCACATCAAGTGGCAGATAGCCAGCGGCGGTATGACGGTATATGGCCAGCAATGTTCCTTTGGATTGCCCCATCTTTATTCCAATTTCCCTGCCCTTAGCAATTCCAATTTCCTTACCTCTGTTTTCTAGGCGTTCAGCAACATCACACATATTGTGCACCTCCTCAAAATTCTTATCATACCGAATTTCCTGATATCTGGGGTCTTTTGTGACTGCTGACAGAAGTTACTTCGTTTTGATTTTATAACCAGCTTGCATGGCTTTTGTAAAAAAGTCATCCTTGTCCTTAATACCATACTCGGAAGCTTCTTTCACAGCCACATCAAGTGGCAAATAGCCAGCGGCGGTATAACGGTAGATGGCCAGCAATGTTCCTTTGGATTGCCCCATCTTTATTCCAATTTCCCTGCCCTTAGCAATTCCAATTTCCTTACCTCTGTTTTCTAGGCGTTCAGCAACATCACACATA
>NZ_JBQHWP010000022.1:0-48103 GCF_052063915.1 Bilifractor sp. HCP3S3_D3
CCATCCTTATCAGCCCACTATCTGAAAGTTCGTGTAAACTATTGAACCGCCGTATACCGAACGGTACGTACGGTGGTGTGGAAGGGGAGGGTAATATCTCCCCTATCCGATCTTATGAGCGAACGTATTCAGGAAAGATATATGCTTGTGAGCGAACGTATTCATGAAATGGGAATATTTGCAGCGGGAGCTGTTTACAGGAGGAGTAAGAATGGCAGTAATCAGACCGTTCCGGGCATTGACACCGGTGAAGGAGAAGGCAGCACTTGTGGCGGCTCTGCCCTATGATGTATATAACCGGGAGGAGGCAAGAGAGGTTGTGGAGAAGAACCCGCTGTCTTTTCTCGCGATAGACCGCGCAGAGACGCAGTTCCCGGAGGAACAGGACATCTATGCGCCCTGTGTCTATGCGAAGGCATCTTCCATGCTTCGCGAGTGGCAGGAAAAAGGTATTTTTGAAGAGGACAGCAGACCCTGCTTCTATATCTGGGAGCTGATCATGAACGGAAGGAGTCAGAAGGGACTGGTCGCGTGTTCTTCGGTAGACGATTATCTGAACAATGTGATTCGAAAGCACGAGAACACCAGAAAGGACAAGGAAAAGGACCGCTTTGATCATATCGATGCGTGCAGCGCGCAGACAGGACCGATTTTTCTTGCCTACCGGTCCCATCCGGAGATCAAAAGGCTGATTGCGCAGGAGAGCATGAAGGCGCCGGTACTGGATTTCGTCGCCGAGGACGGTGTGATTCACAGGGTGTGGAGAATCGACAATGACGATCAGATCGCGGCGCTGACGAAAGCGTTTGCAGCACTTGATCACACTTATATCGCCGACGGACATCATAGAGCGGCTTCTGCTGTTTCTGTATCACTGAAGAGACGAAAGGAGCATCCGGGTTATACCGGAAGAGAGGAGTTCAATTATTTCCTTTCCGTGCTGTTCCCGGATGATGAACTTCAGATCATGGACTATAACCGGGTGCTAAAGGATTTGAACGGATATGAGCCGGATGAGATTCTGGAGAAGATGGATCAGGTTTTCCGGATCGCAGAGGCGCCGGAATCTCCGTACCGGCCTGCCAAGAAGGGTGAGATGGGTTTGTACCTGGAGGGAAAATGGTACCGCCTGCAGACACGGAAACATCTTCTGAAGACAGATCCGATCGGCTGTCTGGATGTGGAGTATCTGCAGAGGGAAGCTCTGGGACCGATCTGGAATATACAGGACCCGAGAACGGATGCGAGAATTGATTTTGTCGGAGGAATCCGGGGGCTCAGAGAGCTGGAGCGAAGATGTCATGAAGATTGTGAGGCAGCTTTTGCCCTGTATCCGACCTCAATCAGCGAGCTATTTGCTGTGGCGGACGCGGGACTTCTGATGCCGCCAAAATCCACCTGGTTCGAGCCGAAGCTCAGAAGCGGGCTGTTCATACATAAGATTGAAAAGTGATCCGGAAAAAGAAATCAAAAACTGCCGCATAATACAGACACCGGAAGAGGGCATCTGTTTTATGCGGCAGTTTCTTGCAATCAGTTGCTCATGGATTACCAGAGCTTCCGGTAGAGCTCAATGACTTCCGGTTTCAGCGGCTGTCTCGGATTGGTTTCCGTGCAGGAGTCGTTCAGGGCAGCCTCGGCCATACTGTCGAGATGTGCCTCATATTCTTCCTTTGAAATATCCAGGATCTCGGAGAGATGCTGAGGAATTCCCATGCTCTCCGACATGTATCTCATGTAATTGCACAGAGAGTGAATGGTCATGACCGGGTTGAAGCTGGAAAGACCGAGCATCGTGGCGATGTTGCAGTAACGTTCCACGACGGGATCATCAGACAGATCCCTGTTCTTTGTGAGGTTGGATACACCGGCATTGTATTCCGTGACGATCGGAAGCAGCATGGCATTGGCACGTCCGTGCGGAATATGAAAATGCGCGCCGAGCTGATGCGCCATTCCGTGGTTCAGGCCGAGAGAGGCAGAGTTAAAGGCAAGTCCCGCCAGCGTCGCGGCCGTGTGCATCTTCTCCCGGGCGTGGGTGTCATTATTGTCCGAATAGGAGCGGAAGAGGTACTGACCTACGATCTCAACGGCTTTTTCTGCAAGCGCGCCGGAAAAGTCATTGTGCTTTGTGCTGACATAGGCTTCGACCGCGTGGGTGAGCACATCCATCCCGGTGTCCGCCGTTACGGATGCGGGCACGCTCCGCACCAGAACCGCGTCGAGAATCGCCTCGTCCGGAGACATATCCTCTGAGACAAGTGGAATTTTTCTCTGATGATCCGGATCGCTGATGACGGCAAAAGAAGTTACCTCGCTTCCGGTGCCGCTCGTCGTCGGAATACAGATCAGGCGGATGTGTGTTCCGCCATTCATGCTCTCCGACATTTTGCGGATGGACTTGGAGAGGTCCATGGCTGATCCTCCGCCGACGCCCACGATCGTATCACAGCCGGATTCCAGGTAGGCTCTGACGCCGGCAACGACTTTAGAGATGGGAGGATCCGGAACGACCTCGGTAAATACTTCATATGCAATGCCGCCCTTCGACAGAGGCTTTACGATGTTGCGGATCGCGTCGCTCTTAACGATGAAGGGGTCGGTTACGATAAAGACCTTCTGACTGTCGATCTGGCTCAGGCGGTCGAGTGATTTCTCGCCAAAATAGATATCCGTGAGAATATGGAAATGTTCCATGCTGCTGTCCTTTCTTTTTCTGAACCAACATGCCCCGCAAGCGGAGCGTCACAAACGGTATAAGTCCCCGTGTCACATCGCTGGTTCACCGTTCCCATGCCGCTGACAGGTGACCTGCTTCGTTGGTCTGTCGCGGAGTTCGCCCCACCGTTTCACACAATTATGATAGCACGGAGAAATGAAATGTGCAAGCAAACCACAGGCTTACATGATAAAATCATGACTGATTTTGTTGGATTGCGAGGGAGAGGCGGAGGCTTTATGAGAAAACTGTGAATTCCGTGAATTATGGCGCCGCGGGTTTGCAAATCCATTCCAAAAAATGTAAAATATTTGGGTGTGCGGCGCAGTCTCGAAGTAGCTGTATCTGCATGTATTACACAGATATTTTTGACGGGAAAGCGGGTATTTATTCAGATGGAGATTCGATATCGGGGCCGTGAGTGGTCCGTCGGCTACAAAATATTCTGGGCGATTTACTGGATCTGCGTGTTCATTTTTCTGATGACGCAGCGCAGTGCCCTGATCGGCAGCGTAAAGATAGAGATGCGCTCCGGTGAAATCCTTTTTGCGGGATTGATCGCCGCCGTGGCGGTGTCCGCCCTGATCTGTACCTTCGTCCTGCATCCCCTGGACAGGGTGGATGAGAAAGGAAAGGAGGCAAGTCTCCAGATCTGGCCGTGGCATTTTGGAATCATGCTCGCCGTGGATGTCTGGTGCTTTTTTATCATCGAGTATATCAACAACACGGAGCTGGTCGCGATGGAATGGAAGTACAGGCTTCTGAATATCGCGGGCATCCTGATCATGAACCTGATCGCATTCTTCTGGCTGAATTCGCTCAAGCGCTCTCTGATGCTGATCCTGTCTATCTGGTCGTTTATCAGCATTGCCTTTTATTTTGTTTATCTGTTCCGGGGAGAGCCTCTGCAGCTGATCGATTTCTTCTCGCTCTCGACGGCGGCGACGGTTTCCGGATCCTATACGTATACGCTGACGAGAGGGATCGTGCTTGATCTCGTGATGTACTTCTGTGTTCTGGGACTCCTGCTTCATATGCGGAACTATGTTCTGATCCGCAGAGGGATCATCGGGAAGATTCTTATGCGCGTCGGGATCGCGGTGTTCATGTTTGGCATGTATTTTTTCTATCTGAATGTGAACTGGAACGGAGGTCTTGGAATCCTGACGGATCTGTTCGCGCCGATCAAGACCTACACCGAGTATGGAACAACCGTCGGGTTTTTCTGTGTCGCGAAATATATGAGACTTAGTCCGCCGGAGGGCTATACCGTGAGCGGAACAGAGAAGATCGCGGAGGATTTTGTAAAGACGGAGAAGAACGGCGCGGAGGAGGAAACGGCCGGGGAAAGCGATGCTTCCGGGAACAATTCGGATTCCGCGAAGAGTTCGGATTCGGGGAGCAGCGCAGATTCCGCAAAGAGCTCGGATTCGGCAAAGAGTTCGAATTCCGGGGACGGAACAGCCGCAGGGACAGAGGATGCTTCTGCGGTAAAGCCGGTGAATATCATTGCCATCATGAATGAGTCCTGGGCGGATTACAGCTATATCGGAGATCTGAAGACGAATGAGCCTGTGATGCCGTTTTATGACTCATTGAAAGAGAATACAATAAAGGGACATACGCTGGTGTGCATCACCGGTGGCGGAACGGCAAAGACGGAGTACGAATTCCTGACCGGAAATTCCGTGAAGAGATTTCCTGCCATGGTTCCGTATGTGAGCTATTTCACGCATGATCAGTACTCGATTGTCTCTACCCTGGAGGCACAGGGATATAAAACAGCGGCCATGCATCCGTACAAGGGAAGCAACTGGAATCGTGAGACCGCGTATCGTCTCCTGGGATTTGACCGTTTCTACACGCAGGATGATTTTACCGATGAGGACGATGTGGAATATGTTCACAGCCACATCAGCGATATGTCGAATTACAAGAAGATCATCCAGGTAGTCAACGAGGAAAATAAGGCGGGAAACCCGTTCTTCCTTTTTGATATCACCATGCAGAACCACGGCGGGTATACGACAGACGATGTCGATGAAACCATTACCGTTGACGGGTATGAGAATGATGTCGTGAGCCGGTTCCTCTCACTGGAAAAACTGAGCGACGACGCACTGGAGTATCTGATCGACTATTTCAAGGACTATGATGAGCCTACGCTGATTGTTATGTTTGGCGATCATTATCCGACCATGCCGGATTCGTTTACGGAGTATGTGTCCGGTGAGAATTATAACTCTCTTGATCTTGAACAGCAGGAGCACTATTATGCGACACCGTTCCTGATCTGGGCGAATTATGATATCCCGGAGGAACAGAATGTGGTGACAAGCACGAACTATCTTAGTACCCTTCTTCTGGGACAGACCGGTCTGAAGATGACAGACTACAATTATTATTTGAAAGATCTCATGACCAGAATACCGGCGCTGAATCACATGGGCTATGAGGATGCAGACGGAAACTGGCATACCTGGTCCGGCGGAAGTGAGAAGGATCTGATGGATGAGTGGCAGTACGAGTGCCTGCAGTACAATGAGCTGGCGGAGAAACGGAACCGGCTTGACTGGTTCTTTTCACTGACCAGCGATTCATAAGACAGGATAACCAGCGATTCGTAAGACAGGATTGACTTGTGAAAAAGAACGGAATACGTTATGATGTGTAGCGACTGACGCTGGGTATAACGGTCCAATAGAAAGGAATTTGATATGATAGCTGCGAACAATGTAACACTGAGAGTGGGGAAGAAGGCTCTTTTCGAAAATGTAAACATCAAGTTTACGGAAGGCAACTGTTATGGTGTGATCGGCGCGAACGGTGCCGGAAAATCGACATTTCTGAAGATTCTCTCCGGTCAGCTGGAGCCGACGAACGGGGACGTCACGATTACGCCGGGACAGAGGCTTTCTTTCCTGGAGCAGGATCACTTTAAGTATGACGATCAGCCGGTTCTCGATACGGTCATCCAGGGAAACGGAAGACTTTATGAGATCATGAAGGAGAAGGACGCGCTATACGCGAAGCCGGATTTCACGGATGAAGACGGCATCAAGGCCAGTGAGCTTGAGGCGGAGTTTGCCGAGATGAACGGATGGGACGCGGAGACAGACGCAGAGCAGCTGCTGAACGGACTCGGAATCGAGACGGATCTCCATTACGCGCAGATGGGAACGCTGGACGGCCCGCAGAAGGTAAAGGTGCTTCTGGCGCGAGCCCTTTTCGGAAACCCGGATATTCTGCTTCTTGATGAGCCGACGAACCATCTGGATCTGGACGCCATCGACTGGCTGGAGGAGTTCCTGATCAATTTCGAGAATACCGTCATCGTTGTGTCCCATGACCGGTATTTCCTGAATAAGGTCTGCACAAATATAGCGGATATCGATTACGGCAAGATTCAGCTCTATGCCGGCAACTACGATTTCTGGTTCGAGTCCAGCAATCTCCTGCTGCAGCAGAAGAAGGAAGCAAACAAGAAAAAGGAAGAGAAGATCAAGGAGCTGCAGGAATTTATTTCCCGATTTGCGGCGAATGCCTCGAAATCGAAGCAGGCGACTTCCCGTAAGAAGGCGCTGGAGAAGATTCAGCTGGACGATATCAAGCCATCCAGCCGGAAATATCCCTATATTGATTTCCGTCCGAACCGAGAGATCGGGAATGAGGTTCTTGAGGTTCACAACATCAGCAAGACCATCGACGGTGTGAAGGTACTGGACGATGTCTCGTTCACGCTCAGAAGAGAAGATAAGGTCGCTTTTGTCGGCTCCAACGAGCAGGCCGCGACGGAGCTGTTCAAGATCATTGCCGGTGAAGATGAGGCGGACGAGGGATATTATAAGTGGGGCGTAACCACGTCACAGGCATTTTTCCCGAAGGACTATACGGAGGAATTCGACTCCGATCTGACGATCGCGGAGTGGCTGACCCAGTATTCGGAGATCAAGGACGCAACCTATGTGCGGGGATTCCTCGGAAGAATGCTCTTCGCCGGAGATGACGGTGTCAAGAAGGTAAGGGTACTGTCCGGAGGCGAGAAGGTCAGATGCCTTCTGTCGAAGATGATGATTTCGGGCGCGAATGTGCTCGTTCTGGACCAGCCGACCAACCATCTGGATATGGAGTCGATTCAGGCGCTGAATAACGGTCTGATCAAGTTCCCGGGTGTGCTGCTGTTTACCTGTCACGACCATCAGTTTGTGCAGACGACGGCAAACCGCATCATGGAATTCCGGCATGACGGGACGCTGATTGATAAGGTGACAACGTATGATGAGTATCTGGCAGCGGACGCGGACGCGAGAAAGCGCTCGGTATATACGCTGACAGAGGAAGATAACTGATTCTCATGGCGTGAATTGCACAGCTCTGATTTACGCGAACAGCGAGCCGCAGCCGAATGCGAAGTATTCGTGGGCGGCGAGCGTCGCGATAGCGAGATAAAACTCGCACAGCGTGTATTATCTCGTTGACAGCTCTGACTGATAGATTTTGCAGAAAGAGTTAATGAGAAAAAGGCGCTGTAAGTTAAAAAAGATTCTTCGCAGAAGATGATAGAAGAATGATAGAAAGAGGTGGAGAAGATGGAAAATAACAACCACCCGGTCCTTGTCATAATGGCGGCCGGCATGGGCAGCCGGTACGGCGGCTTGAAGCAGATGGATCCTATGGATGAGAGGGGACATCTGATCATTGATTATTCAATTTATGATGCGGTACAGGCCGGTTTCCGGGAAATTATTTTTGTCATCAAGGAGGAAAATAAGCAGATCTTCCAGGAGAGAATCGGAGACCGGATCAGCAGCAGGGTGAAGATCAGCTATGCCTTTCAGAGACTGAACGATTTGCCGGCGGGCTATCAGGTGCCGGAGGGGCGTGTGAAACCATGGGGGACGGGACACGCCGTTCTGTCATGTTTTTTTGCGGTTCACGGATCTCCGTTCGCGGTGATCAACGCGGATGACTATTACGGGAGAGACGCGTTTCGTAAGATGTATGATTACCTGGCGCACAACGGCGATGATACGAAGTACCGCTACGCGATGGTCGGATATCAGCTGAAGAACACCGTGACAGAAAACGGATATGTCTCCCGCGGAATCTGTGAGGTGAATGACCGGGAGGAGCTCGTGGGGATTCACGAGCGCACACGAATCGAGAAGCATTCGTCGGGGATCGAATACACCGAGGATGACGGGAAGACCTGGACACCCCTTGCGGATGACACGGTGGTTTCCATGAATATGTGGGGCTTCAACTACAGCATCATGAATGAGCTCCTCGCGCGTTTCCCAGCGTTCCTTGACCGGACATTGAAGGAGAATCCGCTGAAGGGAGAGTATTTCCTTCCCTCGGTTGTCGCGGATCTTCTGGCCGAAGACAAGGCGGCGGTGAAGGTAATGACGACGCCGGACAAGTGGTACGGTGTGACCTATAAGGAGGATAAGCCGGTGGTGACCGCCGCGCTGAAGAAGATGACGGAGGATGGAATATACCCGCCGGAGCTTCTGGACGGCGGCGCGCATTGTTGAAACAGCTATCCGTTCGCGATACAATAGAACTGTCCGAAGTGCTGACGCACGTCGGGCAGCTCTTGTTTTTTTACGCGAACAGTGAGCCGCAGCCGAATGCGAAGTATTCGTGTGCGGCGAGCGTCGCGATAGCGAGATAAAACTCGCGCAGCGTGTTTTATCTCGTTTGAACAATTCCAGAGTGATCATATTCTGAAAAATATTTTCCGGAGGACCACAGATTGTTTACGAAGATGAAAAACTCGTCGATCGGCTTCTTTGCCGTCTTTTTCCTTATGCTTGCGGCGGCGGGCGCGCTTCTTGGCAGCAGCTTTTTTCCGTTTTTCAGGTGGTATCTGCTGCTTCTGATCATCGGGGCCGGATTTTTTCCGCTGACCAGAATTCTGTTCGCGGCATTTCGTGACGGTGGATGGCTGTTCTCCAGGGTGATCGGGCTCGCGGCAGGCGGATATGCGGTCTGGGTTCTCGGGCTTGCGGATATTCTCCGGTTTACCGGCCGCAGGGCGCTGGTTGTCACGCTGATCTTTATCGGCGTGTGCTGGGTACTGTTCATGCTGAAGCCTGTGAAGAAAAAGATGGACATTAATCTGATCATTGCGGAGGAGGTGCTGTTCTTCGGACTCTTCGTGTTCTGGGCTTATCTCATCGGCTTCCGGCCGCAGGCAAGCGGAACGGAGAAGTTCATGGATTACGGCTTTGTGGCCGCAATGTATCGAAGTACATCCCTCCCCGCGAAAGACATCTGGTATGGAACAGATGCCATCAACTATTATTACGGCGGGCAGTATTTCGGTGTCTATCTGGGAAAAATGTGCGGCGTCGGCGTTTCTTATGCCTACAATATTTACCGCGCGATGATTGCCGCCCTCGGATTTGCGCTTCCGTTCTCCATCGTGCGCCAGATGGTGCTTGACCGCATGGAGGATCGTCCGCATGCCGGAGCGTGGGCTGCGGCAGGAGGTCTGATCGGCGGCGCGGCGGTTTCACTTGCCGGAAACGGCCACTATGTGATATACGGAATTTTCGGGAAGCTGCTCGGACTCCCGATGCCGGATGGCAGGGATTATTACTGGTTTGCCGACTCAACGCGCTACATCGGATACAATCCGGTGAATACCGCTGACCGGACCATTCACGAGTTTCCCTCCTACTCATTCGTTCTCGGAGACGTTCACGCGCACATGTGCAACATCATTTTTGTGTTGACGGTGGTGGCGCTCCTCTATGCCTGGATCTGCATCGGACGGGAGAACTGCACCGGACGGGAGAACTGTGCCGGACGGGAGAGAAGATATCTCCCGGACGCGAGATTTCTGTCGGCAGCAGCCCTGATCGGCATGTTCCAGTGGACGAATTTCTGGGATTATGTCATATATTTTACCGTTGCCTTTTTCTGCATAATCTTCCGCGCTCTGAACAGCAGCTGCCGGAGCCGGAAGAAAAGGACTGTGTCGGCCGTGTATCACACCGCAGTGCTGGCAGTGTTATCAACGGTGACCTCGCTTCCCTTCCGTCTTCAGTTTCAGTCGCCGGTTTCCGGCGTGGCGTTCTGCCGGACCCATACGCCGCTGTATCAGCTGCTGATTCTGTGGGGATTCCCCTTTGTGGTCTTTCTTCTGCTGATTGTCACTGTAGTCGGGAATTACAGGAAAAAAATGCCGGGTGCGATCAGTGGAGGCAGGAACGGAAGAGAAGGGGCCGCGGAGGACACCGGTGAAAAAACCGGGTATTTTCGAACAACGCCGCTGCCGGATCATTTCGCGCTGATTCTCGGACTGTGTGCCTTCGGTCTTGTGCTCGTGCCGGAAATCGTGTATGTCAGGGACATCTACGAGTCCAGCGGATATCCGAGGTCCAATACGATGTTCAAGATGACCTATCAGGCGTTTATCCTCTACGGGATGATGATGGCGTATGCCGTCATCTGTTTTCTGGCTTCCAGACAGAGGCTGCGCCGGATTGCAGGAATTGCCGCGGCGGCGTTTTTCGGACTGACGCTTGGGTACTTTCCTGTATCGGTGCGTCAGTTTATGGGAAACATTTTCCGTTATAAAAATTATCAGGGCATGGATGCTACATCATTTCTGGAGAGCTCCTATCCGGCTGACGCGGGAGCAATCCGGTGGCTGAATGAGAACGTTCCGGGACAGCCGGTCGTCCTGGAAGCGGACGGAGACAGCTACAGCACCGCGTGCCGGGTATCGGCGATGACCGGACTTCCGACCGTGCTCGGCTGGTATGTCCATGAATGGCTGTGGCGGAGCGATCCGGAGGACCTGAATCAGAGGTCCGCGGATATCAAGACGATTTATACCTCAGATGACGCGGAAGAGGTCTGGAGCCTGATTGAAAAGTATGGAATCTCTTATATTTTCGTGGGAAGCGAGGAATACGCGAAGTACGGAACCGTGAATACGGAAGGCATCGCAGAGCTTGGCGAGGTCGTATACAGCAGCAATGGTACATTTATCGTGAAAACAGCTGAGGGATAAGAATGGATCTGTTCGATTACATGAAGGAAAAAAACATGGAGAAGGAAGCGCCTCTGGCATCCCGGATGAGGCCGGAACGGCTGGACGAGGTGGTGGGTCAGGAACATATCATCGGGAAGGGAAAGCTTCTCTACCGCGCCATCATGGCGGACAAGCTGAGCTCGCTGATTTTATACGGACCGCCCGGAACGGGAAAAACAACGCTTGCCCATGTCATTGCGAATACGACGAGCGCGGAGTTTGTGCAGCTGAATGCGACCGCGTCCGGGAAGAAAGATATGGAAGACGCGATACGGGCGGCACAGGATCGCCGGGGAATGTACGGCAGAAAGACGATTCTGTTCATCGATGAGATTCACCGGTTCAACAAGGGGCAGCAGGACTACCTTCTTCCGTATGTAGAGGACGGCACGGTTATTCTGATCGGCGCCACGACGGAGAATCCCTATTTTGAGGTGAATTCTGCCCTGATCTCAAGGTCCGTGGTCTTTGAGCTGAAGCCGCTGTCGACGGAGAACATCCGCGAGCTTCTGAACAGAGCGGTGACCGATCCGGTCAAAGGAATGGGCAGCTATCATGCCGTTCTGGAGCCGGACGCCTGCGAGTTCCTCGCGGACATTGCGGGCGGTGACGCCAGAGAGGCGCTGAATGCGATAGAACTGGGAATTCTGACGACTGAGCCGTCGCCGGAGGACGGGAAAATCCACATCGATCTGGAGACTGCCTCGCAGTGCATTCAGAAGAGAGTGGTTCGCTATGACAAGGCGGGAGACCAGCATTACGACACGATATCTGCCTTTATTAAAAGCATGAGGGGATCGGATCCGGACGCTGCCGTTTACTATCTGGCAAAAATGCTCTACGCGGGGGAGGATGTAAAATTCATCGCGAGAAGAATCATGATCTGCGCATCGGAGGATGTCGGAAACGCGGACCCCATGGCCATGGTAGTGGCTGCGTCTGCGGCGCAGGAGGTGGAACGTGTGGGGATGCCGGAATCCCAGCTCATCCTTGCCCAGGCAGCAATCTATGTGGCCGGAGCGCCGAAAAGCAATGCCTGCACAGAGGCGGTTTTCGAGGCGATGGAATCCGTGCGGAAGAAGCAGACGACGGTGCCCGTTCATCTGCAGGACGCACACTACAAAAGCCATGAGCAGCTCGGCCATGGCATCGGTTATAAATATGCGCACGACTATCCGAACCACTATGTAGAACAGCAATACCTGCCGGACGAGATAAAGGATGCGGTATTCTATCATCCGACCGGAAACGGTTATGAAGAGAAGATCAGAGAGTATTTTGAAAAAATCGGCCGGGAGAAAAATCTGAAGTAAACGGGGACTCCGGATTTCCCTCCATATCGGCGTCACATGAGAATCTTCATGATCGCCGCGTAGGTTTCCTGGCTCTTCTTCTTCCAGTTTTCCGAAAGCGTCCGTGCGGCCTCCTCGGTGGGAACCGTGAACTTCAGCTCGATGAGCGTCTGTTTTCCTTCCTTGACCATACAGTTCACGGTATAGTCCTGGTTGGAATTGCGGAAATAATCGGCAAGAGTCGATGATTCGTTGCGCATCTCATAGGAGTGCAGAACCAGATAATTGGCGATTTCCCGGCGAATTTCCGGCGGAATTTCATTTCTGAAGTATTCCAGCGTCTGTTTTCCCTGATCGGTCATGCGGTAATAGGTCGTGTGATTGGTGGTCTCGATTTCGAGGAGACCGGTATCAATCATTTCGGACAGGACCTCCTGAAGATGAAAATAGGAGGTATATTTGCGGCTCAGGATCAGATCGGAGATCTGGGCGTTGGTGAGCGGAAAGGTGACCTTTCCGAGCATGAACAGTATGATAAGCTTATACAGTGATGTACCGGATTCCAGCATAGGTAAAACTCCTGACTTTCTTCGGAATTAAAATTTTAAAGGCTGCAGCTTCGGGGTATAAAGGCCCGGGATTTTAAGGTCTCGGGATTTTTAAGCATTAAGCAAGAACTTTTTTGGACTCGGATGCCTCACTGATATCCGGTGGATATCATAGGAAGATGCTGCTGGACCGCTTTCCTCTCATTCCGGGATTCAGCGGGACGCTGGCATCACAGGTGTGCGCGTCTGCCGGGCCAGATGATGCGTCCGACAGGCAGAATCATGAGTCTGTCATGAAGTATAACATATTGGCTTTTGTCCGGCAAATATCTGCTTGTTTTTTTCGGACAGTATTAGTATGATAAGCATTGACGTAATGACAGACTGTTTGACGGTGAGACAGCCTGGATGGGACTGGCAGAATGAACCAGTCGGCAAAGCGCTGACAGATAGATAAGATATAAGGAGAAATGAATTATGGCAAAGAAACCTACTGTTCTGATGATCCTCGATGGCTACGGTGAGAATCCGGTTTGCGAGCACAATGCGATCTGTGAGGCGAGAACACCGGTGATGGATCAGTTAAAGAGCCAGTGCCCGTATGTTCAGGGACAAGCAAGCGGCCACTATGTAGGACTTCCGGATGGACAGATGGGAAATTCCGAGGTTGGACATATGAATATGGGCGCCGGCCGTATTGTGTATCAGGATCTGACCCGGATCACAAAGGCAATTAATGACGGCGATTTCTTCCGGAACGAGGAGCTTCTGCTTGCGATCAACAACGCAAAGAAGAACAACGGAGATCTTCATCTCTGGGGCCTTCTTTCCGATGGCGGTGTGCACAGCCATATTACACATCTGTATGCGCTCCTTGAGCTGTGCAAGAAAGAAAATTTTGACCGGGTTTATGTGCATTGTTTCCTGGACGGACGTGACACGCCGCCGACCTCGGGAATCGAATATATTCGTCAGCTCATGGACAAGATGAGAGAGATCGGAGTCGGAAGGATCGGTGTCATCTCCGGACGTTACTATGCGATGGACCGTGATACGAACTGGGATCGTGTGGAGAAGGCATATGACGCGCTGACAAAGGGAGAGGGCGTCGATGGCGGAACAGATCCGCTTCGCGCGATGCAGGCTTCCTATGACAAGGAGATCACGGATGAGTTTGTGATTCCAACGGTCATGAAGAACGAAGACGGGACTCCTGTTGCAACGGTAAAGGAAGGGGACAGTGTGATCTTCTTCAACTTCCGCCCCGACCGCGCGAGAGAGCTTACGAGAGCCTTCTGCGACCCGGATTTCAAGGGATTTGAGAGAAAGAGAATCGAGAATCTTACCTTTGTGTGCTTCAAGGATTATGATGAGACCATCCCGAACAAGTACATTGCTTTTAAGAACGAGAAACTCACAAATACGTTCGGGGAGTGGCTCGCGAAGAAGGGAATGAAGCAGGCCAGAATCGCTGAGACTGAGAAATACGCGCATGTCACCTTCTTCTTTAACGGAGGCGTTGAGGAGCCGAATGAAGGAGAGGATCGTTTCCTGATCCCTTCTCCGAAGGTAGCTACCTACGACCTTCAGCCGGAAATGAGCGCGCCGAAGGTGTGCGATAAGCTCTGTGAGGCGATCCGTTCTCAGAAGTATGATGTGATTATCATCAATTTCGCGAACCCGGATATGGTCGGCCATACCGGAGTCGAGGCTGCTGCGATCAAGGCGATCGAAGCGGTCGATGAGTGCGTCGGGAGAGCAGTAGAGGCTCTGAAGGAGGTCGACGGACAGATGTTCATCACCGCGGACCACGGAAATGCAGAGCTGATGGTGGATCCCGCTACAGGAGAGCCGTGGACTGCTCATACCACAAATCCGGTTCCGTTCCTGCTTGTGAACTGTGATCCCGCCTACACCCTCAGAGAAGGCGGAGCGCTCTGTGACATTGTTCCGACGCTGATTGAGCTGATGGGTATGGAGAAACCGGCGGAGATGACCGGGAAGTCTCTTCTTGTCAGAAAATAAGAGCCTGTAAGTGGTGCTGTATACTCCATATGGTAAACCGGGCGTCATCATAAGTATAAAGTCAGATGGAAAGACAGCGTGGTCTTTACCCCTGGAGGGGAAGGTCACGCTGTCTGTTTTGATATGCGCAATTCGTGTCCGCCGGACGGTGTGAGGTGAGTCTTGACTACAGAAACAGCAGAGGCTATAATCTTGAACGTTCAGAGCTCATCCCTGCGGTGAGATGAACAGATAACAATGCACCGCGTGAAAGTGCGGATGAAAGTGCTGTGTATAGCGCTGTTCATCGCATAGATGAAAGCACAGCATATGAAGGCACTGCAGCGGATGCTCTGTTATAAAGGAAGGAAATTAGTAGAGATTTTTAAGGAAGAGAGGAAGAAGAAATGATGAAAAAAGCAATGGCTCTTTTACTGACTGCCGGCATGACACTGTCGCTGGCAGCATGTGGTTCTGCAGCAGGCAGTTCCAGTTCCTCGGAAGCGGCATCCGCTTCCGGATCATCAGCAGAAAGTACAACGGAAGCGGCAGCATCTGTGAGCGCCTCTTCGTACGGCGACATCAAGACCGTCGCCTCCGGAGAGCTTCATATGGCGACAAATGCTGCGTTCCCGCCTTATGAGACGACGGATGATAATGGCGGCTATACCGGTATCGACGTAGATATCGCTGCAGAGATCGCAAAAGAGCTTGGCCTGAAGTTGGTTGTCGATGATATGGATTTCTCCTCTGTCATCACATCGGTTCAGTCCGGCAAGGAAGATATTGCAATGGCGGGAATCACGGTTAATGAAGAGAGAAAGAAGAACGTGGATTTCACTGACAGCTATGCGAAGGGCGTTCAGTCCATCATCGTTCCGGAGGATTCTGATATCAAATCGGTTGATGATCTTTCCAATGACAAGATGATCGGATGCCAGGAGGGAACCACCGGTTATATCTATGCTTCTGATACACCGGAAAACGGAGGCTTCGGTGAGGACCATGTCGTTGCGTATACGAACGGAGCCATGGCGATTCAGGCTCTGCTCGGTGGAAAAATCGATGCCGTGATCATCGATAATGAGCCGGCGAAGGCGTTTGTAGCGCAGAACAAGGGACTGAAGCTTCTGGATACCGACTATGTGAGCGAGGATTACGCCATCGGAGTCAGCAAGGACAATCCTGCGCTTCGTGACGCCATCAACAGCATTCTGAAGAAGCTGATCGCAGACGGAACCGTACAGTCCATTATCGACAAGTACATCAATACAGATTCCTCCTCTGAGGCGGTAAGCTCTTCCTCCGCTTCCGTGAGCACGAGCTCAGCAGCCACTGCCGGCTGATAGCGGTGATTTCGAGGCTTTCAGCCCTTCATTTGACAGGAAATGTGGAGAATGAAGAGACTGCCCTGACGGAGATAAAGAAAATGTCCGGACGGAAATGAGGGAAGCACCCGCATGGAGAAGCTGTCCGGATGGGAGGATTGACAGACGGGCTTACAGAATTGAATTATTGGCGGGATGGGCTTGCACCATCCCGTTTTTTTTAGTAATATATGAATAATTATGCATGTCTCTGTGTTGCATGATGAATTTCAAGTCGGGAGGAAAAAGCAGTGGCAGAATTTTGGGCCGGTGTGCGCGACAATTTCTATCAGAGCTTTGTGGCGGCTGACAGATGGAAACGTTATCTGGATGGATTGAGGGTTTCCATTATTGTGACGCTTGGCGCGCTGGCGATCGGTATCATACTCGGGATCCTGGTCGCGGTTGTGCGTACCATGCACGATCAGCAGAAAATCGGAAAGGTCAGCGGAGGACTGAAAGTCCTGAACATTATCTGTGAGGTATACACGACGGTGATTCGCGGAACCCCGATGATGGTTCAGCTTCTGATTATGGGATTTGTTATTTTTGCGGCGAGCCGGAACCTTGTGGGAGTTGCCATCCTTGCTCTTGGCATCAACTCGGGAGCCTATGTATCCGAGATCATCCGGAGCGGTATCATGTCCATCGATCCGGGGCAGATGGAAGCGGGACGGTCGCTTGGAATGGGCTATACCACGGTAATGAAGGACATCATTATCCCGCAGGCGGTCAAGAATATCCTCCCTGCGCTCGGCAATGAGCTGATCACACTGTTTAAGGATACATCCCTGGTAACGGTCATTGGACTTACGGATTTGACGAAGGTTGCGATGCAGATCCAGGCGAAGACCTATCAGGCCTTTATGCCCTTAATCGGAATTGCCCTCATGTACCTGGTGGTTGTCATGATTCTCACCTGGCTTCTGGGAATCCTTGAGAGGAGGATGCGTAAAAGTGACAGACGCTAAAGCACTGATCCAGGTCGAGCACCTGGTCAAAAAATTCGGTGACAATACGGTTTTAAATGATATTTCGGATCATATCTCGGAGGGCGAGAAGGTCGTGATCATCGGTCCGTCCGGATCGGGAAAATCCACTTTTCTGCGATGCCTGAATCTTCTGGAGATTCCGACGTCCGGAAAAATCATCTTTGACGGAACGGACATCACGTCGGACAAGACGGATATCAATCAGATGCGTCAGCAGATGGGAATGGTATTCCAGCATTTTAATCTCTTTCCGAACAAAACCGTCAGGAGAAACATCACCCTCGCTCCGGTGCGTACGGGACGCATGAATCAGGCCGAGGCGGATGCCGAGGCAGAGAAGCTGCTTGAACGGGTTGGGCTTCTGGATAAGGCGGATGCCTATCCTTCCAGTCTGTCAGGCGGACAGAAGCAGCGAATTGCGATTGTGCGGGCACTCGCCATGCACCCGAAGGTGATGCTTTTCGATGAGCCGACATCTGCTCTTGATCCGGAGATGGTAGGAGAGGTTCTGAATGTAATGAAGGAACTGGCTGATGACGGAATGACGATGGCAGTGGTTACGCATGAGATGGGCTTCGCCCGAGAGGTGGCGGACCGCGTCATGTTTGTGGCGGACGGCATCATCATGGAACAGGGAACCCCGGATGAGATCTTCAATCATCCGAAGGCGGGAAGGCTGCAGGATTTTCTCTCAAAGGTTCTCTGAGAAGAATTGACTGACGGTGTGCTCATGATAAGTGCCTGAGACAGAGACAGAAAATCGGACGGATGGGATTCCGGAGACAGCAGAGCGGCGGAAACGGCTTTATTTACGCGAACAGTGAGCCGCAGCCGAATGCGAAGTATTCGTGTGCGGCGAGGGCCGCGATAGCGAGATAAAACTCGCATAGCGTGTTTTATCTCGTTCATTGAATGGCGAAGACACGCGGCACAGATGCATACTGAGGCAGAGAAACAGGGAGAAGGCGCATGAAATTTGTGGTACAGAGAGTCACAGAGGCAAGGGTTCAGGTGGACGGCAGAACGACCGGTGAGATCGGGAAGGGATTTCTGGTACTGATCGGCGTCGGCGAAAGCGACACGGAGGAAATCGCCGACAAATATCTGAAGAAGCTGATCGGGCTGCGTATTTTTGAGGACAGTCAGGGCAAGACGAACCTTTCCCTTCAGGATGTCGGAGGAGAACTGCTTCTGGTATCCCAGTTCACCCTGTACGCGAACTGCAGAAAGGGAAACCGGCCGAGCTTCCTGGAAGCCGGAAATCCGGATAAGGCAAATGCGCTCTACGAGTACATCATACGGAAGGCCAGAGAACAGGTACCGGTGGTTCAGACGGGTATTTTCGGTGCGGATATGAAGGTCTCGCTGGTAAATGACGGTCCGTTTACGATCATTCTGGAGGATCTGTAGAGAAAGAAGCTGCCGAAATGCGCAGAATTCATGAATCAGGCTGCGGAATTCATGAAATTAGCGGGTTGAATTTCCTGAATAGGTATGCTAATATTATATTCGTGAGTTTTTTGGTTAGAAACAGGAGGGTTTGTTTTGGTTATTCTTCGCACTGTACTGACAGTTCTGTTTGCAATAGATTCCGTAGCGCTGATCATTGTCGTACTCATGCAGCAGGGCAAGGACAGAGGTCTTGGCGCGATCGCCGGTATGGCAACGACCTCTGATACGTACTGGAGCAAGAACAAGGGCCGTTCAAAGGAGGGCAATCTGATCCGTCTGACAAGGATCATGGCGATTGTCTTTGTCGGACTTGCGGTTGTTCTGAATATGAGCTTCTGATGAATAAGACATAGTAGGGCTGTTGCAGATCATTGCAGCAGCCTTTCTTTGTTTTTGAGACAATGAGACCAGTTGAGCTTATTTTAAAAAGGGTAATGATGAAAAAATACAGAAACATAAAAAATTCCGAGGACCGAGGAAGAGAAAAGACATACAGCCGCCGCGCGGGCAGAAGACAGGCTGCAAGAAAAAAGGAACGGAAGGTACTTGCCGATCTGATCGGATCAAAGAATTACAAGCCGATGCGCGCGAAGGATATCGCGTTTCTTCTGGACGTACCGAAGGCAAAGGTTAAGGATATGATGGAGGCGCTTGACGCTCTGGTTCTGGAGCACAAGATCCGAAAGGACAAAGAGGGCCGCTATGAAATGGTCAGGCCCGGAGATCCGGCAGAAAAAATCGGGTCCGGGGAGCCTGCTTTTCTTGCGGGCCATAGGGAGTCAGATTTCCGCCATAATGATCTTTCGGATGATGAGAGATCCGGTTTCCGCCGCGGCGATCTTACGGACGGTAAGAAATCCGGTTTCCGCCGCGATGATCTGAACGGCCATAAGCGCGTTGATGCCCGTCATGGCGACCGGGAATCCCGCGGGAGGAGCCGCAGGGGTTCTGAGGCGGGCGGAAACTCGCGCAGCGAAAGGGTTATTACCGCGGAGATCCGGAACGCTATCCGCAAGTTGGATCCGGATGATCCGGCGACAGCACTCACCGAGGTAGTGCTGGAATATGGGGTTCCCGCTGAATTTCCGCAGAAGGTTCTGGATCAGGCAGCCGGATTTCCCGCCTGCCCAGGTCCGGGGGACATCGCCGGTCGTCTCGATCTGAGGAGCCGGCAGATCATTACGATCGACGGAGATGATTCCCGGGATTTTGATGACGCGGTTTCGCTCGAGCGGGACGGATCGGGGTATATCCTTGGTGTGCATATCGCGGATGTCACAAATTATGTGGTGGCTGGCAGCGCGCTGGACAAGGAAGCGCTGAAGAGAGGAACCTCTGTCTATCTCGCGGACCGTGTGATTCCGATGCTGCCCGAAAAGCTTTCCAACGGGGTCTGCTCTCTGAACGAGGGCGAGGACAGACTTACGCTGTCCTGCATCGTGAAAATGGACAGGCAGGGAAATATCCGCGGCAGCAGGATTGTGGAAAGCGTGATCTGCAGCTCGCATCGCATGACTTATTCCGAAGTGGACCGGATCTTCACGGAGAATCCGGCCGAGCTCAGGGAAAAATACGCGGATGTGCTTCCCATGCTTTTTGACATGCGTGACCTGGCGGCAAAACTTGAGCAGCAGCGCCACGATCGCGGCATGATTGATTTCGAATTTCCGGAGACAAAAATCCGGCTGGATCGGATGGGACACCCGGTGGAGATCCGTCCGTCTTATCCGACAGCTGCGACAAAGCTGATCGAACAGTTCATGCTGACCGCGAACGAGGTGGTTGCGAAAACGTATTTTGACAAGCAGGTGCCATTTTTGTACCGGACGCACGAAAGCCCGGATGAGGATAAAATTGAGGATACGCTGAAGCTGGTGCGCTCCATGGGGATCTCTGCGGAAAAGGCGGGGCATCACATCACGCCTTCTGAAGTGCAGAAGATCATCAGCCGTGCAGAGGGGACGCCCCGGGAATCGCTTGTCAGCTCCATGCTTCTGAGATCCATGCAGCAGGCCAGATACACGCCGGAAAACGGCGGTCATTTCGGTCTTGCCTCACAGTACTACTGCCACTTCACATCACCGATCCGGCGATATCCGGACCTTCAGATCCACCGGATCATCAAGGATGATCTTCACGGGAATCTGACCGGAAGAAAACTGTCGTATTACAACCGGATCATGCAGGATGTCGCTTGGAAATCCTCCGCGCTTGAGCGGCGGTCCGTTGAGGTAGAACGGGAGACCAATAAAATCGAGATGGCCAGATACATGGGCGGACATCTCGGAGAGGTGACGGAAGCACAGGTAACCGGTGTCACCGGATGGGGAATCTACGTACAGCGTCCGGACACAATTGAGGGGCTGGTGCATGTGTCAACGTTGAAGGGCGATTACTATATCTTCGATGAGAGCGCCATGACGCTGACTGGGAAAAATAGCGGAAGGATATTTGAAATCGGACAGAAGCTCCGGGTAAAGGCGGTCAGGGCAGATGCAAGGCTCCGCCAGATAGATTTTGTCCTTGCGGAAGATGATGACGAGGGAGAGAACGGAAATGGCAAAGGAAAAGGGAACGAAGCTGATTGCGAATAACAAAAAAGCTTACCATGATTATTTCATCGATGAAAAGTATGAGTGTGGCATTGAGCTGCACGGCACAGAGGTAAAATCCTGCCGCATGGGAAAGTGCTCCATCAAGGAATCCTACGTAGGAATCAAGGACGGAGAGATTTTTATCTACGGAATGCATATCAGCCCTTATGAAAAGGGAAATATTTTCAACCGCGATCCGCTCCGCGTCAAGAAACTTCTCATGCATAAAAATGAGATTCTGAAACTTCAGCAGAAATCTGCCCAGAAGGGCTTCACGATTGTTCCGCTTCAGGTCTATTTCAGAAATTCCAGAATCAAGGTCGAGATCGGACTTGCGCGAGGCAAAAAGCTCTATGACAAGCGGGCGGATATCGCGAAGAAGGACATGCGCCGCGAGACGGAGCGCGAGTTCAAGATCCGGAATCTGTGACAGATCCGGACACATCAGAACGACCCGATTACAGGCGGGGCTGACGGTCAGGAAGATGTCTTCCGGATAATTGCGCGGAACATGAGAAGAACGTACAGACCAGCGGTAATCCATGCTGACTGATGGGTCCAGCAGATGGTTGTGAATCCAAGAACCGGGAGCGTTCCGAGTGCGAAAGCTGTGCGGGCAATCATTTCGATGACACCGGAGAAGATCGCCTTGCCGGGCTGCCCCAT
This sequence comes from Bilifractor sp. HCP3S3_D3, assembly GCF_052063915.1. Classification (NCBI taxonomy): domain Bacteria; kingdom Bacillati; phylum Bacillota; class Clostridia; order Lachnospirales; family Lachnospiraceae; genus Bilifractor; species Bilifractor sp. HCP3S3_D3. The sequence continues at coordinate 21,685 of NZ_JBQHWP010000022.1, forward strand.
TCCCTGAATCGCGGGGCGGAATACATTGACAGAGGTGACCAGCCAGAACGTGAATCCAACGGTTCTCAGAAACTGCGCGGTGATATCCAGAATCCGGGAGGAATCCGGGGATTCATTTAGAAAGAGCATCGCAATGTCTCTTCCGGTTAAGGCCATGAGCGAGCCAAAGATCACGCCATACAGCAGGCCCATGAGGAAACCCTCCCGGACACCCTTCCGTATGCGGTCATATTTTCCCGCACCAAAGTTCTGCCCCACATACGTCGCGATCGAAGAGGACAGAGCGACATACGGACACATGACAAACTGCTCGATCCGGTCACCCGCCGTGTATCCGGCGACATAAAGACTGCCAAGACTGTTGTTGCAGGCCTGCATAACCATGCTTCCAATTGCTGTGATGGAAAACTGCAGTCCCATCGGAAGGCCCATGACAAGCAGGTTTCTGGCGTATCTTCCGCTCCATACCCGATCTTCCTTCTGAGGATGCAGCAATTTCATGCTGCGCGCAATGTACAGAAGACACATCAGACCACTGAGCGCCTGGCTGGTGATGGTTGCGACAGCAGCTCCGGCAACGCCCCATTTCAGAACAGCTACGCAGAACAGATCCAGAAAGATATTCAGCGATGCGGCAATGGCAAGAAACAGAAACGGCTCCCGGCTGTTCCCCACTGCACGGAGAAGCGAAGCCTGCATATTATAGAAAAACGTAAAGGGCAGGCCGAGAAAAATGATGAGCAGATACTGATCCGCGTCACGGCGGATGCCTTCCGGCGTGTGCAGGACCTGGATGATCTGCGGACATAAAATGGCCGTAGCCGTCGTCAGTACAGCGGCACAGAGAATGGTGAGGATCACGGTGTGGTAGATGTACCGGCGCATTTCCTGCATTTTGCGGGCGCCGAAACGCTGGGCAACCGGTATGGCGAACCCGTCACAGGCACCGCTGCAGAATCCGATTACCATAAACTGGACACTGGAGGAGGCGCCGACCGCCGCCAGTGCGCTCGCGCCGAGAAGTCTTCCGACGATGATAGAATCAACCATATTGTAAGTCTGCTGTACAAGCTGTCCCAGCAAGACCGGAATCATAAAACGCAGGATGAGACGGAATGGACTTCCTTCTGTCATGCGGCGGATTCCCCCGGAAATCTGTGTATTGGTATCTGACATGATTTCTGACATGATATTTTTTCCCTTCTATAGTCGCCGGCAGCTTATTATTGAAACAAATGGATCAGCCCCATGCATATGTTAAAACGCATAGATCAAGCAGTCCCATGTATATATTAAAACGCATAGATCAGCTGTGTAATATTGCGAATGAAAAGGCCTGATCGGGCGCCGTTGATGATTCTATCATGCATAGCCGTGCTGTCAAGATACCTTATACTATTTGCAATTGAGAACACGGAGAAAGGGGAAACTGTAAGAGCAACCCGTTGACATCGGCAATAAGCTGTGGTATCTTAAGGAATACTGAATCATATACCAGAGGGACGCTTTCCGTGTCGGAAGGCGGTTCCGTTATTAGCTGTATGATTATTATACGGGCTAGTACTGGTTTCGACGGGGATTTTGAAGTTCGGGAAGCCATCCGTGGAAGCCGTGACCACGTAAAAACATGACAATTAAATTTAAACGCTGATAACGATAGTTACGCGCTTGCTGCTTAACTAAAGCAGCTGTCGGGCAGGAGGGTTCCCGTGCCTTCCTGTTTCGGCATTATCCAAGACGGGGAACTGTCATGCCAAAGCTTTGAGGTATGGCGGATTTTATGAAGCTACTGAAACCGTAAGCCTGTCAGGCGGCATACGGCAGAGGGAATGTCAATAGACTGACTGTGATGGAAGAAGCCGGACAGAGAGGTTTTCGGACGCGGGTTCGATTCCCGCCTGGTCCACTTGAAAAAATCCCGGAGATCCTTTATTTACAAGGGTTTCCGGGATTTTTTGTTTTGTGTTTGTTTGCAAATTGTTAGATCATAATGGGCTTTATTCTTTCGTCTGCTCCGTACGAAAGAGCTTCGCATACTTTTTCTTCATACTCTTTCTTTAAGAAGAGCTTCGCATTTTCTATAAAGAATTTGCGGAGCTGTTTTTTTACGCGAACAGTGAGCCGCAGCCGAATGCGAAGTATTCGTGTGCGGCGAGTGTCGCGATAGCGAGATAAAACTCGCGCAGCGTGTTTTATCTCGTTTACCTGTGTTCATTTGATGACGTGCTGTCTGCGGCTCTTTTATTATGCTGTCAGAATCACTGTCAGAACACAAAATGTACCAGAAGCATGTAGCAGGCGGTTCCACCGGCCATGGGAAGAATCATCCCTTTCTTCCAGACAAAGAGCGCTATGACTACAGCGATGGATATAAGCTCCGGGAGCCCGTGGTGCGCGCCGGCAAAATTCACATTTCGCAGGCAGTAGATGACCAGAAGGCCGAAGACGGCAGGCGCCAGCACCTTGCCGAGGTAGTTGATGACCCGGGGGATTTTTTTCCCTTCCGGGAACAGGATATATGGAAGAAACCGGGTCAGGACGGTGCCGAGAACGGCAACTCCGATGGTTATGAACTGCTGGTATAGCGGCATATCAGTCATGGCGTTCCTCCTTCGTGACTGTTCCTGTCTTTGCTGTGTCTGTACTTGTGCCTGCTGTGACTGTTCCTGTCTTTGCTGTGTCTTTGCTTGTGTCTGATGCTTCTATACTTGTCTTTGCTGTGTCTGTGCCTGTGTCTGCTGTGTCTGTACGTGCCGCTGTTTTTTGCAGTTCAGCAGGAGCACCGGACGGATCCAGAAATCTGCGGAAGCTCATGAGAAGTGCCAGTATGAGTATCATGGCGGGTATGATGAAATGATCCGCGCCAAAAATGAGCAGGGCCACCACGGAGCCGAGGATGCCGATCAGCTCGGGAATATGATCCTTTATCAGGGTTTTCATACGCGTGCCGTCCTTCATCCACTGATTCATCAGAATTACAACAAACATGGCAGTCATGACAAAATCAAGGCCTTCGACATCAAAGGTAATGAGACCTCCCAGAAGGCCTCCTAGAGTCGTCCCAAGTGTCCAGTACATCTGATCCAGAAATGAAATCCAGAAATAAAAGCTGCCGCGGTCTACGCCTTCCGGAGCAGGAGTGGTATAGATGACGGAAAAGGTTTCATCACTGGTGGTGTAAATGAGATAAAACTTTTTCCAGCCGACGTTCCGGTAAGTTTTGAGAAGGGAGATTCCGTAGAACAGGTGGCGGGCACCGACCATGATTGCCGTGACAAAGACGGACAGGGGATGGAAGGCAGACAGAAGCATGGAGACCAGAAGGAACTCCATAGACCCGGTATAGACGATCAGCGCCGTCAAAGTCGGATACCACCAGGGAAAGCCAGATGTCCGCATGAGAATGCCGTAGGTGATCCCGAGAAAGATATAGCCCGCCATTACCGGTATGGTATGGGGAAAGGCGGAACGGAAAGCACTGTGAGAATTTTTGATGTCGTTCATAAGGACTGCTCCGAAAACAAGAAGAATGTAATGAATGAAGGATAAATACCGGACAAAACAAAGAACAACAGCGGTCCGGGCCACAGAATACTTAAAGCAGGTTGGTGTTGGACAGCCATGCTTTTCTCGTAATTCGCGTAATTCAGTATACAGGATTCCATAAAAAATGCAAACGATCGGATCCGTGGCAATGGGTCGGAATTCCGGCCCAGAACTCCGGCCTGTGGGGAGATTCGGGTATTGATCGAGCCGCCGGATTCCGTTAAGCTGTAATTATTGATGCAGGCCGGGAGCCTGAAGGCTGGTTTGGAACCAATGGAGAGAAAGAAGATGGATGATGTGCTTTTTATTGTTGTGCCGGCGTACAATGAGTCAGAAAACATCAGGCAGATGGTCAGAGACTGGTATCCGGTCGTAGAGAGACACAGCGCGGGACAAAAATCACGACTGGTGGTCGTAAATGATGGGAGCCGGGACGATACCTATGAGATTCTGCAGGAGCTTGCCGTGAACATGCCTCTTCTGCAGCCGCTGACGAAACCGAACGGGGGACATGGATCGGCCCTTTTATTTGCGTACAGGTACGCAGTTGATCAGAGAGCGGATTATATCTTTCAGACGGATTCGGACAGGCAGACAGATCCTGCGGAATTTGAAGCGTTCTGGGAGCAGCGGGAATCCTTCGATGCCATCTTCGGGAACCGCACGAAGCGCGGAGACGGGAAGAATCGGGCATTTGTAGAGAAGGTGCTCTGCCGGATACTGAAGTATTATTTCAGGGTGTCTGTTCCGGATTCGAACGCGCCGTTTCGTCTGATGACAAGAGCTTATCTGGAGGAGTTTCTTCCGATGATGCCGGCGAACTACAATCTTCCGAATGTCATGCTGACGACCTTTGGCGTCCGCTTTCACAAAAGGGTGAAGTTCATTCCGATTACATTCGGACCGCGTCAGGGAGGAAAGAATTCCATGAACGTAAAGAAAATTGTGAAGATCGGCTGGCAGGCGCGAAAAGACTTCAGAATGTTCCGGAAGTATACAGGCTGAAGCCAAATGATCATTTGCTCCGCGACTCATCACATTTTTTACACAATGTTTCTCTATAATTATAATTGTATGGGTTCGATGAGTATATAACAGCCGATCAGAAGCTGGTGTTTGTTTGAAAAAAGAATGACATGCATTGCAGGCGCCGGTTGTGTTACCTTTGATCATAACAGGCGAAAGGATGCGCTGCATTGCATGAGAAGGTCATCCCTGAATTGTATCAGATAAGGAGAAATGGGATATGGACAAACTAAAGGTAATGGTAGTTGATGATGAAGCGAGGATGAGAAAGCTGGTCAGAGATTTCCTTGTAAAAGATAATTTTAATGTCATTGAGGCTGCAGACGGGGAAGAGGCTCTGAGCAAATTTTATGAGGATAAGGATATTGCGCTGATCCTGCTGGATGTCATGATGCCGAAGATGGACGGCTGGCAGGTCTGCCGCGAGATCAGGAAGGAATCAAAGGTTCCGATTATCATGCTGACAGCGAGAGGCGACGAGAGAGACGAGCTTCTGGGCTTTGATCTGGGGGTTGACGAGTATATCTCCAAGCCCTTCAGCCCGAAGATTCTGGTGGCGAGGGTTGAGGCAATCCTCCGCAGGACGAATAAGATGAACCAGAACGATATTCTGGAGGCAGGCGGAATCGAGATCAACAAATCCGCTCACCAGGCGTCTGTGAACGGGCAGCCCATCGAGCTGAGTTTCAAGGAATTTGAGCTGCTCACATATTTTCTCGAGAATCAGGGAATTGCGTTGTCCCGGGAGAAGATTCTGAATAATGTGTGGAACTACGATTATTTCGGTGACGCGCGGACGATTGATACGCATGTGAAGAAGCTGAGAAGCAAGATGGGGAGCAAGGGCAACTATATCAAGACCATCTGGGGCATGGGGTACAAGTTTGAAGTGGACAATGAATAAATGAAGAAATCACTGAGAAAGAGGATCGCCCTGACTTTTATCCTGATCATGGCTATGTTCATAGCGATGATCGGTGTGTTTGAGTATTTTTTTGTTGACGGGTATTATATGCGCGTCAAGATGAATAAGCTGGTGGACAGCTACAACATGGCGAATGAGGCGGACAGCGACACCATGCCGGAATCCTTTAATAAATTCGCAAATATCAACAATCTGACGTACGGAATCACCGACGCGAATATTTCACGTGTTCTGGATACCAATTCAAGGAATTCCTCGACCATGTCGGGACGCCTTTTCGGCGTGATCATGGGGAAGGAAGAGGGGAATTACGCGAAGGTAAAGGAGACGGAGAAGTATTCGGTCATCCGGATTCAGGACCGTTTTGCCGGCATTGAGTATTTGGAGCTGTATGGAACGCTGGAAAACGGCGACTACTATCTGGTGCTGACTCCGGCGCAGAGCATTGCCGAGGCCGCGCAGATCTCTGTCCGCTATTATCTGTACCTTGGCTTCCTGGCAATTGTCATCGGCGCGATCAGCATCTGGTTTGTCACAAAGCGGATTGTAGAGCCGATCCTGGAGCTGAACAGCCTGTCCAAGCGAATGGCGGATCTTGATTTTGACGCACATTATACCAGCGGCGGAGAAGATGAGATCGGAGAGCTGGGGAAAAACTTCAACGTGATGTCGGATAAACTGGAGACGGCGGTGAGCGACCTGAAGAGCGCAAACGCCAGACTGGAGAGAGATATCGCGGAAAAAATTCAGATCGATGAGATGCGGAAGGAATTCCTGGGAAATGTGTCCCATGAACTGAAGACGCCGATCGCGCTGATTCAGGGATATGCGGAAGGACTGAAGGATAATGTCAATGACGATCCGGAGAGCCGGGATTTTTACTGCGATGTCATCATCGATGAATCCAAGAAGATGAACCATATGGTGCGCCAGCTTCTGACACTGAACCAGCTGGAGAACGGCAATGACCAGCTCAGCATGGAGCGGTTTGAGCTCGTCGAGCTGATAAACGGAGCCGTGGCGCATGAGAAGCTGATGATCGAGCAGAAGAAAGCGCGGATTATCCTGAACGCGAAGGCTCCGATTTACGTCTGGGGTGATGAGTTCAAGATCGAGGAAGTGATTACCAACTATCTGACCAATGCGCTGAATCATCTGGAGGGTGACGACAGAATAGAAATCACCTGCACCGAGAAGGACGGGATCGTTACAACCACGGTGTTCAACAGCGGGAAGCCGATACCTGAGGAGTCGCTCGACAAAATTTGGGAGAAGTTCTATAAGGTGGATAAGGCAAGAACCAGAGCCTACGGCGGCAGCGGAATAGGTCTGTCCATCGTGAAGGCGATCATGGATGCGCATCAGCAGAAATGCTGGGCCACCAACTACAAAAACGGCGTGGCCTTCTCCTTCACGCTGGAAAGCAAAGTTGAGATTTGAAGAAAAAACATCGCCGCATCGTTCTCTGGAACGGTGCGGCTTTACTTTTCATTCCGGATTGCCCTCTTCGCTCAGGTGGTATTCCTTGTATTTCTGCAGAAAACCATCCGGGTGTTCGAAATCCGTGTGCATCAGCCTTGCGGTGATGTTTGCGGCCAGCTGACTGCGCGTACAGCCGCCTCCGATCGAGGCATACTGCACCGGCGTTTTTTCCGGGAAAATCGAGGTTGTGAGGTTTAGACCGATGCCGATGCATACCTCCTGAAGTTTTCCGGATTCCAGATCGGTGCTGGTTGCTTCACAGAGGATCCCGCCTATCTTGTGAGATCCGTCATAGAGATCATTTACCTTGCGGATCTGAAGAGACCGGCCGGTCAGTTCCCTCACTGCTTCGACAGCCGCGACAGCGGCGGCACGGCTTACCAGCTGAAACTTCGTCAGAATGAGGTTCAAAGGGAGAAGAAGCGTCATGTAGAGACCGGTAGAAGCCGGAGAGTAGAAGCCGGATCCGTTGTGTCCGCGTCCCTGTGTCTGCCGTTCACCGATGATAAGGGCGGCGCTTGAAAAGCCATCTGCGATCATGCGCTGCGCCTCCAGATTCGTGGAATCGATTTCCCGGAAGAGGCAGATCCTGATACGGCAGGAACCATCCGCGAGAAACATGTCATCCGGAAGCTCGGAACGGATGCTGTCCTCGGAAACAATGTCAGAGGATTCCCTCAGATAATAGCCTCTCTTCCGGTCAGAGAGGATGGGATATCCTTCGCTTTTTAATGAATTGACGGCCTTCCAGATGGCATTTCTGGAGACACCGTACCGGTCCGCAAGATCCTGCCCGGAAACCGGATTTCCTATATTCTGCTGCAGCTCTCTCAGAATCTGTTCTTTTACTTTTACCATTGTGCACTCCTCGCCGGTTCCTATTATACCACAGTAAATGCCCGTACGATAAGTCGTGCCACATACTGTACAAGTCCCCGCGTCACTTCGCTGCTTCGCAGCTTCCGTGCCGCTAACAGGTGACCGACTTCGTCGGTCTGTCGCGGCGTTCGCCCCACCGCTTCACACTTTGTGTGAGCGGATGTGGCTCACTGCCCGCGCATATTCGTACTCCCGCAATCCCGCAGTAACTCACCATGGAAAAATTTTTGGATTTTTGCTATAATATACTCATAATTGATGACGAATGGGTGAATTTTTTTCAGCAGCTGAAGGTTAAGCACATATAGAAAAGAGGCAAAAAATGTATCAGAAAGGTGACTATGTAGTTTATGGATCAAATGGACCATGCCTCGTAATGGATGTGACTCGGCTACACATGCCGGGCTGCGACAGAAAACGTAAGTATTACGTTTTACGACCGGTTAATTCAGACAAGAGTACGATTTATTCCCCGGTAGACAATGATAAGGTGGCGATGCGTGAAATACTGGATCGTCAGTCCGCGGAGGCAATCATCGATGAAATCCCCGATATCGAATTTCTCGAGGTTGAGAGTGAAAAGTTCCGCGAAGAACAGTACAAGGATATTATCCGCAACAACAATGTCAGAGACTGTATCAGCATGATCAAGACATTGTTTGTAAAGCGGAAGAAGAGACTGGAGCAGGGCAGGAAATTCACGACGGTGGATGAGAAGTATCTCAGAGAAGCAGAAGCGATTGTTTGCAGTGAATTTTCCATTGCTCTGGGGAAGGACGCGGATGCGGTCGATCAGCTTCTCCGGAACAGATTCAAGCTCGTGAAGGAGAAGCCGAAGGCATAGGCGCGGGTCTTACATCAGAATTGGATGAGTCACGACGGTTGCTGACAGAATGAGATACGGAACAAGATATACAATGTGATAAAGAACAAGATACGGAATGAGATACCGAACAGAAGCCTGGGGACGGCCGGTTGCCGATTACCCTGCGGCTTCTTTTTTGTATCCGCTTCCAAGGCTGTGACCTGCTGCTCTGGCGTCGTTCGCGGCCGATCTGCTCCTGCGTCGTTCGCGGCCGATCTGCTCTGGCGTCGTTCGCGGCTGATCTGCTCCTGCGGCGTTTCTGGCTGATCTGCTTTACATTTTCACAGAGCTGGAATATCATGAAAAAGAACTCTGTATGCAATCTGCGGCAGGAGTATTGCTGAGAAGAATTCTGTATGCAGTTCGCGGCAGAATTGCCGCTGAGAAGAATGCTGAATATACAGAGGAAGATGAAGGAGAAAGATTTAAATGAAAAATTCCTATCGTTTTTTTGAAAATCGGGATTGCCAGTACTTTCCGTGTCATAAAGGGCTTGAGAACTTCAACTGCATGTTCTGCTACTGTCCCTTCTATCTCAGTGAGAAATGTCCGGGGAATCCTGTCTTTGTCAGCCGCGGGAACAATGAAATCATCAAGGACTGCACCGACTGCAATTTTCCTCACCGTCCGGAGAGCTACGATGTAATTATCCGGTGGATCATGCATGAGAATAAGCATCGGACTTTCAGCGAGGAGATCAGAAAAAAAGCAGTCCTTTCAAGAAAAACAGATGCATCAGCAACAGACACGTCAAGAGCGGATACATCAGGAGCGGATACATCAAGAACAGACACGTCAAGAGAAGATACAGGCGGATCCCTGTAAAATTTTCAGATGATTTAAATATGGAAAACTGACGAGATGAAAGAAAGAAAAATCCTCAAGAACAAAGCATATCTTTACCTGACAGAATTTTTCGCGGGCATGGCTGTCATGGCCGTGGAGCTTGGAGCTAGCCGTCTTCTGGCTCCTTATTTTTCGTCCTCACAGATCGTCTGGACCATCATCATTTCCACGATCATGATCGCGATGGCTCTGGGAAATATCTATGGGGGCAGAAGCGCGGACAAAAATCCGGATCCTGACAGGCTTTATCGCCGGCTGCTGATCGCCGCGGTATGGACGGCAGCCATACCGGTACTTGGCAAATACATTATTCTTCTGATCACAGGCATTCTGATCGTCACGATCAGCAGCAATCTTCTGATTGCTGCGGGCTTTCTCGCGTGTATGGTCATTTTCGTATTTCCCTGCTTTCTGCTCGGTACTGTGACGCCGTCTCTTACCAAATATGCGGTCCGAAGTCTGGATGACAGCGGAAGCACCGTGGGAAGGCTCGGCGCCGCGAATACCGTGGGCAGCATCATCGGCACCTTCACGCCGACCTTCATCACAATTCCGACGGTTGGAACGTCGGTGACATTCCTGATTTTCTCGGGTATTCTTCTGGCACTTGCCATGATCTATTTCATCAGCGCCAACACCGGAAGAATCCGTTGTCTGGTATCGGTGATCTTGTTTGTGGTGTGCAGTGTCTTCGGCCATTCCGGACATTTTGCGTTCTGGAACAATTCTCTGGCTTACGAAGGCGAATCCATCTACAACTATCTGCAGGTTCAGGAGGACAAGGATACAGTAATCCTCTCAACCAACGTCCTTTTCGGCATTCAGTCGATCAGCAGAAAGGACGGGTCGCTGACAGGAATGTATTACGATTATGCGATGGCTGCGCCTGTGATGGCAGGATTCGTGCCGGATGAAGAGGTGAGTGAGGCTTCCGATAAGGAGAGCGGGTCAGGTGACGATTCGGCAGCAGACGTGGATGCGGGAGCGCGGGCAGTATCCGATGCGGGAGCGCAGGCAGAATCGGACGCGGGAGCACAGGCAGTATCCGATGCGGGAGCTCAGGCAAAATCGGATGCGGGAGACCGGGAAGAATCGCGTGCGGGCGATGCCTGTGACATCCTGATTCTTGGAAACGGATCAGGAACGTACGCAAAGGAGTGCGCAAATTACTTCCCGGACGCGAAGATTCAGGGAGTGGAGATCGATCAGAAAATCACAGATCTTGCCGGCAGGTATTTTGACATGCCGGATTCCGTAAAGGTCGCTGCCTACGACGGGCGGGCGTATCTGGAGGCGGACCGGCACACCTATGATGTAATCATGGTGGACGCCTACCAGGATATTTCGGTGCCTTTTCAGATGTCCTCCGTGGAATTTTTCAACATGGTAAAGGAACATCTGAAACCGAACGGAGTCATGGTAGTGAACATGAATATGCGCGCATCGGGCGAAAAATCCATCAACAGCTATCTCTCTGACACAATCTCCGCTGTATTTCCTTCTGTGTATACGGTCGATGTGAAGGGATACACAAACCGCGAGCTTTTTGCACTCAATGAGGATCTGGATATGGATACCCTCAATGATCGTCTGGACAGGATTGGAGATCCGGATCTAAAGGCGCTGCTGAAAAAGGTTTGCGGAAATCTCAGACAATACCGGAGGGGAGACCTTCTGCTCACCGACGATAAGGCACCGGTGGAGCTCCTGAGCATGCGCGCAATCGATCAGATTATCAATGATGAGCTTGCGTACTATAAAAAACTCTTCAGAGAAAAGGGTATTCAGGGGGTACTGAATGAGCTCTGAGAATATAAGGATTGGTGAAAAAGTTGAACAAGAAAACGGTGTTTCTGGACATTGACGGAACGCTTACAAATTTTCGGGGAGAGCTTCCGGAATCGGCGGAATATGCCCTCCGGGAAGCGGCAAAACGTGGACATGATATGGTGATCTGCTCGGGAAGGACATACGCGCAGATTTACGCGTGGATCCGGGAGAGCGATTTGTTTCAGGGGATCGTCAGCGGTGCGGGAACCATGGTGCGCAGTCGGGGAGAGATTGTTTTTCGCAGATATGTGGAACATGAGAAAACAAGCATGCTTCTGGACTATCTGGATGAGATCGGAAGTCTTTATTTTCTCCAGGGAGATTCCGGAATTTATTGCCCGCGGGACAGAAGGGAAGAGGTCCTGCAGCTGTTCGGCGGAACGGAGGAGACCCTGGAAGAAAAATCAAAGCTGCTTGGCAGAATTACTTTTACCGATGCGCCGAAGGATAGCCCCGAGGTGAATAAATTTGTTTTCTACGGTGCGGGCCGGTCAATCCGGCAGATGCAGGAGGACCTCAGCAAATATTTCACTGTTGTGGAGACGAGCTTCAAGCTCGGAGATACGGTGGACGGCGAAATCACGATGAACGGATATGACAAGGCCTTCGGCATGCAGCGGTATCTTGACGCGAACGGGGGCCGGAGAGAAGATACCATCGCCTTTGGTGACGGACCGAACGATTTTGAGATGCTGGATTATGCGCAGGTGGGAGTGGCGATGGGAAACGCTCTGCCTGCGCTCAAAAAGACGGCGGATCTCGTCACAGATCCGGTAGATGAAGACGGACTGATGCATGTCTTTCAGAAACTGGGGCTGATCTTATGATGAAAGCGTAAAGGGCACCGGGACGGGTTATATGATGGAAATGTAAAAGGCACTGGGATTGATTGTATAAGAAGTTGAGAGCATCGGGTGGATCTGGTGATGCCTGTTATATGATTGATGCGAGGAGGTAATTATGATGGAGAGCAGCGGACAGGAAAAAAGAGAATTTGTTCAGGAAAACAGCAAAGCGGATAGTATAAGAGATACTCTTCAGAAGGAAGTGCTGAAGATGGCAGAGGATGCCGGATTTTCGCACATGGCGCTGGCGGACAGAGCAACCTGGCATACCATGAAGGAAGTGCGTGACATGTGCGCGGCGGATAAATGCAATGCATATGGACATAGCTGGACCTGCCCGCCTGCCTGCGGGACGATTGAAGAGTGTCAGGCAAGGATGATGGAGTATGATTGGGGCGTTCTGGTTCAGACAACACAGATGCTGGAAGATTCCATGGATTATGAGGGTATGATGGAGGGAGAGAAGACCCAGAAGGAACATTTCTCGGATTTTCTTCAGAGGCTGAGAGAGAAGCATATTGACGTGCTGGCGCTGTCAAGCGGCGGATGCAGAATCTGCCGCAAATGTTCGTATCCGGATTCTCCGTGCCGCTTCCCGGAGAAGGCGCATTCATCCATGGAGGCCTATGGCCTTCTGGTGAGCCAGGTCTGCAAGGACAACAACCTTGGGTATTACTATGGGAAGGATACGGTAACATACACGGGGCTGATGCTGGTGAAGGAGCATTCGGGTTCTGCGAAGTAACCGGGCTCTCCCGGGCAAACAGTACGGCAGCAAGGTGGCTAATCCCATAATCCCGTGCAGAGGCGGTGTCTTTACGACGAAGAATATTTACGAGTAAGCCGTCAAAGAGGACTTTCTGTAAACGATCTCCGGCAAAGGATGCTCATCATGCCCGCAGCGGCACATGTCCGGGGATTGCCGGAATCCCCGGGCATGCAGGATCAGGAATTGCTTTGGGAGTCGGAGATGTGTCCGGAATTGATCCGTATACCATTGACTTCAACGTTGTCGGTAACCGGAATCAGAATATATTCGATGCCGTCGATCATCCGGGTCTCGATCAAATCTGCCCTGGAGGAATCAATGGAGATCTTCACATCATCGGATTTCACCTCGAACTTGCCGGGAGTGGCGATGTTGGAGGCGAGGATGTGCTTATCCCCGGACGGATCGTCATTGTAGGTTTCTTCGAAATGTTCGATCTGCTCCTGCTCGGCTCCGCAGCTTTCAAGGAAGTGACGAATTTCGTTCTTGTCGAGAGGCGTCGGCTCCGGATCGTCTTTTTTCCCCTCCAGAAGCGCATTTAGATTCCGGTGCACTGTCTTCGCCACCTCAAAATCACAGTGATCACTGAAGGTGTCCTCAATGATCTGATCAAAGGTTTCTTTCTGGTCACCGGCCGTCATCGGAAGGCTGCAGCCGAGGATATCGTCCGGAATCTCAGGATGGAGAAGCTCTGCGTTTTTGGAATAGTAGAGGATGGAGTGAATGTCAGTATTCCGGTCATTAAAGGCGGGGAAGAGGAAGCCTGTCTCGGGCATCTGCACCATCCAGTCCTGCGTCTTGTCGATGAAGGAATTCGTGGGAGCATCGAACACCAGGCCGGGCTTTGACAGAGACACCGGGCAGATGCTGCACATGATAAAGGAATATACGTAGTCCGAGGCATCGAACATCTCTTCGTGATCTGTTCCGTGACCGGGAACATCGTAATTTCCGTGGATCAGAAGGATGAGATAGTTCTCTGCGTAGAGATAGGAGCTGATGATCTTGTCGTAAAAGGCGGAGATCAGCTCGTCGTCCTCCAGCCGGCTGTCTCTTAGAGCCATCAGGTCCTTCTGATGTCCGCCCTCCGCCTCTTCGTTGAGCGGAAACTCGAGGTTCAGTAGATTTTTTCCGACCTGTCCGGAGAGCGTCTTCTTGAAGATATCTGTATATTTGTGGATCTCTTCCTCGGGAAGAGAGAGAAACGCCTCCTTCATCTCCGAGATCTTATTCTTGTGACCGTCCACATAGCAGCCGCAGATCCGGTCAACCCGGCAGTCGTCGGGCTTAAATAGTTTCCTGATTTCAAGTACTTCTTTTTTATTCATATAAAACCTCCTGTTAACTGTAACAAGTATAACTGATTCGATTTGCGAAAAAAAGTCGAAAAATGAGTCGAAAAAAGTCTTTCTTCAATTTGAAAAAAGTGCTTGCTTTTTCTCACGGTCTCTGCTATCATAGTCCTCGGTCGATTGGTCAAGCGGCTAAGACGTCGCCCTCTCACGGCGAAAACAAGGGTTCGATTCCCTTATCGACTGCTGGCAGAACATCTCGGTGTTCTGCTTTTTTGCGTATTGGGGAACTGCAGCATTGGGAAGTTGTATTCGAACAGAAAGTTTCGCACGCGCGGAAGGAGAGGAACACTTTTTTCAGCCGGGCGGAAGAAGAGGCGGGCCGTTTGTCCGGATGGAGAAGGAAATAATCCGGAGAAACTCTTTTGTGTTCGTAAAAATTAAAGTGAACTTCTCTGTTACTAATAAAGATTTTCGAAATGGAAAAATAACTTGCATTTAACAGTTGTGTCTGGTATTATAATAAACGGTCGATTGGTCAAGCGGTTAAGACGTCGCCCTCTCACGGCGAAAACAAGGGTTCGATTCCCTTATCGACTGCGGCAGAACACTTCGGTGTTCTGCTTTTTCTTTATACAAATATTGAAACATCGGGTCGCATGTTTGTAAATCAGTTGACTGCAGATGTTCAGATAGCTGAATAGGTATTTCTGGATCATGCTGGCTCCTGCTCACCGAGAATCTAACGTATTCTGAGCAGGAGCTGTTTTTGCTGGAGATAAACGAGATCATGATTATCACGAACATACAGGTATTCCTTCCGGACAAGAGCTTCCATAAAGGATGCATCGTCACGAAGGATGATAAAATAGAGCGGATATATACACAGAAAGAAGAGGAAGGATCATGGGAAATGGATGATCCGAACCTCATGGAAGATGCGTTCTCCATTTGGAGGGGAAAGCCGGGCTTCCGGGACAGACAGGATATTATTGACGGCCGGGGAGCTTATGCGATCCCCGGCCTGATTGATCTTCATTTTCATGGATGCAGAGGAGATGATTTCTGTGACGGTTCGATGGAAGCGATCAAAAGAATTGCGGAATATGAGTCGTCTGTCGGTGTGACGGCCATTGCTCCGGCTACGATGACACTTCCGGTTTCGAAGCTCGTCAGCATCCTGCGCACCTCCGCAGAATATCGAAGAGAAGTCTGTGACGAGGGCATAGCAAGACTTGTGGGCATAAATATGGAAGGACCTTTTATCAGCTCTGCAAAACGGGGTGCGCAGGACGCGAAATATATCATTCCATGTGACGCATCTGTCTGCGATCGATTTCTGGAGGCTTCCGGGGGACTGGTGAAATTTATCGGGATAGCGCCGGAAGCGTCAGAAGATGCCATTTCTTTCATCCGCCGGGTGAAGGACCGGGTTCATGTGGCGCTGGCGCATACAGACGCGGATTACGAGACAGCACTTGCGGCGTTCCGGGCGGGAGCGGATCATCTGGTGCATATGTATAATGCGATGCCGCCGTTCGGACACCGCGCTCCCGGCGTGATCGGGGCGGCCCTTGACAGCCCGAAGGTGATGTGTGAAATCATCTGTGACGGCATCCACGTCCATCCGTCCGCGATCCGGGCGGCCTTTCGGATGATGGGTGAGGAACGGATGGTTTTAATCAGCGACAGCATGAGAGGAACCGGCATGCCGGACGGGAGGTATACGCTTGGCGGGCAGGAGGTTGATGTCAGAGGAAGAAGAGCAACGCTTGTAAGGGACGGATCCCTGGCAGGTTCTGTGACAAATCTTATGAATTGCCTGCGTACGGCCGTGCGGGAAGCAGGAATACCGCTGGAAACGGCGGTTACCTGCGCGACGAGAAATCCGGCAGAGGCTCTTGGAATTCTTGATCATTACGGTACTCTCGAGGAGGGAAAAATGGCGGATGTGGTTCTCCTGGACAGAAATCTGGGGCTGCAGGGAGTCATTGTGCGCGGAAGGATGCGTGTCGGTGAAAAATGAAGGCGGCATTTATCCGGTGGGAAGACGGTTTATAGCCGGTGGACAATGAAGGCGGCTGATAACCGGTGGAAGATGAGCCGGTGGAAGATGAAAGCGGCTTTGAGCCAGTAGAAGTTAAGAGAGGCCGGGTTGACAAAAATCCGGTTCCATGGCAAATTGTAAAGCGTTAGTGTTCAGAATTGGACATATGCGAATGGCAGAGGTGGTATGAGGAAGACGGCATGAGAATACAGGATTTTGAAGGCGCGATTTTTGATCTGGACGGTACTCTGCTGGATTCGATGGGCGTGTGGCATCAGATTGATGTTGATTTTCTGGCGAAGAGGGGTATCGAGGTACCCGATGATTATCAGAAGGCTATCACGCCTCTCGGTGCCCTTGAAGCAGCGAGGTACACAATACGGAGATTCCATCTGGAGAATGACACACCTGAGGGGCTTGTCCGCGAATGGCTGGATATGGCGCAGGAGGCGTACAGCAGCCATCTTCCCCTGAAGCCTTACGCGTTAAACTTCGTGAAATATCTGAAAGAATCCGGATTGCATATCGCTGTGGCTACTTCTTCGGATGATGCGCTGGTCCGGCCATGCCTGGAGAGAACCGGACTGATGAGGCTCCTCGATGATTATTGTACGGGCAACGATGTAAAAAGAGGCAAGGGATTTCCGGATATATATCTGAAAGCAGCGGCCGCGATTGGAACCGATCCCGGGAAGACCATGGTATTTGAGGATATTGCGGAAGGCCTTAAGGGTGCGAATGCCGGCGGTTTCTACACGGTCGGCGTATACGAGAAGGCGAATTACCGGATGCACCCGGAGATGATGGAGATCGCGGACGAGTTTATTTTCTCGTTCCGTGAACTGCTGCCGGATGACCGGATGGCAGACTGATTTCCGCAAAGCGCGCGGATGTATTTTGAAGATGGTCGGGTGGCGGACTGATTTCCGCAAAGCGCGCGGATATATTTTGAAGACGGTCGGATGGCGGACTGATTT
The DNA here is from genome assembly GCF_052063915.1 of Bilifractor sp. HCP3S3_D3. Taxonomy (NCBI): domain Bacteria; kingdom Bacillati; phylum Bacillota; class Clostridia; order Lachnospirales; family Lachnospiraceae; genus Bilifractor; species Bilifractor sp. HCP3S3_D3. The sequence goes on from NZ_JBQHWP010000022.1 coordinate 39,014, forward strand.
CCGCAAAGCAAACGGATTTATTTTGAAATGGAGTATGACATGGCAAAAAAAGACAGTTACAATGCATCGAGTATTCATGTTCTCGAAGGACTGGATGCGGTCCGCATGCGTCCCGGAATGTATATCGGAAGTACGGGGCGTAAGGGCCTGAATCATCTGATCTATGAGATCGTGGATAACTCCGTGGATGAGCATCTGGCAGGCTTCTGCTCGAAAATCAGTGTGGTGCTTGAAGCGGACGGTTCGTGCACCGTAACTGATAACGGGCGCGGAATTCCGGTCGGGATGCATGAAAAAGGAATGCCGGCGGAACGGCTGGTGCTTACCACTCTGCATGCCGGCGGAAAGTTTGACAACGAGGTGTACAAGACCTCCGGCGGACTTCACGGCGTTGGCTCCTCTGTTGTAAACGCGCTTTCCGTATATATGGATGTGCAGATCAGCAGAGACGGCTATATCTGGCACGACCGGTTCGAAAAGGGAAAGCCCGTGCTGGAGCTGGACAGCAGCGGCCTATTGCCTAAGCTTGGAAAAACGAAAGAGACGGGGACACGGATTAATTTTCTTCCGGACGGCGAGATTTTTGAGAAAACCAGATTTTCGGCGGAGGATTTGAAGAGCCGGCTGCATGAGACAACCTATCTGAACCCGGCTCTTGTCATCGAATTTGAAGATAAGAGGGATGGGAAGGATGAGAAGATCACCTTCTCCGAGCCGGAGGGAATCGTCGGATTCGTAAAGGAAATGAATAAGAACGAGGAGACGCTTCACGACCCGGTGTATTTCAAGGGAGAGGCGGACGGAATCCAGGTGGAGGTTGCTTTTCAGTACATCCGTGCCTTTCAGGAGAATGTTCTCGGATTCTGCAACAACATCTTCAACTCCGAGGGCGGTACTCATATCACGGGATTCAAGACGCAGTTCACGCTGACGATGAACAGCTATGCGAGAGAGCTGGGTGTTCTGAAGGACAAGGACGCAAACTTCACCGGAGCAGACATCCGCAACGGGATGACTGCTGTGGTTTCTATCAAGCATCCGGATCCGAGGTTCGAGGGACAGACAAAGACGAAGCTCGATAATCCGGATGCCGCGAAGGCGGTCAGTAAGGTTACCGGCGATGAGGTGGTGCGATATTTTGACCGCAATCTGCCGGTCCTGAAGACTATTCTGGAGTGCGCCGAGCGTTCGGCAAAGATCCGGCGTACCGAGGAAAAGGCCAAGACCAATATGCTGACGAAGCAGAAGTATTCCTTCGATGCCAACGGGAAGCTGGCGAACTGCGAGAGCAGGGATGCATCAAAGTGTGAGATTTTTATCGTCGAGGGAGATTCGGCCGGAGGGTCCGCGAAGATGGCCAGAAACCGGAATTTTCAGGCAATTTTCCCGATCCGCGGAAAGATCCTGAATGTGGAAAAAGCAACCATGGACAAGGTTCTGGCAAATGCGGAGATCAAGGGAATGATCAATGCCTTCGGGTGTGGATTTTCCGAAGGGTACGGCAACGACTTCGACATTACAAAGCTCCGTTACGACAAAATTATCATTATGGCCGATGCGGATGTTGACGGAGCTCATATATCGACATTGCTGCTCACGCTGTTCTACCGTTTTATGCCGGAGCTGATCTATCAGGGACATGTCTATATCGCCATGCCGCCGCTTTACAAGACCATTCCCTCGAAGGGTGAGGGGGAGTACCTGTACGATGACAAGGCGCTGGAAAAATACAGGAAAAATCATGCGGGAGAGAAGTTCACGCTGCAGCGGTACAAGGGTCTCGGAGAGATGGATCCCCAGCAGCTTTGGGATACCACACTGAATCCGGAAACAAGACGGATGCGGCGGGTGGAGATCGAGGACGCGCGCATGGCTTCTGAGACAACGGAGATACTTATGGGCACAAATGTTCAGCCGAGAAAGAAGTTCATCTATGATCATGCGACGGACGCAGAGCTGGATGTCTAAGAGGGAGAGAAGCATTAAATGGAAGAAATTATCAGAACCGAATATTCGGAGTTGATGCAGAAATCCTACATCGACTACGCGATGAGCGTCATCATCGCCAGAGCCTTGCCTGATGTCCGCGACGGCCTGAAGCCGGTGCAGAGGCGGGTGCTGTACGACATGATGGAGCTCGGGACCTACTATGACAGGGCTTACCGGAAATCCGCACGTATTGTCGGCGATACCATGGGTAAGTATCATCCGCACGGCGACAGTTCCATCTATGATGCACTCGTCGTGATGGCACAGGATTTCAAAAAGGGGCAGGTGCTGGTGGACGGCCACGGAAACTTCGGCTCCATTGAGGGAGACGGAGCAGCTGCCATGCGTTACACGGAGGCGCGTCTTGCGAAGATTGCGCAGGAGGTCTATCTGAAGGATCTCGACAAGGATGTGGTAAGCTTTGTTCCGAACTTCGATGAGACCGAAAAAGAGCCGGAGGTGCTCCCGGTCCGCATTCCGAACATTCTGGTCAACGGCTCTGACGGAATTGCCGTCGGCATGGCGACCAGCATACCTCCACATAATCTGGGAGAAGTGATCGATGCGGCCCGTGCCTATATCCGGAACAATAAGCTCACGAGCACACAGCTGATGAAATACATCAAGGGACCGGATTTTCCGACCGGCGGAATTGTCGTGAACCAGAAGGATCTGGCGTCCATATATGAGACGGGGTCCGGCAAGATCAGAATTCGCGGGAAGGTCGAGGTGGAGAAGGGCAAGAACGGGAAACAGCTCCTCGTCATCACGGAAATTCCCTACACCATGATCGGAGCGAACATCGGGAAATTCCTGATGGATGTGGCGGATCTGGTAGAGAGCCGGCAGGCACCGGAAATTACCGACATTTCAAATCAGTCCTCCAAGGACGGCATCCGGATCGTACTGGAACTTAGAAAAGGCGCGGACGTAGAACGGCTCAAGAACCTTCTCTACAAGAAAACCAGGCTGGAGGATACGTTCGGCGTCAATATGCTCGCAGTCGCAGGCGGGAAGCCGGAGACGCTGGGATTGAAGCAGATCCTCGATCACTTCGTGGATTTCCAGTTTGATCTGTCGACTCGGAAGTACCGGAAGCTCCTGGCGAAGGAGATGGAGAAGAAGGAGATCCAGGAGGGACTGATCAAGGCGGTTGACGTCATCGATCTGATCATTGAGATCCTGCGCGGCAGTAAAAACCAGAAGATGGCGAAGGATTGTCTGACCATGGGTGTGACGGAAGGGATTACCTTCCGTCATAAGAACAGTGAGAAGCAGGCCAGTCAGCTCTGCTTCACCCAGCGGCAGGCGCAGGCTATTCTCGATATGCGCCTGGCAAAGCTGATCGGTCTGGAGCTTGAGGCATTGTATAAGGAAAATGAGGAGACACTGGAGAAAATCGCCCGTTATGACAAGATCCTGAACGATTACGATACGATGGCGGAGGTGATCCTCGATGATCTGGCCGCAATCAAAAAGGAATATGGCCGTCCGAGAAGAACCTTCATCACGAATGCGGAGACGGTGGTCGCGGAGGAACCGGAAGAGGAGGAGACCGAGCTGGTGTTCCTTATGGACCGTTTCGGCTACGCAAGGACGATTGACGTGTCAGTCTACGAGCGGAACAAGGAGTCGGCGGACGCGGAGAGCCGGTATCTGTTTCACTGCATGAATACGGATAAGATCTGCATCTTCACCGACCTGGGTGTGATGCACACGATAAAGGTGAAGGATCTTCCTTTTACGAAATTCCGCGACAAGGGAACGCCCATCGATAATCTCTGCAACTATTCGACGGAAAACGAGCAGGTTATTTTCGCGGCACCCATGACTGAGGTCATCGGCAGGAAGCTGATTTTCGTGACTGCCGGAGGCATGGCGAAGGTGACCGACGGAAATGAATTCAACGTCACCAGGCGTTCAATCGCCGCGACAAAGCTGGCGGACGACAAGGACCGGGCGGCGTTTGTCGCCTATGCGGATGCCGGGGACTATCTCGTCCTGCAGAGCAGGGACGGCTATTTCCTCAGGATTTCCATGGCAGAGATTCCGGAGAAGAAAAAGGGAGCGCTCGGGGTGCGCGCCATGAAGCTTACGGCAGGAGACGAGGTGGAGGAAGGCTATCTCGTGACCGGACATAAAGAGCTGGATATCGAATACCGGGGAAAGAAAATCTCTCTGAATAAAATCCGTCTGATGAAGCGGGACAGCAGGGGAACCAGAGTCAAGGTGTAAAAACGGAATAATCCGCAGAGGATACGTTTTGCAGGATTTCGCCAGACGGGATGGGTGCTGTTATCTGTCTGTGCCTGACCCGGTAAGGAGGAAGTTCTCTCAGACTCACATGGGACTGCAAAATTTAGCGAATGAAATGCAAAATGTGTCTTTACAATCGATTCCTTAATCACTAAAATGTAGCGTGCTACACAATAAATGTAGCACGCTACATTTGTGCGCAGATATGCTGGCCTATCAATCATAGGATGGAAAGCATAACAAATATAAATCAGAAATTACGGTATACAAAGATGGAAAAAAGAGAAGCAACAGTAACGGAAGAGAGACTGCCGAAAAGGAGAAGGGAGGAAGCTTGTGATTCAGGACGTCCGGCGGGTGAGGAGGAGCGGCAGGAATCTGTGATACCGCTTCTGTTAATGAAAATCAACCAGCAGCTGAGAGCAAGCGCGGATCGAAATCTTGAGGAATGGGGTCTGACGCTTTCGCAGGCGCGTGTTCTCCATGTGATTGGCGAACATGGGGGCAGCGTCGCGCAAAGAGAACTGGAGCGGATCCTTGAGGTTTCCCATCCTACAGTGGTGGGATTGGTCTCGAGAATGCAGAAGAATGGATTTGTGAATATATCGATTGATACAAAGGACCATAGGAATAAAATCGTATCTTTTGCAGAAAAAGCATACAGGCATAAGGTAAGTCTGCGATGGCAGCATCTGGATGTGGATGATCATTTGCTTCGGGGTATGACGGAGGAAGAAATTCGGCAGGCCGAAATACTGCTTCGAAGGATGTACCGCAATGTCCAGGACTGGGAAGAGGGCCGTGCATAAGAGAAGGTACAGCAATAAGTAAAAATTACAGAGATCTCATTATCTGTATAAAGAGGGAAGGGAATCTCTGTTCGCAATAGATATTCATACAGAAAGAGAGGATTTACAGGTGCTAAAAACATTAATGAAAAGTCTGAGAGAGTATAAGACTCCCTCCCTGCTTTCACCGCTGTTTGTTACCTTCGAGGTTATTCTGGAATGTATCATCCCGCTGGTGATGGCTTCTTTGATTGACCACATGAAGGGCGCTTCCCTGACGCCTGTGTTTCAGGACGGTATTGTCCTGATTATTCTGGCAATGGCTTCCCTGTACTGCGGACGCAGAGCAGCCATCGAGGCGGCAAAAGGATCTGCCGGTTTTGCGAAAAATCTTCGGCAGGACATCTATTTTAACATTCAGTCGTTTTCCTTTGCGGATGTAGACAGGTTTTCCACAGCTTCGCTTGTAACCCGTATGACGACAGATGTTACAAACGTGCAGACGGCCTTTCAGATGGTAATTCGCGGCGCGGTGCGGACGCCTCTGATGATCATCTTTTCGATTGTGATGTCTCTTACGATCAATGTCCGGATGGCCCTGATTTTTATAGCGGTCATACCTTTCCTCGCTTTAGTTCTGTTTGGCATTGTTTTGTATATTCATCCGGTTTTTGTAAGAATCTTCAAGAAATATGATGCCATGAACAATTCCGTGCAGGAAAATGTGGGCGGAATCCGAGTGGTAAAATCGTTTGTCCGGGAGGATTACGAAAAAGAGAAGTTCCATAAGAGATCCGAGGATGTCTGCAGGGATTTCACTTTCGCTGAAAAGGTTCTTGCGTGGAACAATCCGACGATGGTCTTCAGCATCAGTCTCACAATGGTGCTGGTCAGCTTTATCGGAGCCCGGATAATCATTACCACAAAGGGATCGTCCCTGAGTACGGGCCAGTTATCTTCGCTGATCACATATGGAATCCAGATCCTGATTTCCATGATGATGCTTTCCATGGTTTTTGTCCTGATTATTATCTCGCAGGAGTCTGCCAACCGAATCGTTGAGGTCCTGAAATACCAGAGCACCTTGACCTCACCGGAGAACGGAAAGACTGAAATTGCGGACGGATCGGTTGTGTTTGAAAATGTATCCTTCAAATATTCCGAGAGGAGCAAGAGATTTGCGCTGTCTGACGTAAATCTGCAGATCCCCTCTGGTTCCTCTCTGGGAATCATCGGAGGCACGGGTTCTTCAAAGACCACATTAATTCAGCTGATTTCCAGACTGTATGATGTGACAGAAGGAGCGGTGAAGGTCGGCGGAACGGATGTGCGTCAGTACGATCTGGACGCGCTGCGCAATCAGGTAGCGGTTGTGCTTCAGAAGAATGTCCTCTTCTCAGGTACCATCAAGGACAATATGCGCTGGGGCGATAAAAACGCGACGGATGAGGAAATTGTCCATGCCTGCAGGCTTGCGCAGGCCGATGAGTTTATTCAGCAGTTCCCGCAGAAGTATGATACCTATATTGAACAGGGCGGTACAAATGTATCGGGCGGACAGAAGCAGAGACTCTGCATTGCGCGGGCGCTTCTGAAGAAACCGAAGATTCTGATTCTGGATGATTCCACATCCGCGGTAGATACAAAGACCGATGCACTGATCCGGAAGGCTTTCCGGGAGGAAATCCCGGATACGACAAGAATCATCATCGCGCAGCGTATTTCTTCCGTTCAGGATTGTGACAACATTATTGTGCTGGACGGCGGAAGGATCGTGGAGCAGGGCAGTCACGATCAGCTGATCGCAGCCAATGGAATATATAAAGAAATTTTTGATTCGCAGACCATGAGAAAGGAGGAAAACTGATATGCCGAGAGGAAAAGCAAAGATTACACCGGTCAAAAAGGGAACAGCCGGACGTCTGTTTCGATATATTTTTTCCCATTACAAGGCCAGAATGATTCTGGTTATAATCTGTATCGTGATCGCGGGCGTTTCTTCTACCGGAGCTACGTTCTTTCTGCAGCGACTGATTGATGATGTCATCACCCCGGGCATGAAGACCGGACTTACTGCGGTATGGCCAAAGCTTGTCCGTACGGTTATAGGGATGGCGGTCATCTACGGTGCCGGAGTTGTCGCATCCTTTCTCTATACGAGAAGCATGGCAACAGTGACGCAGGGAACGCTTATGAACTTCCGGAATGATATGTTTGATAAGATGCAGTCTCTGCCAATCAAATATTTTGACACGCATGCGCATGGAGATATCATGAGTACCTACACGAATGATACCGATGCCATCCGCCAGCTGATCGGACAGAGCCTTCCGATGGTTACACAATCGGTTCTTACCATTATTGCGATTGCCTTTATGATGCTGTACTATAGCTTCTGGCTGTCGCTTCTGGTAGCTCTTTCCATTGTTCTGATGCTTCGAGTGGCCCGGAAATATGCCGCCGCTTCTTCGAAATACATGATGCGGCAGCAGATTTCACTTGCAAAGGAAGAGGGATTTGTTGAGGAAATGATGGAAGGAACCAAGGTAATTAAGGTCTTCTGTCATGAAGGGGAGAGCAAAAAGGATTTCCTGAAAATTAACGAGCAGCTCTTTGAGGACAGCAATGAGGCAAATAAGGCGGGAAACGTGCTGATGCCGATTTTGTCCAATATGGGCAACCTTATGTATGTGCTGATCGCCTTTGTCGGCGCGATCATGGTATTTGAGGGAGCCACAAACGTCGGATTTTCCGGTTTTGGACTGATGACGGCAGGTATCATCATTTCCTATCTCGGCATGGCCCGTCAGCTGTCACAGACAATCGGTCAGATTTCCATGCAGGTGCCGATGATCGCCATGGGTATCGCCGGCGCCGGCCGTGTGTTTGAACTGATTGATCAGGAACCCGAAAAGGATGACGGATATGTGACGCTTGTCAGATGCAAAAAAGGAGAGGACGGCTCCCTTGTTGAGACAAAGGAGAAGACCGATCTCTGGGCCTGGAAGCATTTCCACAAGGCGGATGGTACGACGACCTATACCATGCTGAAGGGTGATATTGAGTTGGAGCATGTGGATTTTGGATATACGCCGGAGAAGCAGGTGCTGTATGATGTATCGCTCTATGCGAAGCCGGGACAGAAAATTGCGTTTGTAGGAGCAACCGGTGCCGGTAAGACAACCATTACGAACCTGATCAACCGTTTCTATGATATTCCGGATGGCAAGATCCGGTATGACGGCATCAACATCAACAAAATCCGTAAACCGGATCTCCGACACTCTCTCGGAATCGTCCTGCAGGACGTAAATTTGTTCACCGGCACGGTTATGGAAAATATTCGATACGGAAGGCTGGACGCCACGGATGAAGAATGCATCGCGGCGGCAAAGCTGGCGAACGCGGATGATTTCATCACAAGACTTCCGGATGGATATGATACAATGCTCACTGCAAACGGGGCGCAGCTTTCACAGGGACAGAGACAGCTGATTTCTATTGCGAGAGCCGCCGTAGCCGACCCGCCGGCCATGATTCTGGACGAGGCGACCTCCTCCATTGATACCAGAACAGAAGCGCTTGTTCAGAAGGGAATGGATAATCTGATGAAGGGCAGGACGGTGTTTGTCATTGCACACAGACTTTCCACCGTACGGAACAGTGACGCGATTATGGTTCTGGATCACGGCCACATCATCGAGCGCGGAACGCACGAGCAGCTGCTCGAGCAGAGGGGAACGTACTACCAGCTCTATACCGGAGCGTTTGAACTGGAATAAGAGAGAATATACCGGTTGTCGTCGCTAATGTTCTTGCCCACTAGTGAGCAAGCTCCCTGTGGGCCAAGAACATTGCGACTGGACTTATACAACAAACGCCTATACGATACAACTGTATAAGCTACGGATTGCTCCGTGCTTCGCACTCTCGCAATCCTACAGGCATTCGCACTTCCGTGCCGCTTGCGCGTCACTTCGTGCTCATACCTGTTGCCTTCGAAATCGCATACAGTCTCTTACACACGCTTCGCGCGTGACGATCCTGTCTGCGTTTT
>NZ_JBQHWP010000023.1:0-44106 GCF_052063915.1 Bilifractor sp. HCP3S3_D3
GAAATCTCGTCATCGATTACCTTATTCCGGTATTTTACGCACATGATAAGATGATAGTGCAGCATGAATACCGAATGATTATTTGTGTCTAATTGCATTGTATTTATAACCTTTATAATAAGTACGACTGACCTATTTATAATCAGATTATAATATAGCAAGACACAAAAGTCAAAAACGCCGTGTTTATCGCAATTCATCCCGCCACCTATAGAGGTGGGGGATTTCTTGCTTACGGCGTGTTAAATTATCTATCAAGTACGCAGTTTTTCCTAACATAGTATCATGTGTGATACCATTCGTACATTACCGGCATTTGGAATGAGCCATAAACCATATTTTCCTATATCAATTAATATGCCGGTTGCGACTTTACAAAGTGCCATCTTATAAAAATCATTGGTTTCTTTATTTCCTGAACGTTCTCTCCAGGTTTTCCTGTATCTGACCGATCACCTTCAGATATTCTTCATCTGATTTTCCAGTCGGGTCCTCAAGTCCCCAGTCAGCATCAAAATTTCTCCCAATGAACGGACATTTCACCCCGCATCCCATGGATATGGCGATGTCCGGAGCCGGGATGTCCCGGATCGTCTTCGAATACTGAGAATGCATGTCAATTCCAAATTTTTCTTTCATGATACGGACTGCATTCTGATCGATCTGTTCCTTCGGAACGGAACCCGCTGAACAGAATTCGTACCCTTGATATCCGGCACGCTTTGCCAATGCCTCGGCCATCTGGCTTCGGCAGGCATTATGCGTACAGATGAATGCTACGATTTTATCTGCTCTTTTATCTGTTGTTTTATCTGCTGTTTTATCTGACATCTGAAAAAAATCCCTTTGTCTTATTTGCAATTTTTACGAGTGTCAGCATGACCGGCACCTCTGTCAGTACGCCTACAGTCGTCGCAAGTGCCGCAGGGCTTGTGGTTCCAAACAGCGCAATCGCAACCGCGACAGCCAGTTCAAAGAAGTTGGATGCGCCGATCATGCCGGCAGGTGCTGCGATTTCAAACGGCAGCCGCATTAGTCTGCCCGCTCCGTAAGCAAGGAAGAAAATCACAAACGTCTGGATGATGAGCGGAACCGCAATCAGCAGGATGTGCAGCGGGTTACCAAGAATGACCTCTGCCTGTGAGCTGAAGATGATCACCAGGGTCAGAAGGAGTCCGATCGTCGTGGCGTTGTCAAACTTGTGGACAAATTCATTCTCCAGATAGTCTTTTCCCTTCTTTTTTGTTACCGCAACGCGGGTGATGACGCCTCCGGCCAGCGGAATGACCACGAAGAGAAAAATACTCACAAACAGCGTACTGTACGGTACGGTTACGTTCGAAACGCCCAGCAGGAACTTCACGATCGGCACAAAGGCGATCAAAATGATCAGATCATTTGTCGCTACCTGCACCACGGTATAGGCAGGATTGCCGTTCACCAGAGTGCTCCAGACAAAAACCATCGCCGTGCAGGGAGCGGCACCAAGCAGCACCGCGCCTGCCAGATACTGTGTCGCCAAATCCGGTGCGATGAAATTTTTAAACACCACAAAGAGAAAAAGCGACGCAAAGCCATACATCGTAAACGGCTTGATCACCCAGTTGACGATCCACGTCAGAAAAATTCCCTTGGGATTTTTCCCGACTTCCTTCACACTCTGGAAATCCACCTTGATCATCATCGGATAAATCATGATCCAGATGAGAATCGCAATCGGTATGGAAATGCCGGCGATCTCCATTCGTCCCAGCACCTCCGGAACGGCCGGGATGAAGTGGCCAATCACAATACCGGCCGCCATGCAGAGCAGAACCCAAACCGTCAGATATTTCTGAAAAAAGCTGATACCAGCCCGCTGTTTTGTTTCCATTGATGTCTATCCTTTCTGTTATGTCATTCGTGACCTTGCTTATCTTTTATGTCATGCGTGGCCTTACTTATCTTTTATGTCATGCGTGACCTTACTTATCTTTTATTATGTCATGCGAGTCCTAGCTTATTTAACAGTTTCTGTATATCAGACGCTTTCAAAACTTTTCCCATGGAAACGACCTGCTCTCCCACCACCAGAGCGGGCATACGCATCACACCATACTTTGCGATTTCCTTCATATCCGTGATGTATTCAATCTTTGCCGGATCGCTCATTGCAGATACTGCGTCTTTTGTATTTTGCAGAAGCGTCTGGCAATTTTTACACCCGGAACCCAGGATTTTGATTGTCAAAACATCCCCTGTCTTCAGTCCTGCTTTGCCCACTATCCTTAACTTTTCTTCCTGGACTGTATCAGCAGCTGTTTTACCGCAGGAGCACTTTGCCTTCACTGCTTCCTCCTTGTTTTCTTTCTTTTTTCCAAATAATCCCATTTTCATTTCTCCTTCCGCTACTAATTATTGCCGCATCCGCAGCCACAATTCTTTTTATCCGTTTCTTCCGTCACACTGCCGCAGCACCCGCCTGCTGTCCCATTTGTCTTCCCGCCTCTTGCCGGAGGCACCCATCCGGTATCATCACCCACATATGTAATCGCTCCAACAGAGCACCGGATGCCACAGCCATGACAGTGATCTACACAGTTCTCCGGATGAATCACTCTCGGAGTCGGTGCGGCAGCCAGATCATAAACGCCATGTGCACACATCCCGCTGCAGGTGCCACACTCTGCACAAAGCAAATAGTCAATAACCGGATACCAGGTCCTTGCCATAACGATTCCTCCTTCAAATCCCTCAGATAATGAAAGGTTGTATAAAGTTAAAGAAATAACCCACGATCATAATACCAACGGTACAGATTGCAATAAACGTTGCCAGAAGCTTCGGCTTCACAGCATTCCGCAGCATAATCAGTGACGGGAGCGAAAGCGTTGTCACCGCCATCATAAACGAGAGCACAACACCGAGAAGAGCACCTTTTGACAGCAGCGCCTCTGCAATTGGAATCGTTCCGAAGATATCTGCATACATAGGAATTCCGATGACCGTGGCCAATATCACGCCCAGCGGATTCCCATCTCCAAGAACTTTCTCCACCACGCCCTCCGGAATCCAGTTATGAATTACCGCGCCGATCCCGACGCCAATCAGGATATAAGGAAATACTTTCTTAAACGTTGAAACAACCTGATCTCTCGCATAGATAAGCCGGTCCTTAAAGATCAGCTCCGGAGATTCAATGTTTACCACGCTGTTGCTTTGATAAATAAACTCTTCAACGTATCTCTCCATATGCAGGTGCTCAATCCATGTGCCGCCTGCGACAGCGATAATGAGTCCCAAAACGACATAGATCACAGCCACCTTTGTTCCGAAAATACTCATCAGAAGCAGCAGGCTTCCCAGATCCACCATCGGCGACGAAATCAGAAAAGAAAAGGTCACGCCAAGCGGAAGCCCTGCGCTGGTGAAACCAATAAAAAGCGGAATAGATGAGCACGAGCAGAACGGCGTTACCGTGCCAAGCAGTGCGCCGATACAGTTAGCCCAGATTCCATGGAATCTGCCCAGGATCTTACGGCTTCTCTCCGGTGGAAAATAGCTCTGGATATAGCTGATCAGGAAAATCAGAACACAAAGCAGGATCGTGATCTTTAATACGTCATAGATAAAAAATAAAATACTGCCGCCGATACGTGTATTCGTATCAAGGCCGAATCCTTTCAGCACGGATCCAATCAGAGAATTCAGCCATTTCATGCCCAGAATCTGATTTTGAAGGAAGCTCCATATCATTGACAGTCACACTTTCCATCTGAACACCTGTTTTTTTTCTCACAATCCAGTTCACCGATAAAGCGTTGGAAATCTCGCAGGGTTTCGCAGTTCAAAGAGTAGTGGCTCCATTTTCCCTCTTTACGGACATTGACCAGCCCGCAGTCACAGAGAATCTTCATGTGATGGGAGAGCGTCGGCTGTGTAATATCAAACGCCTGAAGAATCACGCAGGCACACTTTTCACATCCGGAAATCATATTCACAATTCGAAGCCTGTTCGGATCTCCCAATGCCTTACAAATGGAGGAAACCTGATCTTCTGTCATGCCAAAATATAACCTTCTTTCTTAAATATTGATGATTATCTATGAGTCAGGCTATCACACACATAGATATGTGTCAATATATCTCTGTAAAAAAACGAGATAAAACACGCTGCGCGAGTTTTATCTCGCTATCGCGACGCTCGCCGCACACGAATACTTCGCATTCGGCTGCGGCTCACTGTTCGCGTAAATAAAAAGGAGCACTATCTGACTTACGTTCTGTTTCTGTAAATCAGATAGTGCTCATTCTGTACAAAGCAATTCGGCTGTCAGAGATTGCTGTATAAATGTTTCCAAAGGCTGCTCATTTTGGTCTGCACGGCGCATGAAGTAAGCTTTTTCCCGCCCGGCCCGTCATTCACCCTCAATCATACAATCTTCTCAGATAGATAACGATTCCGATCATATCCGCAACCGTAACGACGATTGAAACAATTCCCATGATCGGGTTCTCGATGAGTGCCATGAACACTTCAACTGCAGAAAGGATGATCAGAAAAACCCCTACTGCTCTCTGATATCTGAGCCGGTTCTCCGGACTCAGTTTCCGCTTATCCCGGTACTTTCCACTGAACGCATCCAGAATTCCCTGTCCTTTTCCTGCAAAAAACACAATTGCAAGCAGGAAAAGTATTCCCGCAAGGAACCAGTCAAAGGTACTGTTAAACATAATCATCCTCCATATCCCGGCCGCCGGATCAGCTTCCGCCGTGCCGCTGCATAATATCTTCCGGCCGTCGTATACTCAGCTTCTACATCTGCCATCCGGCCCCTATATTCCGTCTTTTTCTCATCCAGCCTCTATATTCTGTCTTTTTCTCATCCGGCCTCTATATTTCGTCTTTCTCCGTCTCCGGCCCGCGCATCATCAGAACGGCATCTTCCACCGGAGATGTGTAATAATTCCTGCGAACCCCGGTTCTCCGGAATCCGGAATTTTCATACAGCCGGATTGCTGGCGCATTGCTCTCCCGCACCTCCAGAAAAATCTTCCGGATGCCCCGCGCTCCCGCCGTCTGTATAAGCCCTGATACCAGACAAGTTCCAATATGGCGGTTCCGATATCTCCGGTCCACCGATACATTCGTGATGTCTCCCTCGTCCGGGAGTCCGTATTCTCCGATGTATCCGACGATCCTTCCATCCACCACCGCCACAAGAAAATCCGCATCTTCCCTGTCCAGAAAACCCTGATAATCTTCTGCGGTCCATGGTCTCGAGAAGTTTTCCTGCTCAATCCTCTCTACCTCCGGAAGATCCGCTGAAACCATTCTCCGGATCTCAGGAGTCACAGGAACACTCTGCGCTGATGCATCATCCTTCCCTCTGTTCCCGCGCCTTCCCATCAGGAGTAATCCCTCGGCTTCAGCTTTTCCGAATTTTTCTCAATTTCCTTTACCGGAACACCCCTCGCGGTCTGTTCTCTCTCTGCCTGAGAGGCGCGGAGATATTCCGGCCGGTGTTCATCTGCCGTAACCGTCATTCCCCGGGAAAAATATTTTTCGCCGAGAGCTCCGACCGCGCCTGCCCTCTGTCTGTTCAGGTGTGCAGGCGCCACGGTGAACGGAACCTTCAGCAGCTCGCGGATTCGGTCCAGATAGGGTTGAACCCCGTCCCCAAGCAGAATGACCGGCTCTCCGAGGCAGTTCAGTTCCTCCATAAGGTCCTCCACCGCTTCGGCGCACTGCGCCTTCACCGCAGTGAGCTCGTGATTCACAAACCGGTAGATTCCAGTATATACCTGGGCTCTCCGGGCATCCATCATCGGGACGATCAGCCCTTGTGCGTCATAGAGATTATACGCTAATGCGTCGACCGTAGGTACCTCAACCAACGGCTTATCAAGTGCCAGACCGAGACCCTTGGCCGTAGCTGAGCCGATTCTGAGTCCGGTAAAGGAGCCCGGCCCCTTGGAAATGGCAATCGCGTCAATGCTGTTCAGCTCCAGATCGATCATCTGTGCAATGGCATCCAGCATAGGAAGCAGCGTCTGCGAATGTGTCTTCTTGTAATTCACCGTATACTCGGCCAGCAGCGTATCGTCCTCCAGGAGGGCGACGGACGCCACAAGACCTGAGCTGTCAATTGCCAGTATTTTCAATCGTAATCCTCCGATAATCAAATCCCTTGTCAGGATCTTTTTCAATCGTCACATGAACCGCACCTTCCGGTATTATATCCCGGACCATATCCGCCCACTCAATCAGACAGACACCGCCGCCGTAAAAATAGTCGTCATATCCGACTTCCTCCATTTCTTCCGGCTCTTCAATCCTGTACACATCAAAATGATAAAACGGTATTCTGCCGCTCAGGTATTCCTGCACGATCGTAAACGTCGGACTGCTCACCGGCTCGGTCACCCCGAGGCCCTCTGCCAGTCCCTTTGCAAATACGGTTTTCCCTGTGCCGAGATCCCCATCCAGTGTATAAATCGTTCCCGGAACCGCCTTCTCCCCGAGTTTCCGGGCAAATGAACGGGTTTCCTCCGGGCTTCTTGTCTCAATAACCATTCCGACTCAAGTCCCTCCGGTTTTCCTGTCATGTGTCGCACAAGCGTCTTTTATTTTATCACATTTTACCTTATAATAACATACGTTCCAATCCTGAAAACAGGATGCTCACATCCGCTGCTCTTACAGCCTGTTCATAATACACGGTTCGGCCTTACCGGTGACGGCCTGGTCCTCACATCCGTTTTTTATTTACAGCATATTCAAGGGCAGTCCGTGGACAGTAACCGCATCCTGACCAGGACACATTTTATAAATACATAAGGAGAAAAATTATGGCCAATCCTATCGTTACCATCACCATGGAAAACGGCGATGTCATGAAGGCAGAGCTCTATCCGGAAACCGCGCCGAACACCGTCAACAACTTTATCAGCCTTGTCCGCAAGGGATTCTATGACGGGCTCGGATTTCACCGCATCATCTCCGGCTTCATGATCCAGGGCGGTGATCCTGCCGGCAACGGAACCGGTGGCCCCGGCTATTCCATCCGCGGCGAATTTTCCGGCAACGGTTTCCGGAATGATCTTTCGCACGAGCCGGGCGTGCTCTCCATGGCTCGCGCTTCAGATCCGGATTCTGCAGGCAGCCAGTTCTTTATCATGCACAAATCCGCAGATTACCTGGACGGACAGTATGCCGCCTTCGGTAAAATCATTGAGGGCATGGACGTTGTGAACAAGATCGCCGAAGTTCCTACAGACTGGAGCGACCGCCCCACAGAGCCTCAGGTTATCAAATCTATGACCGTTGATACCCTCGGTGTAGATTATCCCGAGCCAGAAACACTGTAAAAAATACAGGCATCTTGCGGATTACCGGGGTCCGGCAGATTCCATTGCGCTTTCGGACAACCGGTGCCCGGCTTCCCGATCCGCGCGATGGAATATCATTCCTCCCCCGGGTTCAAGAATGAGTTTTCCCCCGGCCACGCCAAACCAGGCGTGGCCGTTTTTTCTAATCCGGGCTCTGGCAGAGGTTGCCTCTGTGATCTGCTTTGTGAAACGTCCTTCCTCTAAAGCAGGCACAACAACACGGATCCGTACCACATCGGAAAAATCAGACTCTACTGTATGAATTTTCTCCTGTCCGATCAGATACTGAATCTTTCCCGCATCCGTGTAATCGGCAACGACGTCCAGAAGCACTCCGTTCTCCTTCTCGATCAGGACACTCTTCCCGATTCCGTCTCTGGAAGCCTGTGTGTAGGCTCTCACAAGTCCTCCCGTCCCGAGCAGCACACCGCCGAAATATCTCGTCACCACAATGCAGGTATCCGTCAGTCCCGCTCCTGTCAGAACGTCCAGAATCGGCCGCCCCGCCGTACCCGATGGTTCTCCGTCATCGGAGGCCTTCACATTTCCACCATTCTTTCCCAGAACCCAGGCGTAACAGTTATGTCTCGCATCCCAGTATTTTTTCTTCATCTCTTCAACGAAAGATGCAGCCTCCTCAACACTTGTCACATGACGAACGGTAGCAATAAATACCGACTTCTTCTCCTCGTACCTTCCTTCGCCATTCTGATACACCGTACGGTATCGCTCAGGTAGATTTTCCCCTCCTTGAACGTCTTTCGCTCCGCTCGTTTTCCCGAATTCCTGCTCTGTCTTTCCCTCTGCTTTGTTTTTGGTTTTATTTTCTGATTTACTTTTTGTTTTGCTTTCGGTTCTTCTTGATTTTCCCATGGATCCATACTACCATAATTTATTCTTTATTTCATTCTGTAATTTTGATATAATTATCGGATTAAGGATTCCCGCAGTATTCCATCAGACAAGAGGCTCCTGTCACAGGCTCTGAAAGGGCACCTGCCGCCGGCTCTGAAAATCCTGCCGCTGGCACCTGCGGCCGCCTTCCTCTTTGTTTGCTGAATACCGGGCAACGAGATAAAACACGCTGCGCGAGTTTTATCTCGCTATCGCGACGCTCGCCGCACACGAATACTTCGCATTCGGCTGCGGCTCACTGTTCGCGTAAATAAAGCAGCTCAAATGTCTCCTATTCTGAGGCATAAATGTTATTTTTTTATTTTCAACCGGGAAACATTGATCCGATCCGGGTTCTTCCGGATACGGCGGGACACAGTTTTGCAAAATATCTGTCTATGACCTGAAAACATGGGGTGCAAAACCCACGGAACAGTCTTCATAGCAGAGAACCTGGGGACTGTCTTCATGGCAGAGAACCCGGGGAACTGTCTTCACGGCAGAGAACCCCAAAACTGTCTTCCGTTCGGAACAGGATATGCCCGGAGAAGGAGCTTTCATGAATTTTGGCAAACACGGTGTTCAGCAGGAGCGCGAACGCCTGGATTCGGCTGCCCCGAAACTGGCAAGCCGCATCAGCGTATCTGTCCTGCGTGTCATCATTTACTTACTGATCGCAGCCGCCGTATTCGGCATCTGCCTCGGCATCGGTGCCTATCGCGGGATCATCGCGGACGCGCCGGAGATCACGGACTCCAATATCACGCCTCTCGGCTATGCGTCCTTTGTATACGACGGTGACGGAAATCAGATACAGAAGCTGAGCTCCGCAGAAGGCAACCGCGTCTCAATTTCCATCAACGAAATTCCAAAGAACATGCAGCATGCCATCGTTGCGATCGAGGATTCCCGTTTCTATCAGCATAACGGAGTTGATCCGCACGGAATGCTTCGTGCCATCATGGTCATGCTGAGTTCGAATTTCTCGGAATCTGAAGGAGCGAGTACCATCACTCAGCAGCTTCTGAAGAACAATGTTTTTACAGACTGGATGAATGAATCCAGGATGGGGACGATCAAGCGTAAGATCCAGGAACAGTATCTTGCCGTTCAGCTGGAGTCATCCCTTCGGAAAGCCGGAGAGGACCCCAAGTCGGTGATTTTGGAAAACTATCTCAACACCGTAAACTTTGGCAACAACGCCTACGGCGTGCAGACTGCGGCACAGACTTACTTCGGCAAGGACGCAAAAGATCTGACGCTTTCCGAATGCGCGGTGCTTGCCGCGATTCCCCAGAACCCCAGCCAGTTTAATCCGATCCTTTACCCCGAGGAGAATGCGAGCCGTATGAAGACGGTCCTCGAATACATGCTCCAGCAGGGCTATATCACAGAGAAGGATTACAAAGAAGCTCTCGCAGATAACGTTTATGACCGGATTCAGGAGAACCAGAACAATCAGGTTACACAGGATTCCACGGTGTATTCCTATTTTGTCGATGAACTGATCAGTCAGGTCAAAGACGATCTGATGACCCAGAAGGGTTATACGGAGGCTCAGGCCAATAACCTGATCTACAGTGGCGGGCTTCACATTTATTCCACCGAGAACTCTGATATTCAGTCAATTATGGACAGTGAATTCTCGGATGAGTCGATTTTCCCCGCAGATTCCCAGATCAGTCTGGACTGGGCACTGACTGTTGATAAGGCTGACGGAAGCAGGCAGAACTACAGCGTTGAAATGCTGGTGCAGTACTTCAAACAGCAGGGAGATGCCGACTTTGATCAATACTTCAGCTCCCAGGAAGAGGCACAGAGCTGCATCGACCAGTACAAGGCCTCCGTTGTCGGAGACGGTGATACCATCGTTGCGGAACGGACCGCATTCGTTCCGGAACCGCAGGCCTGCATGACCGTCATCGACCAGTCGACCGGATATGTCGTCGGTATCGTTGGCGGACGCGGGGAGAAAACCGCGAGTCTTACCCTGAACCGTGCGACGGATTCCCTTCGTCAGCCAGGCTCCACCTTTAAGATTCCTTCCACCTATGGTCCGCTCCTTGATAAGGGAAAAATAACCCTGACCTCCATGGAAACGGACGATGCCGCATACTACGCGACCGGTCAGGAAGTCAACAACGCGGACAACACGCATCACGGCACAATGACGGTGAGAAACGCGATTCAGACCTCGAACAATGTCATCGCATTCAAGCTGATGCAGGAACTGACGCCTGAAGTTGGCCTCTCTTATCTGAAAAAGCTCGGATTCACAACACTGGACAGCGACAATGACAACTCGCCCGGACTTGCTCTCGGCGGCATCACCAATGGTGTCAGTGACCTTGAACTCACGGCCGCATATGCAGCCATTGCCAACGGTGGCACATACAACCGCCCGGTATTTTACACAAAAGTCACCGATCACAGCGGTAAGACGATTCTCGAAAATTCAGAGCTGAGCCGCCGCGTCTTCAAGGAAAGCACCGCCTATCTTCTGACCAGTGCGATGCAGAGCGTCGTTCAATCCGGAACCGGAACACCTTATCAGCTTTCCTCCGGCATGCCGGTTGCCGGAAAGACAGGAACCACAGATTCCTATGTAGATCTTCAGTTTGTGGGCTATACGCCATACTACACTGCCGGCATCTGGACCGGATACGATACAAACGTGGAACTTCCCGAAGCAGACCGGACCTACATTTCCACACTCTGGACGAACGTCATGAACCGTATTCATGAATCCCTTCCCATCAAGGAATTCTCGGTTCCGGATTCTGTAGAACAGCTTACGGTATGTGCAAACACAGGCCTGCTGCCGAATACCTATTGTCCTACCGTCACCGATTACTTCGACGTAGCGAATGCACCAACGACCATCTGCACCTACGACGCGCCGGCGCCGACCGCAGCGCCTACTGCAGCCCCAACCGCTGCGCCTACCGCTTCGCCCACTGCCGCAGCCGGCGACAATAATACCGACACAAACCAGCATACCGAGAACGCTGCCGGTGAAGGTACCGGCGAGAATGCACCCGCGGAGAACACCGGAACCGGAGGGGACACCTCTTCCGGCAACACCGGAGAGAATACCCAGACAGAGCAGACCCAGTGATTGACTGCATGGATTTTCTGATCTCCTGATTGTGCAGAATCATTTAACCACCTGGAAATATGAGATTATTTACAGGATCATTTATTTTTTGATTGTATATGTCATTTATTCTCCGCCCGTCTTGTGACAGGCGGAGATTTTTACGCGAACAGTGAGCCGCAGCCGAATGCGAAGTATTCGTGTGCGGCGAGCGTCGCGATAGCGAGATAAAACTCGCGCAGCGTGTTTTATCTCGTTGGAATTCTTGATTTCCGCCGCCTGGCAGTCCTGTGAGGAACCACAGATTCTGTAAATACACTGCAGCATGTGGAAAAATATATATAATATAATTTCCTGGAGTTAGTTTATTTCCTGGAGTCAGCTTATCTCCAGGCCCCATTAATTATCCTGTCAAAATGGGCGGAACAATAGCCCCCTGCAGATCATATGTCTTCAGGGGGCTATTGTTCAAATTTATTAACGATTATTATCCAGAGAAGGTTTCTTCCTCTGCTCCACTGCCTGCCATCCACTCACGCATTACGTTCGTACACCGATTACGTTCACACTCATTGCGTTCACGCACCGATTATGTTCACACTCTGCTCACGGATGACTGCGTTTTCTGGCCAGATTAGCCTGAACACGTTTGTAAAGCTCCTGCGCCGCGTTGTAGCCCATCTTCTTCTGACGATGGTTAACGGCAGCCGTCTCTACGATAACCGCCAGATTACGTCCCGGACGGATCGGCAGAGAATGGCATACGACCTTATTGCCCAGAAATTCCGTATACTCCTCCTCAAGACCGAGGCGGTCGTATACCTTATCCTTATTCCACTCCTCCAGCTTGATGACCAGATCTATGGTATGTGTATTCTCAACGCTCTCGACACCGAACAGCGTCTTCACATCGATAATTCCGATTCCGCGAAGCTCGATAAAGTGACGGGTGATGTCCGGCGAAGTACCGACCAGTGTCACATCATCAATTCGGCTGATCTGTACCACATCATCCGTGATCAGTCGATGGCCACGCTTGATCAGCTCCAGAGCGGCCTCACTCTTACCGATTCCGCTCTCGCCCATGATCAGCACACCTTCGCCATATACATCGACAAGCACGCCGTGGATCGAAATCGTTGGTGCCAGCTGAACATTCATCCACCGGATAATCTCAGCAGTGAACGCAGATGTCGTTTTGTCGGTTCCGAAAACCGGCGTTTTATATCTCCTGCATATTTCCAGGAGCTCTTCACCGGGCTGTTCAGAGGTTGTGAAAATAATACACGGAACACCCTTCGAGACAAATGCCTCAAACGATTCCTTCCTCTTATCATACTCCATGCGATTCAGGTACGAAAGCTCCACAACTCCGATAATCTGAACTCTCTCATTTGCAAAATGCTCAAAATATCCGGTCAGCTGAAGGGCCGGACGATTGATTTCAGGAACCGTGATCTCCCTGTCCCCGAGATCCGTATCCGGAGTGAGGTTTTTCAGATCCATGTCTTTTTCTAGCTTTTCCAGCGTGATAAATTTAGATGTCATGCCGAATCCTCCCAGAAATTTGCAGGTAATTCGCACTCGTTCTCTTTCCTGCGCCGTGTGCGATGAGACCTGCTCTTTGTGTAATCTTCTCTTTTCGATCTCTTTTCCGCGCCTTGTGCGATGAGACCTGGCTGCAAATACGAAATGCCTTCTATAAAACAGTATACCACGCACACGCCTGTTTGCACGATTCTTTTCCTGCTCTAAAGGCAAAACTTTTCTCCCGTCAAAAGACAAGTCTTGCCTCCCATGAAAAACCATATCTACGCTCTTGTGAAAAGGCAAAACTTTTCTCCCGCAAAAAGACAAAGCTTGTGTCCTACAAATTGAACGTCTGCTCAATCACGATAATTGTTCTGCTTTTTTATGAAAAAAATCATACACACTCTTCGCAGCTTTTTCATTCATTCCCGGCAGGCTTTTCAGCTTCTCGACGTCCGCCCTCCGGATTGCCTCGATATCCGGGAAGGAGCGCATCAGCTCACGCCTCCGTTTTTCTCCAATATTCGGAATATCGTCCAGGATCGAATGTACTTGTTCCCTGCTTCGCAGCATCCGATGATATTCGATCGCGAACCGGTGCGTCTCATCCTGGATCCGGGTGACCAGATGAAAGCCCTCGGAATCTGTATCGATCGGAATCTCGACATTATTGAAATAGATTCCTCTGGTCCGATGCCTGTCATCCTTCACCATTCCGGCGACCGGTATCGACAGGTTCATTTTTTCAAGAACAGAAAGCGCGATGTTCACCTGTCCTCTGCCGCCGTCCATCAGAAGAAGATCCGGCAGCTTTTCAAAGCCGCTGTCTGCCTGAACCCCTCTCCGGAATCTCCTGGTCAGAACCTCCTCCATGCTTGCGTAATCATTCGGTCCCTCAACAGACTTGATCCGGAACTTCCGGTAATCCGCCTTCTTCGGCTTGCCCTGCTCATACACCACCATGGAACCGACGCTCTGGTAACCGCTGATATTGGAGATATCGTACGATTCGATACGGTCCGGCGGCTCGATTCCGAGCCACTGCCCGATCTCGTTGACCGCTCCGATCGTCTTTGCGACATCCTTTTTGATCCGTTCCCGGTCCTGTGTCAGAATGATCTGCGCATTCCGCTTCGCCAGATCCACAAGCTTCTCTTTTTTGCCCTTCTGCGGAACGAGGATCCGCACCTTTGTGCTTCCGGCGTTTTTCTTCCCGGTCAGCCATTGCTCCAGAAGCTCCCTTTCCGCAATATCATCCGAAAGCATGATCTCATGCGGAATGAAAGGGGTTCCGGAGTAAAACTGCTGCAGAAAACTCTCCATAACCTCGCTGCGGCTCTCCTCGTTCGCGATTTTCAGATAAAAATGATCTCGTCCGATCAGTTTGCCGTCTCTGACAAAAAATACCTGCGCGATGGCATCCTCTCCGTCTGCCGCAAGCGCGATCACATCCTGATCTTCTCCGCTTCCGGAAGTGATCTTCTGTCTCTCACTCACCTTCTTCACGGCCCCGATCAGATCCCTCAGGGAAGCTGCCTCCTCAAAATTCAGCGCATCGGCAGCCTGCTGCATTTTTGTCTTCAGTTCCTGAAGCACATCTTCCGTCTTCCCGTTCAGAAAAGCAATCGCATCATTGACCTGCTTCCGATATTCCTCCTCTGAGATCCATCCCTGACAGGGTGCCTTGCACTGGTGGATGTGATAATAGAGACAGGGGCGCTCCTTTCCCTGATCCTCGGGAAGCTTTTTGCTGCAGTTCCGAAGGTGATAAAGCTTCCGGACCAGATCAATCGTCTCCTTCGCGGCGGCCGCGTCCGGATAAGGCCCGAAATACTGCGACTTGTCCTTTTTCATCCTGTGCGCATACAGAACCCGGGGGAAATGCTCCTGCACCGTAACCTGGATAAAGGGATATGCCTTGTCATCCATCAGCATGGTATTGTACTTCGGCCGATATTCCTTGATCAGGTTGCACTCCAGGACGAGGGCCTCAACCTCCGAATCCGTCACAATGTACTCAAACCGCGTAACCTGCGGCACCATGCTGTATATCTTCAGCCTCTTGTTTCTGCTGTTGGAGAAGTACTGCCGCACGCGGTTCCGCAGCTTAACGGCCTTTCCCACATACATGACCTCGTCCTGAAGCCCGTGCATGATATAGACGCCGGGCTTCTGGGGCAGTTTCTTCAGCTCCTCCTGAATATCAAATGCCATAAATGCTCCTGTCTCTTCTGAATCATCCCAAGAAATGACGCACAGAGCAGGCCTTTTCATGCCTTCCTCATCCGGGCAGCCAGCCGGCTCTGCAGCCGCAGCTCGCTGTATCCCGGGTGTTCACGGTCGTTCAGGACGGACGATTCTGCGACCGCTCCCCGATAACCGTATTCATAATTCTCATGAATTCCTTTCCGGTGATCGTCTCCTGAATAATCAGATAGCCGGCAAGCCGGTCAAGCACATCCCGGTTCTCCCTGAGCATCTGCTTTGCCTTCTCATAGGATGCTTTCAGCATCTTCATGATCTCATGGTCAATCTCTGTCGCCGTCTCATCTCCACAGTCCAGAACTGCTCTGCCGTTCAGATATTTGCTTTCGGTCCTGGCAAGTCCCATCAGGCCGAACTTATCAGACATGCCGTACTGCGTGATCATTGCGCGGCAGATCTGTGTCGCCTTTTCAATATCGTTTGAGGCACCGGTCGTAACATCGCCGAAGACAATTTCCTCCGCCGCTCTTCCCGCGAGGAAGCCCGTCACCATGTCCTCCAGCTCCTTCCGCGAATTCAGATATTTCTCCTCCTCCGGAACCTGCATGACATATCCAAGTGCTCCCATGGTACGCGGAATAATCGTGATCTTCTGTACCGGCTCGGAATGCTTCTCCAGCGCATTCACGAGCGCATGACCCACCTCATGATAGGCGACGATCCGGCGCTCCTCCTTGCTGAGAATGCGTTCCTTTTTCTCCTGTCCCACAAGAACAACCTCGACGGCTTCCTGCAGATCCTTCTGGGACACTGCCCGCCTCCCGTGCTTGACAGCCAGGATGGCAGCCTCATTGACCATGTTCGCAAGATCAGATCCTACGGCTCCTGAGGTTGCGAGCGCAATTTCCTGAAAATTCACGGTTTCGTCGAGCATAACGTTTCTCGCGTGTACCTTCAGAATGTTTACACGCCCCTTCAGATCCGGGCGTTCCACAATAATTCTCCGGTCAAAACGTCCCGGCCGGAGCAGTGCGGGATCCAGCACCTCGGGACGGTTTGTCGCGCCGAGCACCAGAAGTCCCGATGCACTGTCAAAGCCGTCCATCTCGGCCAGCAGCTGATTCAGCGTCTGCTCCCGCTCGTCATTACCGCCGCCGTAACTGGAATCCCTGGTTTTTCCTATGGCGTCGATCTCATCGATAAAGATGATGCAGGGCGCCTGCTTTTTTGCCTCCTCAAACAGATCCCGCACACGGGAGGCGCCCACGCCGACAAACATCTCTACAAATTCCGATCCGGAAAGGGAGAAAAACGGAACATGTGCCTCACCGGCAACCGCTTTTGCCAGCAGTGTCTTTCCGGTTCCCGGAGGGCCTACCAGAAGAGCTCCCTTCGGAAGCTTCGCACCGATCTGTGTGTATTTCTGCGGATTATGCAGGAAATCAACCACTTCCTGCAGAGATTCCTTCGCCTCTTCCTCTCCTGCGACGTCCGCAAACGTTACGCCGGTTTCCTTCTGTACATAGGTCCGGGCCTTGCTCTTTCCGACGCCCATGACGCCGCCGCCCTTTCCCATATACCTTAGTACCAGGTTCAGGCCAATCATCATGATCAGAATCGGTATCACAATCTGAAAGATCGCAGACATCACCTGAGAACCGACGCTTGAGGATTTCTTCTCGTAAGTGATATCCGTGCCCTTCAGCAGCTCATTCAGGCCGTTCTCATCACCGACCAGCGTGGCGCGGTAGGTATATAAAGACAGTTTGTCTCCCTCTTTGAACTTCGGAGTTACCGTCAGCGTGCCGTTCTGCAGCACAACTTTCGACACCTCGTCCTTTTCTACCATCTGCACGAATTTGTCATAGGTGATTTCCTTCGATGAAGACGACTGGAACATGCTGCTGATTACACTGAAAATAATCACTGCCAGCATAATCGCCGTCGCGATGATCCAGATCGTCCGGTTATTCCGTCCCGGACCGTTTCCCGAATCCGGTCCGTCATTATCATTGAAATTAAATGACATATCTCTTTTCCCTTCTGAATTGGCCGGAAAATGCAATTCAAACAGTATGTATCCCTGTTGATCGCACGAGTTCTTATTTTCCGGCGCGCACCTTGTCCATCAGGTATCCCTGCTGATCGTTGTACTTTTCGCAGAAGGCATCCGTCGCCGCCCTGGTAAATACGGCAAGCTCCTTCTCCGCATTCATGACCTGCGGAGTCTCATATGCGAGACGATACACCTCGCCGGCAATCTTCGATATCAATGTCTCACTCTTCATATGCCCCAGTCCGAGCAGGATCGAGCCATAATTCTTGTCTGTCTCACAGAGGTGGAAGTACAGAAGCGTCATATTAAACAGCTCCTCATAAAGCACCTCCTCGCCGATCTCACCGTACTCTCCGGCAAGCTCCACCTTCCAGTCCGACAGCACAGAAGCCTTTTCCTTTTCGATCTTTTTTCTCCCGAAAAATCCCTTCGAGGTCGTGTGCACATAGTAAAGGCTCATCCAGCCGCGGATAAAATAGTCGACATCCTGGGAATTCAGCTTCCCATAGCGCTCCTGCAGAAGTTTTTCCCGGAGCTCATTGTCCGGCGCATCTCCCTCCTCGGAAATTGCCTGATCCAGGATCTCCTTTCTCCTGCTGCGATCAAGCTCACGCATGTATCTCTCCACCCACTGCTTTCTCTCCATTTCACCCTCCGATAATACTCTCTAATCCGATAACACTCTATGATCCGATAACGCTCTATGATCTGATAACGATCTCTGATCCGATAATACTCTATGATCCGATAACACTCTCAAATCTGTTTCCGGTTCCCATCCAGAACGTTTCCGGATTCACCGTCATGATCTCCATACCTGCAGCAGAAAAAATCAGATACAGCAGCATAGCGGAATGCCGCCGCCTCCCAGGCAGGTACAGCATGCCAGCGTTCCGCAGATCGCCGCGGCAGTTCTGGCACAGGTGCTGCCTCCCTGACTGTCGGTTCCTCCATAACAGGGAGAACCCTCATAGCCATAACCCTGACCCATGTCATTATACCAGGCCCCTCCGGCTGAAATCTGCTGATAAAGCTGCTGGTACCGGCTGTTGTCCGGTTCCATATTGCACGCGGTCTGCGCGTCGTTCTGCGCCGCCACGTTATTTCCGAGTCCGTAATTGGCCACGGCGTGCAGATAATACCATTCCGCATTCCGCTCCGGAATATTCTCCAGCACATTCATAGCCTCTGTGAAATGCCTTGTATTGATATAGTTTGCGGCCGCCTGCATCTCCGGATTCTCATACGGCGAATCCGATCTCTGACCATATCCGCCAAAACCGCCGTATCCATATGCGCCGGATCCTCCGGGAATCTTCCCGGACCGCTCGTCCATGATTTGTTTGTATGCTTCCTGAACGAGCTTGAACATCTCCTCTGCCTTATCCTTGTTGGGATTGTTGATATTGGCATCCGGATGGTACTTGCGGCTCAGCCTGCGGTACGCTTTTTTTACCTCTTCATCACTGGCATCCCTTGAGACACCCAGTACTTTATATGGGTCCTGCATGTGTTCCTCTTTCTGTCTTCCGCCCGGATCCTGTCCGGCGGATCATTTTATTATAAATCATCCTTTGCTTCTTGCAAAGTCCTTTGCGCTTCGGCCATCTTCGCCCGCTTCGCGCGATACTTCACCCAGATGCCCGAGTAGATGATATTACGCAACAGCTCCTCGTCCAGAAGGATCGGCAGCTTCTCAAAATATTTCGCAATTCCTGCCGCCTGCATTGTCAGGATATCGCCGGCGCGCATCTCATAATCCGCCTCTCCGCAGATCGACAGGAACGGATTATAGCTGCTGTTTCTGCGGTCCTTTTCCAGATCATCCCAGGCATCCATCAGATAGATGAACTTCCCGAGGTAAAAACCGATCTGCCCCAGATCTTCGGACCAGATATCCTCCCGATACCGGAAAATCTCTGCCATAAGCTTTCCCGTGAGGCCCGCCGCTGTATCCAGCGAACGGTCATTCTTCTCCTCAACTGCGTGCAGTTCCTTCACGTAGCGAAGGATTGCTCTCGTCTGCCTCGGATATTTCCGGGACGTTTTCAGGTAGGCCGGACGCAGGAGACGGTACGCCGCAAGGCTCGTCCCCTTCTTCTCATCAATCCAGTCATCCTCGAGATTGTGAAACACCAGCATCAGATTCATGTCGGCAGCATAAGCCGTGTATTCATTCCGGATCACCCGCCGCTTTCTTGCGGGATGAAGAATGCATCTCTCCTCTGTGATCCCCGAAGGTCCCTCGTACAGAGCATTCAGAAGAATTGCCAGAAAGGTCATGTCATAGGTCAGTGTCGCCCGCGCGGCTTCTCCGCAGGAATCCTTAAGATCCCGGCAGACACCGCAGTAAAACTCACGGTAACGGTCCAAATCCTTTCCCTTGAGTTCCTCCCGGTCAATCGTGATATATCCAAACATACATCCCTCCATCATCCGCTCATCAGGTATTTACGTATTTTTGATAAACTGTGTATGACACCTCGGGCAGGTGATCTGAATATGCCCCTTGCCCTTTGGTACACGAACCCTCTGCCCGCAGTTCGGACACCGGAAATACGCGTGATCCCTGTCCTTTGCCGCCCGCATACCACCTGTAAAAAAAGACTTCACCCGGTTCCACCCGGAGAGAAATCTCCGGTTCTCCTCCGCCCGTCTGCTGATATTTCTCGACATCATCCGGAAAAAAATCCAGACAAGCAGCACGGCCGTCACAATATTCAGAAAAATATTCGGCACAAAGGCAGACACAAAAAGCAAGGCGATCTCAACATACAGAAGCACCCGCCCCAGCTGATCCACTCCGTATCGCCCATACATCACACGGCTCACCCAGTCTCGAAATCGATTCATATTTATACCTCCCAAAGTCACGGCCCGATTCCGCCGCTTCTCGCTTCTCAATGTCAATACTTTATCGCGTTTACCCATTGATTGCAATTTTACAATATATAAAATTTTCCGAAAGACGCAATCTCCGTTACGTACCAAACCTGACACTTAGAAGAGCTCAACGCTCAAGAGTAAGGCCGTAAACCACACTCTGTCTCCGAACACTTTCCCGGCTTCCCTCACTCTTCCCTGACTCTTCCTTGGCTCTTCCTTGGCTTCCCTGACTCTCCCTTGACTTCCCTGACTCCTCCCTGACTCTTCCTTGATCTTACTTGACTTCCCTGCCTCTTCCTTGACATTTCCACTGCATGAAGATATCTTATAAAAGGTATCCTGATCAGTATACAAAACAACTGTGAAAAATTGGTGATTACGCACATCTGCCCTGATTAGCACGCTATACACCATTCGCAGATTATACATTGCTGCAGATTATATATTACCGCAGATTATACATTGCCGCAGATTATGCATTATACCAGGAAGGGATCACAGAATGAACAAATCAGAAAACAGCCTCCCGGATGGCCGGAAGAATATCACCGGGAACAGCAGCCACAGGAAATACCCCTGGACCATGCGCAGAATTACCGCCCTTTTGGGCATTGTTCTTCTGCTCGTGATGTACGCCCTCACCATGGTGTTCGCACTGGTGAAAAGCCCCTACTCGAAGGGACTTCTGATGGGATCGATTTTCTGCACCATAGCTGTCCCCGTACTCCTCTATGGCATGACAATGGTCGCCAGACTCGTCCGCGGGAAGGGAATTCCCGAAGCACACACATCCGACCCGGAAACACACGCCCCGGATTCAGCCAAGGCTGCGGACCCGGAGGCACATGCAGCCGGAACATCCAAGGCTCCAAATCCGGAAGCGCCTAAAACCGAAACGGCAAGCATCCCGGCCCCGGAAACACCTACAACCGAAACGGCCGGGAGGGCCGACCCGGCAGATTATAACACCGGGGACTGACTCCCGCGAAAAATAACCGGCTCTTATCCGGCACATCAGATTTCTTCTATATACTACACAATACTACACAGAGAGACCCGCAGGTGAACTCCATCACCTGCGGGTCTCTGCATCTTTAAATAATCATGCGTCCAATCATGCGGCCGGCACAGATCGCATGACATCCGGCATCACTGTCAATCCTTATCCCAAAGCGCGTCTGTTCCGTCCTCGTCCCAGAGGTCGCGCCAGTCGGTTGCGCCCGGCCACAGGAATACCTGTCCCTTTACCAGCCGGTTCCCGCATTCCATGCCACGGATCTCTTCCATTTCCTCATCGGTCAGCGGATCCTCCGTCACACATTTCAGATTCGCCGTATAATTTTTCTCCTTGATCGAGAATGGAATCGGGGTGTGCCCCTTCTGAACCGCCCATTTGATCGCGATCAGAACCGGGTGTACGCCGTGAGCCTCCGCAATCTTGCGGATTACAGGCTGCTGAAGATCCGCCACATCTTCCGGTGTGCGGTCTCTCTCCGGACGATCAGGCGAACCGAGCGGACAGAATCCCACGATTTCAATTCCCTGGGAACGAATATAATCATACAGCTCCTGCTGCTGGAAACACGGATGAAGCTCCATCTCGATGCAGGCCGGTTTGATCCGACACAGCGGAAGGACTGCCTTCAGCTTCGGCAGCGTCATATTTGACATACCGATGTGCTTTGTAAGACCCATATCCACCAGGCGTTCCATCTGTCTCCAGGTCGCCATGAACCTCTTGACCGAAAAAGGTTTGGAATTTGGATTCCGCTCCGTCACATCGCATTTCGGCGGATGATAATTCGGGAATGGCCAGTGAACATAGTACATATCCAGATAGTCAAGCTGGAGATCACGCAGTGTGCGGGCACAGGCCAGAAGAACATCTCCCTTGCCATGCATGTCATTCCATACCTTGGAGACGATAAACATGTCCTCCCTCTTTACCTCCCCGCTCTGGAACGCCTCCGCGAAGACCTCTCCGATCTGGTCCTCGTTTCCGTAGCACGCCGCGCAGTCAAAATGACGGTATCCTACCCGGATAGCGCCGCGAACCGCGTCACGCACCTGCTCCGGTGTCGCATGATCGGACCCGAAGGTTCCCATTCCGACCGCCGGCATTTTTGCTCCTGTGTAGAGCGTTCTCTGAGGGATTTTCGCAGGATCAATAAATTCCATTTCTCATTCCTCCTCTTCTAAAAAAATATCCATACATCTTTGATCAGGTTTATCCTTCTTTATCGTACTCTGATGATCTCCACGCGATCCCGGATAGCAGTCATGTCCTCCATCCGGAAAAATCCGGTTCTGTCGGTCATCGCGCTCGCTGCCGATATTGCGCTGGCAAGTCTCAGGCAATCCTTCATGTCCAGTCCCCGCGCGATCCCGGCGGCAAAGCCTCCGATCATGGAATCTCCGCAGCCGACTGTATTGACCGCATTGATTTTCGGCACGTGAGCCTCATATACACCCTCTTCGCAGGACATCAGCGACCCTGCACTTCCCAAAGAAATCACAACGGTCGGAATTCCCTTTGCGTGAAGCTCACCTGCCGCCTCCAGAAGCTCGTCCCGGTTTCCCTCCGTCAGCGTTCTTCCGACCAGCATCTGAATCTCATCGATGTTCGGCTTGATCATGAACGGCCTGTAAGCGACGCACTCCTTCAGCGTGCTGCCGCTCGTATCCAGAATCACTTTTTTTCCTGCCGCACGCCCTGCGTCGATCAGCCTCTTGTACAGACTGCTGTCGCAGCCGGAAGGCATCGACCCCGAGATCGTCGCCACCGCAGCATCCGAGATATGCTCTCTGAATGTCCGAACCAGTGCGTCCTGATTTGTTTCCGTTGCCTCAAATCCCGGCTCCAGAAATTCCGTCTGCGTTTTATTCACCTCGTCCCAGATATTGATGCAGGAACGCGTCTCTCCGCTGCACCACACAAAATCCTCGCGGATTCCCTCCCGGTGCAGATGTTCCTGTACAAACTCACCGGAATGACCTCCGAGGAACCCGGTCGCCAGGATTTCCTCCCCGGCGATATGCGCAGCTCTGGAGACGTTCAGCCCTTTTCCACCGGCCGAGCGCTCGCAGATTTTTACACGGTTCACCTCGTTTACCCCGAAGCCGTCCACGACGTATCGGGTGTCCACCGCCGCATTTGCGGTTACTGTCAGTATCATACGGTATCCTCTCTGTCTTTTTCCTGATTCAATTGCTCTCCATTCTGTTCTCAGCCAGAACTCATCCCTAACAACCTGCCCGTCAGATCCTGTCTTCCAGAACTTATCTTCAGAACATATCTGTCAGAACTTATCCTTTTTACTTCTCGGAGTCGATCAGAATCTTTCCCTTTACCTTGCCGCGTTCCTTATACCACTGGAACGCATCCGCGATCTGAGAAAGCGGTACAATCTTCCAGATCATTCTCGGATCATATTTCAGCTGGCCTGTGGCAAAATAATGCGCCACATCGGTCCACTCATGACCTGGGAACGGAGCCGAATAGGACATCCAGGATCCGGTAAGCGTAAACTCCTTCCGGTTCAGATTCTCCCACTCGCTCACCGTAAATGTCAGTTCCTTCTTCGGTGTTCCGATGAAGCAGACGCCGGCCTTATTCGCCGCAAGCTGGAATGCCATCTTCATCGTGATGGTGTTGCCCGCCGTCTCATAGACATAGTCATAGCCGACGCCATCGGTCTGAGCCATCGCCTGATCCATAAAGTCATCGTCCAGGGTATTGATCCCGGCGTCCGCGCCAAGCTCTTCGGCAAGAGCCAGTTTTTCCGGAACGATATCAAAAACCACAACCTTCTTCGCGCCGAAGATCTTCGCCCACTGCGCCGTCAGCATACCGATCGGGCCGGTACCGAGAATCGCCACGGTGTGGCCGCCCTTGTATCCCGTTCTTTCCAGTCCGTGAAGCGCGATCGTTGCCGGCTCAAAAAGCGCCGCCTGCTCAAAGGAGATGGATTTGTCAAATTTCACCGCATTAATTTCCGGGACACAGACATACTCAGCGAAGGATCCGAACTGACGGGAACCGATAAAGCTGTAATGCTTGCACAGAGAATAGTCGCCTCTCGCGCAGTCCGGACACTTCATGCACGGAACCAGCGGAACGCCTGCCACATAATCTCCCGGCGCCACCCTTGTCACGCCTTCACCGACCTCTTCCACGATTCCTGAAAATTCATGTCCCAGAACATTCGGGAAAAAGTGACACGCGTCACCGTTAACCCTCGGCACATCAGAGCCGCAGATTCCGGTATATTTGACCTTGATCAGCACCTCTCCCGCCTTCGGCTGCGGCTTTTCAATATCCTCGTAACGAAGATCATCTCTCGCATGTACCACGCCTGCTTTCATCATGATTGCCATCTTTTCTTCCTCCTGAAGAATTTCTTACGAATACCGCTTATTGCACAACATTTAACAAAGATATTTATTCAAATTGACAGCGACACTCTGTCGCTGACAGTCTGTTGTCTCAAAAACTGCCACCGTTTCGTCTCATAAGTCCCTCGAGATCCCGGTACAGTTCCAGATATGTCTCATAATTTTTCTGATAAACAGCCGCGTTTCCGGGATCCGGCTCATGTCGCCTCGTGTCATGAACCGTGAGCGAAACCGCTTCTTCATAATCATGGTAGAATCCGCAGCCGACTCCGGCGAGCATAACCGCGCCGAGCGTCGTTGCCGTGTCAGAAGACGGAACGACAATCGGCTTCCCTGTGATATCCGACTTGATCTGCGTCCACAGCAGCGAATTCGCCGAGCCGCCCATCGCGCGAAGCAGCTCGACATGCGCCCCCGCTTTCTCAGCCACATCCAGATTATGCTTCAGGGCGTAGGCAACACCCTCCATGCAGGCACGCACCATGTGCCCCTTCGTTTTCGAGAAATCAAGCCCGTAGAACACCCCCTTCGCGTCCGGATTCCAGATCGGTGAGCGCTCTCCGCTCATATACGGGAGAAAAACAAGCCCGTCCGATCCGGCCGCAACCTTTTCCGCCTCATGATTCAGCTGCACGAGAGACGACTCTCCGGTCTTCTCCGCCAGGAGACGCTCCTCTCCGGCGAACTCCCGCTCAAACCACCGCATCACTCCGCCGCCTCCGGTCGTACCGCCCTGCAGCAGCCATTTGCCCGGAATGACATGAAACGACAGAATCAGCCTGGGATCCGCCTTATATTCATCCAGACAAACGCTCATGCCGCCGGCCTGTCCTCCCTGCTCCTGTGTATCCCCGTCGTGAATCACGCCGGCGCCAAGCGTTCCGCACGCGGCATCAAGACCTCCCGCAACTACCGGCGTTCCCTCCAGAAGTCCCGTTTCCTTCGCCGCTGCCTCTGTCACCTTACCGATCACCTGATCACAGTTCACGATCTCCGGTAGGAACTCCTTCGGGATTCCGATCTCGGATGCCATATCATAATCCCAGACACCCCTTCTCATATCAAAGCAATGCCAGCCGTACGCGTCACAGATATCTTCCGTCATCTTTCCGGTCAGACGATATCCGATGTATCCGTTCGCGTGCAGAATCTTGTCCGTGTGCGCATAGACCTCCGGAAGGTTTTCTCTGTACCAGAGAACCTTCGGCGTGGTGTAGGAAGGCTGCAGCGCGTTTCCTGCAAGATCAAAAATCTTGTCCTGTCCGATCCGTTCATTGATCCGGTCACACACAGACTGCGCGCGGGTATCCATCCAGATCGGCGTATTCGTCAGATTCTTCCCGTCCTTATCCAGAGCGATGGCGGACCAGCCCTGCCCGTCGATTCCGATTCCACAGATATCTGCAGGCTTCACCTTCCCCTCAGCCCAGATCTTTGCCAATGCCTCACAGACGCCCCGGTACCAGTCCTCCGCATTCTGCTCCGCCCAGCCCGGGTGAGGATAATAAACCGGATAATCACCCGTCGCAGATGTCTCCACCCTGCCGTACCGGTCAAAGGCCGCCACCTTGCAGGCGCTCGTTCCGATATCTATTCCCAGTAAAAACTCTCCCATAGTTTCCTAACTTCCTCTCCGGCATCCCAATGCTCCAACGCTGCGTTAGATAAAGCAGGGAACCTGTTCATTCTGCGTTATTCCGGCCAGGCGCCTGCCTGCCTACGGCATCATTTCGCGTTATTCCGGTCAAGCACCGACCTGCCCTCCAGTATCGTTGTGCCGAGCCAGATATGCCTGCGCGCTGATGCATCAGACTCTCCATTTTCCGCATCTCCGATCTCACCGAGCCGCTGCAGCATAATCTCCGCCGCCTTCTCGCCGATTTCATCGACCGGCTGATTGATGATCGTAAGTTTCGGGTGCACCGCCCTCGCGAACTGGGGGTTATCGAATCCCACGACGGAGAGCTCCCCTGGGATCTCGATTCCGGACTCGTTGGCGCCAATCATGGCACCTATCGTCATCCGATAATTCGAAATCACAACCGCCGTCATCTCCGGATGCATCTGCCGTAACGTCTCAATTCCACAGGTGCCGCTTTCGATCGAATCATCTCCGTGAAAGATATAGTCCTCGGCGCAGACAATTCTGTTTTTCTCACACGCCTCACGGTAGCCCCGCATTCTCTGCCTGGCAGCGTTGATCTCCTCCGGTCCGGCAATCATCCCGATATGCGTGTGCCCCTTCTTCACCAGAAGATCCACCGCCGAGCGAATCGCCGCACGGTTGTCTACACAGACCGAATCCACATCCAGTCCCTCAATCTGCCGGTCAATTAAAACCACGGGCTTTTCCGTCCGGATAAACTTCCGGAGATTATTCCCGGTAGCGTCAACCGGAAGCACCACGAGTCCGTCTACCCTGCGTTTCAGAAGAAAATCGACAGCCTCTCTCTCCCTGGCGCTGTCTGTCCGGCAGTCGCAGACCAGCATGGCATAACCGTGCTGACGGAGAATATCCTCGATTTCGCTTAACACTCTCGCGCAGAACGTGCTGTTCAGCTCGGGAATTACCGCGCCGATCATCTTCGTCCGATTCGTCTTCAGCTGCCGCGCCGTCTCGTTTACTTCATAGTGAAGCTCCCCGATCGCCGCCTCGATCTTCGCCCGGTTCTTCGGCCGTACATTTCCTCCATTCAGATAGGAGGAAACCGTCGCTACGCCGCACCCTGCTCTCGTCGCAATGTCCTTTACCGTAGCCGCCATACTTCCTCCCTCCCGTCTTCAGGCGTCGTTCAGTCACTCTTTCAAAGCCTTCCTGCAGCTGCCTGACGATCACTCGTCCGGATCAATTTCTCTGCGTTTTCAGCGCTCCTGTCTCATTTCGGATCCGTCCGGCCTCAGCTCTCTGCCTTGCCTTCTCAGTTCTCTGCTTTGCCGTCGCAGCCGCAGACCGTCATGCGGTACTTCACCTGCTCAACAACCGCCGCTCTTCCTGCTGCCTGATACTTCTTCGGATCGAATACGTCCGGATCCTCAGCGATGTATTTCTTGACAGCGTCTGTATATGCCTTGCGCAGCTCGGTCGCGAAGTTCACCTTGCAGATACCTCTCTCCACGCAGCTTCTCACCTGTTCATCCGTAAGTCCGGATGCTCCGTGCAGCACAAGCGGAACGTCAACCACCTCACGGATCTCTGCAAGCCGGTTCACATCCAGAACCGGTGTCCCCTTGTAGAAGCCGTGAGCAGTGCCGATGCCGACCGCCAGTGAGGAAATGCCCGTGCGCTCCGCGAATTCCTTCGCCTCCTGCGGATCCGTGTAGATATCGTCACCGGAAGATACCGTGTCGTCCTCCTTGCCGCCGACCTTTCCAAGCTCGGCCTCTGTCGGGATACCGACCGCTGCCGCCATATCTGCTACCTTCTTGCTGATCGCGATGTTCTCCTCGAAAGGAAGCTTTGATCCGTCGATCATGACAGAGGTGTACCCCGCGACAATGCACTTCACGGCCATATCAAAGCTCGGGCCATGATCCAGATGAATGCATACCGGCACACTGGCTGTCTCTGCGACCGCCTTCACCATATTCGCGAACATCTTCGGGGTGGCGTATTTCAGCGTGCCGCCGGTGGTCTGGATCATAACCGGTGCCTTCAGTTCCTCGGCTGCCTGAACGATTGCCTGTACCATCTCCATATTCTCAGCATTAAATGCGCCGACTGCGTAATGTCCCTTCTGTGCATCCAGAAGCATCTGTTTTGAAGTAACGAGTGACATGTAAGTTCCCTCCTTGTAATCATGCCCATTCGGAGGCCGTGAGATATGCTCCGGCAGACCGAATCGTTTCGGTTTTGGTTTCATTATAGGATGTCCCCACACCTCTGTCAATCACTTTTTCCGAATCGATTCGGTTTTAAGCGAAACGTTTCATTTTTCTATTGAATTGTGACAGAAAAAAAGATAAAATAAGTGTCAGCAGACTATATATGTGTGGTGTAAGACACCACGGAGAAAGGAGTTTTTATCATGTTAAAAAATGTACCGGCAATCCTGCCGCCCGAGCTTCTGAAGGTTATTTGTGAGATGGGCCATTCTGACCGTCTGGTAATCAGTGACGGAAACTTCCCGGTTCCGACCAAGGGAAAGAACGCGGTCATCGTCCGCATGGACGGTCACGGCGTACCTGAAATTCTTGACGCGATTCTGCAGCTCTTCCCGCTGGATCCCTATGTTGAGCATCCGGTAAATCTGATGGAAGTTATGCCCGGCGACAACGTCGAGACACCGATCTGGGATACCTACAAGGAAATCGTTGCGAAGTATGACAAGCGCGGAGCCGACGCCATCGGCACAATCGAGAGATTCAAGTTCTATGAGGAGACCGAGAAGACCGCTTACTGTGTCATCTCCACAGGCGAAACCGCTCTCTATGCAAACATCATGCTTCAGAAGGGCGTTGTGACACCGGATATGCAGCCGGCACCTTATCAGAAGTAAAATCCTGCCGGCTATACGCGACAGACGATATCGGGCAGTCATGCAGAACCTCTTCGGAACAGACTGCATGTCAGTAGAACAAACATAACCGACTGCATGTCAGTCATTAGAAAGGAGACCGCCGCACAGATTCAAATCTCTGTGCGGCGGTCTCCTTTTTCTCTGATGTCGGATGCCTTTCTACTGCCTGATTTTTCGAACGAAACAAGCATAGACTGCGTTTCCGTTGTCACTTCCCCTTCCCGCAGCAGTCCTTATACTTCTTTCCGGAACCGCAGGGGCAGGGCTCATTTCTTCCGATCTTTCTGGAGGTGCGCCGATAGGTTCCTCCGTTCCCAGCCTCCGGCGACTGCTTTTTCATCATTTCATGGTAGGAATCCGCAAGCCGTCCGCGCAGGTCATCCAGCCCAATATCATCCATGTCCGCGTATTTCTGTATATCCTGAAGGAGTTCCTTCTCAAAGGCGGCCGCATCATTACGGGCACGGCCGATCAGCTCCGCCACGATCAGATAGCTCTGCGGATAATGTGTCTGGAAATAGGAAATCTCATTCTCGTGCTGCGGCAGATACTGAATCATCTGCCAGCAGGCAATCCTCGCGTTAATCCGGATGCCGTTCGCCACATATTCGTCCGAGGAATTCTCCATCTCACCGATGTGCTGCTCCGAATAAATATTGTTCACAAAATCTTCCAGCAGAGGGGAAATCTCCCTGTCGTCACGCAGGCTATAGGACTCTGCGGCTAAATAGGCGCTCGTGATGGTTTCCTGGTATTTCCCCTGCATCACCCCGAGCCTGGATACGAAAGTGACAAATTCCACAAACGGATTCCGGAGCCATTTTTTCTCCAGCTCCATACTCATGACCACGATCAGATCCGCGAGATATTGCTGATAATCCGCCACATGCTCCGCATGTCTCAGAAAATCCTTGTAATCCTCGAGGTCCTTCAGGAACAGATCCTGATTCATGGACACTTCGAGTTCCAGTGCTCTCTGGAACACACCGTCCATCCATCTCTCGTTGGGCACGAATTTCTCCTTATCGTACTGGATAATGTCCTCCCGGAACGCCTCCAGTGCTTTTTTCTTCAGCCCCAGATTTTCCAGGCAGTCCCCATACGCGGAATAAACCATCGGTTCGTACTCTTTTAACGGAAGAATTTTACCGAACTCGGCAGCAGCCTCCCGGTATTTCTTCTGCGCATGGTATGATTTTGCCAGCTGGACGGCCGCCTTCTCAAAATCCGGATGTGCCTCGATCACCTCCCGGAAGATCCGCTCCGCATCCTCAAATCTGCTTTTTTCAAAAAGGCACACTCCATAAACCGTCTGCACATACGGATAATCCGGCTTCTTCTGCAGAATTTCCCGGCACATCTCCTCTGCCCTTTCGGAATCGCCGCCTCCGAAAACATCCAGCATCGCACGGACCTGTGGCCGCATATCCTCCGGCGCCTCTCTCACGTACTGCTCAAGTGTTTCCGCCACATTTTCATTTTTCACAGCTTTTACAATCTCTGCCATTGAACCATCCTCATTCTGATCATATTTTCGATATCATACATTTACTGTATAAGTCCAGTCGCAATGTTCTTGGCCCATGGGGAGCTTGCTCACCAGTGGGCAAGAAC
The DNA here is from genome assembly GCF_052063915.1 of Bilifractor sp. HCP3S3_D3. NCBI lineage: Bacteria > Bacillati > Bacillota > Clostridia > Lachnospirales > Lachnospiraceae > Bilifractor > Bilifractor sp. HCP3S3_D3. The sequence goes on from NZ_JBQHWP010000023.1 coordinate 30,566, forward strand.
ATTAGCGACGACAACAGGTATGAGCATGGAGCGTTGCAAAGCAACGCGGGAATGCGAATACCTGTTAGCGGCACGGAAGCTGCGAAGCAGCGAAGTGACGCGGGGACTTATACAGTGTGTGGCACGACTTATCGTATGGCCGTTTACTGTATAAGCTCTTCGAAAACGCAAACAGGATCGTCACGCGCGAAGCGTGTGTAAGAGACTGTATGCGATTTCGAAGGCAACAGGTATGAGCACGAAGTGACGCGCAAGCGGCACGGAAGTGCGAATATGCGCGGGCAGTGAGCCGCATCCGCTCACACAAAGTGTGAAGCGGTGGGGCGAACGCCGCGACAGACCGACGAAGTCGGTCACCTGTGGATTGCGGGAGTGCGAAGCACGGAGCAATCCGTAGCTTATACAGTTTGTAGCACGACTTATCGTATAGTCGTTACTGTCTGACAACATTTTAACGCAAAACCGGGTGTGCTGCCACCTGAAAAAAACTGCTCTGCCGCCTTAAAACCCGAAAGCACTTTTCCCCCGTTCTGCCTACGTATCTGCCTCCTGATCCGGGTACATAAGAAACGACACCATAATTGCCATTCTCTCCTGCGTGTCATTAAGGTCTACCTTGTATTTGTCTTCAATTCTTCTAATCCGGTACAGCAGGGTATTCTTGTGAATATGAAGGCGCTCCGAAGCCCTGACAAGGCTTCTCTCCTCCTGCAGGTATACCTGCAGTGTATGAAAATACTCCGTATGATTTCTCCGATCTGCAGAACGGAGCTGCTTCAGAACCGGATGTTCCAGATCAATGGACACATTTTTTCGCAAAATATTCTGCAGATAGTAAACGACACACTCCCGGCAAAACATGACACGCCGCCCGTTCCGCTCCCCGTAACGCATCGCGATATCTGCCTGTTCAAAATACTGTCGAAGCTTCATCACATCCTGAAACGGATAACTGATTCCCATATACAGGTCAACCGGTTTCAGATACCGGGTCAGGTCCTGCAGAAAGCGGGAGAACTGCAGATGCGTCGCATTTACGACCATCATCAGGCCTTTATCGACCTGGAGCACATAGCAATCGGAATAAAGCTGTGAAATCTGATGAATCAGCCTCTCATACACCAGTTCACTTCCAGCACTCACCTGAAACCGGAGGACCCGTTTACTGTCCTCATCCTTCCAGCCGATTCTCCGGAAGAACTGATACACCGTATCGCTTTTCATCACCGGATCCTGCCGCAGCAGCCTCAGAAAGACCGCATTCTGCTCCGGAGCCTCCAGGACGATTCCATTTCGATCCCACCAACGCAGAATCTGAGCATTAAATACATGGAAAACCTGCCGTGCCGCCTCTCCGCCTTCCGTCCGGCCAAGTGTCACAAAGCTGAAGCCCCAGAAAAAGCCGTTGATAAAAATATTCTGAACAAGAGAATTCTTTTTCAGTATTGGTTCCTGAAAATAATACGAGTTTCGATTCGTGAGATTGGACTGCAGGCTTTTTACCACAGGGACTACATGATCCAGAGGCATTCCTTCCTCTATCCGCAGCTGGTCAGCATACTCAGCCGGAACTGTTTTTTCGATGTACTGCCTTCCCGCAATACTTTTCAGGATAAATCCGCTGTTCATCACAACTACCATTTCCTGAAAAATATTCGCCGCCTCCTGCGTAATATCCTGCAGCGAACAGTGAGCATCAATCAGATCCCTCACATGAAGATCCCACTCCAGATACCTGTCGATGGTGTACTGCACCTTTTCGTAGATTTCCTCCATACTCCCGCAATCTACAACCAGATAATCATTTCTGTTGACACAGATCACCCTGTTCTTCATGGTCGGGATAAAATCCTCGGAAGGGCAGATATAGACCGTGTGCGGGCTGACATTGTCGCCCCTGAACAAAAGCGAAACATTACGGATACTCATCTCACCGCCTGAAATATGGCTGTCGATTGCATATTCCTTCAGATTGTCCCGAATGATCCACATGCTAAGATACATCTCGAATATTTCCTCCGTTCTCGGCCCTGACACCCGTCTCACCTGTCCAGAAAAACTGCCGCCTCTCTCGTCACACTTCCCCCGCCTTCGGTCCTGACACCCGTCTCATCTGTCAGACATCTTGTGATCATATAACAGGTATCTGTGCTTATTATAGCATATTTATGTGTTTTTAGCCCATATTCAACTGCTCCCTCAATGCATACAATAAAACCTATACGATGCATCACGCTATACACTGTATCAGTTGCCGATCGCTCCGTGCCTTGCACTCGCGCAATCCAACACCGTACAGATCTGCCATGATGCTGAAAACAAGAACACTCCGGAAAATTCTGAGAACGTAAAAAAAGGAGGAACCTACACATGTTATCACCAAAAGAGAACTACAGACAGATTTTCCTGCACAAGCCGGTGGAATACACACCCTGCACCCTTACAGACGGGGCAATCTTCGGATTCGGAGCAAAAAACGGTCCCTGGTTTGAAAAAGGCCCAGAGGGCGGTGGCTACGACGGATTCGGTGTCCGCTGGGTCACCCCTGACTCGGGCAATAATGCAGCCATCCCCGCTCCCGGTGAATTCATTCTCGATGACATTACCGAATGGAAAAAGGTGAAATTCCCGGATCTGGACAATTACGACTGGGAAGATGAGGCTAGAAAAGACCTCTCCGGAATAAACCGTGACAATGTGCTCGTTGAGTTCGGCGTAGGAAACGGTGTATACGAGCGGCTCGCCGCTCTGATGGGTTTTGAAGAGGCACTGATCTCCCTTGCCATGGAGCCTGAAGCCTGTATGGAATTTTTTGACAAAGTCTCCGATTATCAGTGCGAATACATCGATTATATCGTCAAGTATTATCATCCGGACATCATCAATTACTATGACGACATCGCAACACAGCGAAACCTGTTTATGTCGCCTGCTACTTACCGGGAACTGATCAAACCCTTCCACAAGAAGGTAATGCAGCATATTCATGAAAAAGGATGCTACACCATGCAGCATACCTGCGGTCATGCTGAATCTGTTATCGAGGATATGATTGATATCGGCGTGGACTGCTGGGTATCTGTACAGCCCTGCAACGACATTCAGAATCTGATCCGGCAATATGGAGACCAAATCTCCTTTGCAGGCGGTATGGACACAAACGGCGCAGTCGCCGGTGAAGGCGCGACCCCGGAAATGATTCGCGCCGAGGCCAGACGTGTCGTTGACGAATACGGAAAATACCATAAAGCTTTCGCCCTGTTCGGTTTCTTCCTGAATCATGATCCGAAAGCTCTCGGCCAGAACTTCGGCATTCTGTTTGACGAATTCATGCCATACCGGATGACCAGATGCAACAGCCTGACATAAGCAAAGTGCATCACGGCCGGAATTTCATTAGAAGTTCCCGATCAGCCAGGCCTTAAATCAAACGCAGGCAAAATATATCAATTCCGGCATTCCATAAGAATCCTTGAAATTCTTGATCAGACAGCAGTTACAGATGTCACTTACCCACAAACTAATCTAAGGGCAGTGGGTTTCTGCCCACAGCAAACGAAAGGCTTTTATAGATGAAAATCATAATCCTCGGCGGCTTTCTCGGGGCCGGGAAAACCACCGTCCTGCTTCAATACGCGCGCAGCTTGATCTCACACAGCACGCAGAACGGCAATCCTGTCGTCATCCTTGAGAATGAGATCAGTGAAGCCGGCGTTGACAATCAGCTTTTGTCACGCAATCATTTTCTCGTAAAAAATATCTTCTCAGGATGCATCTGCTGTACCAGCTCTGCGCAGCTGGAGCAATCCGTCCGGGAAATCGAACGAAACTACTCGCCGGAATATCTCCTGATCGAATCAACTGGGATGGCATATCCCGACAGCGTCCGCCGCACCCTCAGAGATGCCGGCAGCTGGGATACGGGAATCGTTGCGCTTGTCGACTGTAAAAGATGGCACAAAGTGAAATGTGCCATGCCTGACTTTGTCACCAGCCAGCTGAAGGATGCATCTGTCATACTCGCCAACAAGATCGATAAGGTCAATGAAAATGAGCAAAGAGAAGTCATTGCCGACGTCAGCCGCTATAACTCCAGTGCCCGCGTCTTCCCGATCAGTGCCATAAAAAAACAGCCCGATGAGCTGTGGACGAAGATCACAGCTCTGTGCCTGGAAAAGGGGTGATTTTATGCCGAAAAATGACAGAAACGTAAATACAGAAGATCCAGTGACGGAAATCGATAACATTCCAGATAACGATCGCTGCCTGACGAAAGCCGGAAACCAGCCGTACCGGCAGGAACAAAATCATCCGGACCCTCATCATTCGGATCAGCAAAATCCGAATCAGCGCTGTATGGATCCTCACCATTGGGATCATCACCATCACGATCAAAAGAGTGACCCTTCACTTCCCCTGGTCGATGTAGATATTCTGGACAATGCTGTAATCGGCACGGTCAAGTGCAAAATCCCCGGAGAATATGAAGCGGCAAAGAAGAAGCTTGCAGAAGCCATGCAGAAAACCGCCAGGGATGTAGAATCCTCTGGCGGACTTATCGGGCACATCAAAGCATTTCTCAGACAAGAATGCAGAACCTGCACGATTTCGATCACCGAAGCCGGCGATATGCAGGAAAAAGAAGATGAGAACCCGTCACTATACGTTGACAATGCAGCAATTGTCTTTGGCATCTCAGCCACAGAATTGGAGAAGATCCTGAGACACTGCTTTGCCGCATGGCTCTGAAAAAATGAGTTGTTCTGAAGAAGTACTGCTCGTAATGCGCTGCTTCGCCGCATGGCTCTGAAAAAAAGTTTTCCTGCTCTGAAAAAGCGCTTTTCTTACTTCCCGACGTCCACCCGGCTCACGCACTTCACGCCGAGCCTCACCACGTTGACGTCTGAGAAATTATACTCCGCGTACCGGTATATACACGGAATCTTGTATTCTTCACCGGTCTGCGCACTATAGGCGACCAGCGTCGTACGGATCTGATCCATATCGCAGAGGTTCTTCAGCATGCCATACTGACACTTCAGAAGAGCCGTGCCTTCCGGCATCAGCTCTGCCTCCACATACCGCCCGGAACCGAGATCTCCAATTCTCCGGGAGAGATAATACAAACTGTAGCGGTACTTCTGACACTGGCCGTCAATCTCACGGATCTCCTCCGCCGTAATATCCGCATTATTAAGAGGAACTGTGAAACTGATCTCCGTTTTCCTGTTCTTTGGATACGTGCGTACTGCCTCCGCACGAAGAGCATCTGTCTTCATCTTGATATCATGGTACTGTGTCTCCGTGGCATTTTTCACGAGATCCGCAAGGAAAAGCTCCAGTCTCAGGCGATCCTGATCCCCTTCCTTCTCCTGCTCCAGCATCTTCCGGTACTCCGTCTCATAACCGGGGTGAATCCGCTCCATGACCTCCTCATCAAAGCAGATTTTACCCTCCTGTGAAACGGGAGATGTCCTTAGAAGCCCGTTCCTGTCTTCCCTCTCTCTCTCCTGATCCGCCGTCATCTCCGAAGATACGGCTCTCTCTTCCGTTCTTTCGGGAAACGTCTCCAGGTGATACCGGCGCAGATATTCCTTAACATTTCTGAAATTCATACCGCTGTAGTCACAGCAGTTGATCCGGTCCAGATCGTTTTCCATCGCACCATTCATCTGTTCCGCAATACACTTCTCTGTTCTTCGCTCCCGAAAAGACTCCAGGAAGGAATTCCGTTTTCTTCTTTTTTCTTCCGCCATAAAAGCAACCTTTATCCATAATATGATTGTAAACGATTCTCCAATTGCCAGGTTCTCCAATTCCCGGACTCTCCACCATTCGGACTCTCCGATATCCAGAATCCCAATGTGTGACCTTCCCACGGTCCAGGAGACCTGCAGCCTGGCTTGTACACATTATATCATCAGAGCGAGCTTCCTTCCGCAATAAATGCCGAACAGGCAGCAGGCAACACTCAGCACGATATAAGTTCCTCCTGCAAAGTACGCCCTTTTCTCCAGCAGCCGGAACGCCTCCAGCGAAAAAGTTGAGAAAGTGGTGAATCCCCCGCACACTCCTGTCTTCCAGAACAGTACCGCATTTTGCGATACGCCCTCTTTTCCGGAAGCTACACCGACCACAAAGCCGATCAGAACGGCGCCGGCGATATTCGTAAGAAGCGTCAATACCGGAAAATCTGTCTTCACCGGAATCAGACTGATCGCATACCTTCCGACAGCACCAAGCGCGCCTCCCAGTGCGACAAACAAAAAGCCCATTTTTCAGATCCTCCTGTCCACATAATTAAGAAGTGCTCACAGAAGAGCCCGCCGCGGAAACAGCGTTCTCTGTATCCTCATCCTGAAAATCAATTTTAACCTTATAAGCAGGCGATATTTCTTCCACTACTGGTTCATATGTTTCATATGCCTGCATTTTTGCAAAGGAATCCGCCTGTTTCATGGCATCCTCTGTACTCAGACTATCTCTGAGTTTTTCAACTGCCTCTGTCTCAAAGCTCTTGCTTTCCTCTGCATTCATTTTGATGTCGCCGAATGCCAGCCAGCCTCTGCTGGTATCGCCGACCTCTGTCTTCTCCGGGTCAAAGACAACCGAATGTAATTCAGCTCTTGGAATCTTAATTGTGATCTGATATTTTTCCTCATCAAGCGAGATGTCCTTCGCCGTGATATCGGTCAGGTCAATGGTATACTCTCCGGTTCCATGAATCGTCAGAATCTGCGACTTATTGAAAATAGCCCAGTTCATGAATCCAGTATTCGTAATCGTTGTATTCACGGAAGCGTCCCTCTCTTCCACAATCAGGAGCTGTTTCTTCTTTGCAAGGCCGAGAATCGGTTTTTCGAAATCAACAGCCTTAAACCCGAAAATACCATGGTTTTCCAGCGTAAGATCGTGATCCTCTACAGGCTTCACCTGTTCATGGTTTACCCGCCAGGATGAATACACCTTCACCCCAAAGACACATGCCAGGACCAGGACGATCAGAAACAGAACTCCCCTGACCCCGATTCCCCTTCTTCTGCCTGGGCCGCCGTATCTCTTAAAGGCACGCGCAACTGACTCATCCACCGCGTCGGAAACGACCGTTTTCAATTCTTCATTGTTTGTATGAATCTCACTCATCTGCAAATCCTTTCACAGCAAGTACTTTGTAACTTTCCGTACGTCATCATCTCAAGCGGAAAAATACCACCTGTGCGCTCTTTTGATTGCGGTGCAGAATAGTCACATACATTTTATAACAAATCCCTTTTATCGCAAATCTCTTTCTCAAAAGTTTGTAAAGGAAAAAGCCGCAAACCCCCATTCTTTAAGGATTTGCGGCTTTTCCACCTGCGCCTTGTCATAACCTCTTTCAGCGCCCTTATTCTCAATCACATCACTATAATTACACATATCATTCACCTCCTGCACAATTTCTTCGGTGATCTCAATCTTAAAATCTTTTTCCATTCGCATGAGCTTTTCTTCAGGCTGTATTATAGTGGAAAGGATCGTAATCAGCATCTCATGTAGTTTCGTGGCTTTATTTCCGGCCTTTTCCAGCTCATCATCCTTTGGCAGCCGGATCATGACCACACGCATTAGGTCTATTCTCGGATCTCCATCATAACTGCCATATAGATTTTCACCAGTAACCCCATACTGTGTAATTGTATTCGCCCACTTCTGAGGACAGTTCATTACAATCCAGATAGAATAAACTTTCTGTAAATTCTCATAATGATCTCTCTTGACATTGCGTCACATTTGCTCAGAAATCAATCGGCAACAGTACGCAATACCCCGCGTTTCAAGATAATAAGAACGGTAAGGTGTTCCCTGTGCTTCAATATTGATGATCAACGTATACTCCGCCGGAGTCTTTCCTTTCGGAGATTTTGCGAAGAACCTCACATCATAAGTGACCGTATTTTCGCCCAGTTCCGCACTCTCCTGAGGCATCCCTGTAATCATATCATTAGTTGTGCCAGGATACACAGGGATTGACGCAACCGAGGGATTTTCAATCAGTTCTTCTATTTCTTGTCTGTTAAGACCTTCAAATTCTGAGACGGTATACTGCAAAATCCATGCAAGCACTGGCTTCTCAGCCAGTATCTTCTTGATTGCAGTATCCAGTTTAGCTTTGTAACCAGCGGTTACAAGAGTCTGTCCCAGTGTGTTCAGTCTTTTTCCCACAGGAACACTCCTCCTTATGATTCAAGAGTAACATCAGGATCCTGACTGGTCAATGCCAGGATATAAATCATAAGTTGCCGATAGCTTTCCCTTGATTGCTTTATTAAAGATCCAGCTCCAGTCTCTGTCTTTCCGGATAGTATTCACTGCAGGAAATCCAGAATTTTTCCTTTTCTATAGATTTCCATTGCGCATCCGTAAACGAAATGCTATGGATAACATAATACAAATCACTTTCTGCTTCTCCCCCCACGGGAATCGTGATATTGATACCAGAGGTACCAGTACTGTCACCTGATGAAAGGAATTCCAGCGATACGCCTTGGGAATACCCGGTTGTCGACATGTAAAATTCAGACAGGTCAACTGTCTCCTCGCTGCTTCCCATATTCGCAAATAAGAGGTGCGCATGTATGACGCGATAATCTCCCTGTCCATTCGGATTGATCTGGTCACTCTTCCAATTCTGCGGCATATATTCAGAATCTTCTACTTTGATTGTGACGGAATCATTGAAGGAGAGCGCTTCCCCTTCAGGCACACTGTTTAGCGCAGTCTCTGCATGTGCACGGTTTACATTACGATATCCAATTCCGAAGGTGACCGTAAGTGCAGCCAGAACAGAGAGAATCAAGGATACTTTTACTTTATTTTTCACCTGTTATCCTTCCCTCCTCCATACAGTAGACCTTATCAGCTGCATTTCCTAAGTCAGCCAGATCATGCGATGCCACAATAATCAGCGCGCCTCTCTCCTTCTCCTCCTGTATCAGCCTCCAGAAATTCTCTGTACTTTTCTGGTCCAGTGCGTTTGTCGGTTCATCCAGGAGTATCAGGTCCGGCTTTTCCATGATGGCGGCAGCGATTCCCACCTTCTGCTTCATGCCGAGGGAGCATTGTCTGAATTTCTTGTTGCGGTTGTCAAACATCCCCACCCGCTTTAAAACCGCTTCAATTTCGTCCTTTCCTATGACACCGCGGATTTCAGCCAGGCTTTCCAGATTATCCATAACCGTGTAGTTATTCAGAAATCCGGGCGATTCAATTAATACGCCGCAGCTTTCGGGAAATGAATGTCTGCGGTCCAGCTTTTTCCCGTCTATGATCACCTCGCCTTCACTTGGAAGCACCAGCCCGCAGAGAACGCGAAGCAGCATGGATTTTCCGCACCCATTTTTACCCTGCAGTCCGCAGATACAGCCTTTGTCCAGAGAAAAGCTGATATCCTGAAGGATTTCAACACCCTTAATCATTTTTGAAACATGCTCCACCTGAAGATAACCCATACGTGCTCCTTTATTTTTATCCATGAACGATAAAATCTTTTTTCTGAATGTATTGATATGCAATTACAATAGACAGAAAGGCAGCTGCGGAAGCAGCAATACCTGATATCCCCAGACGCACGTGTCCGTCAAGTCCTGGCTGTAAACGTGTCCACATCGTGGCGTTCAGGAAAAGGACGTCATTCATCCAGGCAACAGTCAAGACCAATAAGATAACCAGACTGATGAAACCATACAGGCATCCGGAAATTTCAGAAACCAGGAACTGGATCATGCCGGCTGCAATCAGAGAAATAAGAAGCATCCAGCAAAACCCGGGAAAACAGCTGCGGAAAATCTGCTGCGAAATATCTGTCTGTGTCAGGGCACCCTGTACTTCCTCATGGACCTGTAATCCGGCGTTTCCCGAACCGGCACAGCCTGCCAGATATAAAGCCAGTATTGCAGCTATCGCATAAACAAACGCATCCAGCAGTATCCAGCAGATGATCCTTCCACTCCACGCCAGCCTGGAAGGATACCGGATGATTCTGCCCTTCATAGCCAGTCTGAATTCCTCCGATAAGCGAAGGCATAAAATCAGGACAAACCCAAGGTAATATGCGAACCAGAATATCGGTACATTAAAGGGCGGGCCGTCCTGCACAAGATATGGCGGCAGGTTTCCCTTGAAGAAAAACAGCATCAGGTCTCCTGCCGACCAGGCGATCCGGCTCTGTCTGTACTGTTCTATGTTCGAAAGATTTGTCTGGAACAGAAGGAAAGCAAACAGGACAAGCCCGAAAGCTGTCAGCAGCAGACACAGCTCATGCTTCGTCCACGTTACAACCCTGATATGCTTTTTCCTATTTCTGGAAATAATCCCTGTGTTCAAAGAAAGACCTTCCTGCCTGTATCATGATAAAGGCACCAATAGAGCATAACGCCACTGTCAGAAGATACCATTGTGCATTCTTAACAAAACCATACCGGATATTGATCAGGTCAAAAAATACAGGAACCTGGCATCTGGATTCGACCACCCCGATACCTATAAATAAAAGCATGCACCAGACACTGCCAAGCCTGTTCCACGAACAGATATCCTGCAGGATGAAAATCAGCAGGTATTTCATGAACAGACAATAGCATGCAAAAAGGAAAACCCACCCGGTTTCAATATGCACTACGGAAAATGTCTCCGCATAAAAAAAGCTGGAATCCGAAAACCAGTTATTTGCCGGAATTGAAAAAATCCCCGCTATAAGAAACGTTCCTGCAATCTGGACCACAGCCAGGTAGACCGCAAACAAGGCAGAGGACTTCATCATATTATCAAAAATCTCTTTCCTTGTTCTCAAACGGACAATGGACTGCGCATGATATGTCTTTACATGAATCGCCCAGTTGGCAAGTGCAGCCGCAGGAACGATAACAATGCCCATGGAAACACTGTCCTGGAATTTACGCATAAGGTCCAGAAAACATATATCAAGCCGGTAAAAATCACACAACCTCCGAAACACAAGAAAAACACCCAAAATTGCGATCAGAATCCAGATGGCAGGCAGTCCAAGGACCAGAATGCCTCTGCAACATTTCTTATGTTTATAGGCATCGCTTTTTCCCATATCAGACATTCACTTCTATCCTCAGAACAATTACTGTACGTCCTCTTTCATGCCCTTCTTTATGAAAATGAAAAAAAACAAAACAAGAGCCGCTGCTATGGCCAGTCCGGCATAAAGAGGGTGTACCGTTGATCCATACCCCGCCATGGAAAAATAAATTGGTGAAAAATCATACATACCCGTCACACTGCAAAGGATATGCCAGATCAGCTGTAAAAAGAACGGAATAATAATCACTACAACCAGATAATCTGAAAGAAAACAGCACAGCAGTGCTATTCCGGCATAAAATCCGCCAATCAATCCATCAAACAGAATAAATAGCAATAAGTAAACGGTCGGATGAGAGAAATACAGCTGATAACCCGGGGTTGTTATTGAGATGCCATTTCCAAATATTGAACTCGGCAATAAATTTGGAAGCAGGACAAGTGAAAACAGGTAATTCATCAATAATGGCAGCATCGTAATAATTGCCCCGGCTATGATACTGCCGCAAAATTTGGTTTGAAGATATTTTCTTCTGTCAACCCTGACCAGTATTGATTTGAGGTACCCTGCATGCAGATCCTCAAAAAAAGTGATCGCATAGGGCATGGAAGCAATAATCGGTAATAACATAAAGAACAAAAACGCTTCTACCGAAGTGCCACTTCCGATCATGCACTTTACCGATGCTGTGTTGGGCTGCAGAGAACGCAATTTTTCATAAAAAAGCGTATGATTCGCAAGAGATGCAGGGACCTGCTCCCTGAAAATCTGCGTCAACGCAATGCAGGCGCCAGTCAGAAGGCCTACCCAGGTCCCGCTGTTCTTCATACTTCTTTTTATACCGATAAGAAATAAACTTTCTGACTGGTACACCCTGCACGCTCCTCTCTCATAAAGGCATTTTCATATAGCACGCTTATCATTCGTTCAGAACTGATGATAAATACTCAGTTTAAAACAACATAGCCATTTAAATCACGACTGCCTCCCACAGTACCGGAAGGATTAATTTCCAGCCAGAGCAGATGGTTATTCACACACTCATCCGGAGGAAGGAATACAATCTTCTTTTCAATCGTTTCTCCTGAAGGGATACTTTCCTGAAAGTATGATTTTGAAAAACCTCTGTCATCCGATACTGCAATCACTTCACCTGTGTAATTCGAACTCATTCCAACTCTAAGCCACAAATCCCCCCAGAGAAGGCCATCGTAATCTTTCTTGGAATCATTGGTCACACTGATATCGACGATAAGACATGAATATCCATTTAAGATATTTCCCTGATCATCTACTTCTGCAATACCATAATTTGCAATTTTTTCACGTGCATTTGCTGAAAGTGTGTCCGGCAGTTTTTTCTGGACCTCAAACGCGGGATTAACATTAAAAGTCAGGGGTTCAGAATAAGCATTATAGTAATCCTCTTCCGTATTCACTGCTATGGTATCAGCAAAATCGAACTTTACAGTTATATCTTCTCCTGCGCTTACACAACTATTCGGATTGATCTTTCTTCCCCTTGCATGCAGATAATTAATCAGGCCTTCCTTTCCCGTATATATCTCGGTACTGGAAGATATCTCCCCATCAGATGAGGATTTCTGATCCGGATTCTCAGCACTCGCAGAGGCTCCTGAAGAGGATACCTGATCACTATTCTGATCGTTTTCATCAACCGACACACTTACGGATGTTTGATTTTCTGCAGCATATGGGTCTGCATCAGCTCCATTGCCGCTATAAACAGGACGGCTCAAATTAAAATACCGGAAAACCAGAAGTCCTGAAATAATGGCAATGGCGGCGATAATAACAGATAACAGTTTGTGTTTCATACTTGATCCTCAGACACTATCAGGACTCCATTTTCCTGAAACAGTAGCAGACGGCACTGAAGTAATGTATAGATAGCAATCTCGTTTTCCACTTTCATAAACATAATTCGGCAAGTATCTGCTGGTTCCAGGGGCAACATAATAAGAGCTCCCATTTGCAGTATAGTTAATGCCCTGACTTCGCACCTGAACATTCACCCCCACAGGGCCATAGTGATAAATGTATGCAGACGTTGCGTCTGTTTTATCCCGTGTATGAGTTGCAAAACCATAAGATCCAGTATATCCACTATAATCCCTGTCCTCGCAGTTATTTGCAAAAACAGTCTTACCGCATAAAACAACAAACAACATTGTTAAAACAATACAAACAATTATTTTTGATCTTTTTGATAATTTGAAAATCTGTTCGCTTCTCATATAGTTCTCTTTAAAAAAATACCGGTTACATGGGGTAAGTAGAGAGATAACATGTTTTCAAAGAGATGAGCATGCTTGCATTGGATAACGTATAATAAGTTTCGCAAATTCAATTGAATAAAAATAGACATAGTCTATTGCCATCGGTAAAATTAAGTTACCACACAAAATCCACCAAGGAGGCAATGACTATG
>NZ_JBQHWP010000024.1:0-43225 GCF_052063915.1 Bilifractor sp. HCP3S3_D3
TCCTTCAGACCTCACCTCACGATGACGCCCTTGCTTTCAGCTGCATCCTTCCCACTGCCGGGCGGATCAGGGACTCTCACCCATTAGAACGTGCGCCCGCCGGGCACACCGTAAATAAAGCAGGAGCAGTAAAAACTGCCCCTGCTTTTCTTTATGCCATTCCTATACTTTTAAAAAATTCTGATAATGTCATATCATTTGGCATCTCCCTGCCAATACGCTGCATACTCAGATCCGTATATTCAATTAATTCCATTCGATTTCCATCAGGATCCTGCAGCCACATTGCTTTAGTTCTGTCAATATTTGCAGCCGGTGCTAAATATACCGAATCCTCTCCACCTTTTGCCAACACTTCCTCATAGAACTTTTGAACATCATCCACAGTATGTGCAAAATGAGTAAAATTCAAATCTGTTTGTTCACAGGGCACATGCGGTATATTGGCTCCTATCGTGTTGAATAATTCTATAAAATTACCTGGCGCATCCTGAAACTCCATGTAGACAATCCAAGGCACATCCTTATTTTCCTCAAGAAAGGAAAGTCGATCCTTGTCCATTGCCTCAAGCATTTCCTGATTATCCGGGATCATATCGCCGTAAAATATAGTAAACTTCTCTTTACAATTAAGGAATGTTTCATACCATTTTTTTGATTTTTCAAGATTCTTGCAATTAAAACCGAGATGCATATTGGGATTTATGATCATATTATTTTACCCTCAAAGCACTTTCTTCTGTATCTGTTGGAATGGAAAGCGGGAGACATCTAGTGCATGTAGATGCCACATGAACTCTAAGTCCATCTTTATCGCTTGATTCCTTCATTCTTTCCTCGATTTCAAGCACATGCAGACATCTCTCAGCATTTACACGAGGTTCTCTGCCCTCAATCCGAGCCCATACCATATCCGCAAGTCCAACGCCTCGACTATTTGTCTTAAATGCATATGGATCTTCGATTACTGTAACCTTTTGATTTTCAGCATCCTCTGGCGCAGTCGTATTTTCATAGATGCTTATTTCACCATTAAACCAGTCTGGGCAGGCAAGATACAGAATTCCCTTATTGCCATAAATTGCAAAATATGTTCGATCATAATAACAGCTGTCGCAATTAACTGAGAGCGTACCAGTGATTCCATTTTCCATTTCAAGAATTGAGTATACCTGACTCTCATTAGGAGTTTCCACTATTGTCCCTTTTGTCTCAGAAGGAGGAAAATTATCAATGTGACGTTTGTATGGTGCCTTGACATTCGCCGAAACTGTGGCCACCGGTCCTAACAGGTTAATCAGTACTGTCAGGTAATAACACACATAATCATAGAGTACTCCGCCACCTGGACCATTCAAATAGCGCATCGCTGGAAGCATCTTGTCATTATCCCGATTTCCTATCATTGCAAAAGAAGTTATACGTCCTAATCTTCCACTATCAATGATATGACGTGCATTTTGTACCCAGCTGGCAAAGAATGTATCTGGGGCAGAGCCAATCATCAGGTTCTTTTCCTGAGCCAGCATAATGAGCTCCTGAGCCTCAATTACATTCATCGTAAATGTTTTTTCCGTATAAAAATGCTTTCCCGCCAAAAGTGCTCTTTTCATGAGCTCGTAGTGAGCGACTGGTGGTGTCAGGTTCAGGATAATATCAATAGAATCGTCTTCCATCAGTTCGTCTATGGTACATCCCTTTACCCCATACTCTTCTGCTACTGCTTTTGCCTTCTCAATTTTTCTATCAGCAATTGCAGCAAGTTCCAGAACAGAAAAACGCGAGGAAATATTATCAATATAAACTCGACATATCATTCCTGTTCCAATGACACCTACTCTTGATTTTTCCATAGTAGTCATCCACCTTTGTCGTAAAATTATTCTTCGAATCCGTTATCTCTTGTTACTGCAGAATACCACTTCGCACTCTTCTTGGGGCTGCATTCAAGAGTCTCGTAATCTGTATAATAGACTCCATAACGTGCACAGTAGCCTGCTGACCACTCGAAGTTGTCCATCAGAGACCAGAGATAGTATCCTCTTAAATCAATTCCTTCCTCAATTGCTTTGTGAGCCCATTTAAGTACCTGTTTCACATAATCAATTCTAAGATCATCGTTCATGTTCGCTTCTTTTCCATCTGCATTATCATAAGGAAAACCATTTTCTGTGATATAAATTGGAATATTGATCTTGTATTTATCAACCAACATGTGAAGTACATCACAAACCGCTTCTGGATGGCTTTCCGGTCTGTCCTGATAATTACCGCCACCCTGCTTTTTCGCTTCTTCCTGCTCCTTTAATTTCACAGCATCATCATACAATCCGTTATAGAAATTTAATCCATAGAAATCTAATGGCTGATTGATCGTTTCAAAATCTCCATCCTGGATATCCGGTGTCAGTCCATTCTTTTCAAAATATTCCATAAGGACCTCTGAATATCCACCTAAAAACAGTGGATTAAGAAACATACCAAAGCCTTTGATCTCATTATTTTCGATTACAAGCTTCTCGTCCTCTTCTTTTCCAGGATTAGCCGGATAATGTTTCCACACATCCACAACGATTCCGATTTTCGAATTCATAAATCCATATGTTCTGAAAAGTTTTACAACTTCTCCATGGCAAATAAGCAGATTATGCAGTGCCTGACGTGCATACTTCTCATCATGAAGTCCAGGCGCAAAAAATCCCTGTGAGTAACCTACATAGGTAGCAATTGGCTCATTAAAAGTAACCCAGAAATCAACATCCTCTCCAAAGTTATCAAGTAAAACCCTGGCATATTCTGTGAACCACTTTACGATTTCTCGATTACCAAAGCCGCCTTTTAATTGCAGCTGATATGGCAGATCCCAATGATACATTGTAGCATTAGGTTTTATTCCATTTTCACGAAGTAATGCAATCAGATTTTTATAATAGGCAATTCCAGCCTCATTAACTTTTCCTGTACCATCTGGCATGATACGAGACCATGAAAAAGAAAAACGATAAGAGTTAACCCCAAGCTCCTTAAGCATTTCAACATCACGCTCATATCTATGATAGGAATCACAGGCCACCTCAGGAACTCCACCATGTTTTATAGAACCCGGTATTCTTGAGAAAACATCCCATATAGACAAACCACGACCATCTTCATTCGCGCCACCTTCAATCTGCGCCGCTGCTGTCGCAACACCCCACGTAAAATTCTCTGGGAACTGATAATACATTTTTTACCTCCCACTATCTTTATAAACATATTATGCAATAAACGGTCACTGTCCGTAAGTAAGCGGTAAACCTCCAGTACCTGTTGTACCTAGCTAGTACATTGAATAACAAAGAGGACTTCTTATAGTTCCTGTCCATTCGTTTCAATCACATGCTGATACCAGTAAAAGCTCTTCTTTCGATACCGCTCCAGAGTTCCGCTTCCGTCATTGTTCCTGTCTACATAGATGAAGCCGTAGCGTTTTCTCATCTCGGCAGTAGAAGCGCTTACCAGATCGATGCATCCCCAAGCGGTATATCCCATGACAGGAACCCCGTCCGCAATGGCCTCGCCGACCTGTTTGAGATGCTCTCTCATATAATCAATCCGATAGTCATCATATACAGTCCTTGTACCGTCCGGAAGTTCCACCAGCTCATCCGCTGCCCCAAGTCCATTTTCTACGATGAAGAGCGGCTTCTGATACTTATCCCAGAAATCATTCAACACATATCGCAGTCCCTGCGGATCAATCTGCCATCCCCACTCGCTGGACTTCAGATACGGGTTTGGAACACCTCCTAGCAGATTTCCCTCTCCCCGTTTATTCTTCTTCGGATCCGCTGTGGCACAAACACTGACATAGTAGCTGAAGGAGATGAAGTCCACGGTATTCCGCAGCGCCTGCTCATCGTCTTCATCCATATGGATATAAATTTTATGATCGTGAAAATAACGCTTCGCATAACCCGGATATTCACCTCTTGCGTGAACCGCCAGGAACATCTCATTCAGATGATTCTGCTCCATCGAGCAAATGACATCCGAGGGATCCGGCGTCAGCGGATAGATCGGCATAGCCAGAACCATACATCCGATCTGAAACTCCGGATTAATTTCATGCCCCAGCTTTGTCGCAAGCGCGCTCGCAACGAGCTCATGGTGGATCGCCTGATAGAGGTCAGACTCTGAAAGATCTTCCCTGGAAGCTGGAATGCCGCCGCTCATAAACGGCGACTCCAAAATCGAATTGATTTCGTTAAAGGTCAACCAGTACTTTACCTTATCCTTATACCTGGTGAAGATTGTTTCCGCGTAGCGGAGATAGAAATCGATCAGCTTCCGGTTCGTCCACCCGTGATACTTTTCTGCCAGATACAGCGGGGTTTCATAATGAGAAATCGTCACCATCGGTTCAATCCCATACCGCCTGCAGGTGTCAAAGAGATCATCGTAGAACTGCAGGCCCTTTTCATTCGGCTCCTCCTCATCTCCGTGCGGAAAGATCCGACTCCAGGCGATGGAGGTTCGAAAAATCTTGAAGCCCATCTCTGCAAACATCCGGATATCATCCTTATAGCGATGATAAAAATCAATGCCTTCCAGCTTCAGGTTGTTCTCTGTCGGTATGGCTGTTCTCGGTCCCTTCAGCCCGTGCGGCAGCACATCCTGGATAGAAAGTCCCTTCCCATCCTCATTATATGCGCCCTCCAGCTGATTTGCAGCGACAGCTCCTCCCCACAGGAAATTTTCCGGAAAATTCATGGCTGTTATCCTCCCGATTTTTTATATTATCTGCTCTTAACCCCATAGCCGCTTACACACAACGGACAAGGCCAGGATTTCTCAGAGTTCTGACGCTCAAGCATCATGTAAAACATTAATATGCAGCTGATCCATTTTCATCTCCTCTACCCTTACCGCTGTACCAGTCTCCCGGTTCTCGCATCTCTGGAAAATTTCGACAGATGTTCCCAGAGAATCTCTCCAAACATAGAAGACGGCCAATGCACCATTCCTTCGATGGCGACCGTCTCGAACATACACTGCCCGTCCGGCCTCTGATTGTACCCGAACAGATAGCGCCGATCGTTGTAGACTTTCTCCTCTTCTGCCTCAAACCGGATCCCCGTCATCCGCTCAATGTCGTTTTTCTGTTCCCCCGGCAGCGGGAAAGCTGCTGCGTCACATCCGGCTGCACGACGCAGATTGTTATAGGAAATCATTTTATCTTCCGGCTTTAACGGAATCACACCGTCCTTTGCTTCCCCGCCCGGTTCACGACGGATCGGAAGAAGTCCGAGCATTTCATGCTCACCCATGACAAGTGAAATCGCGATGCCAAGATTCCTGGCTTTCTCTACCATGTCATCTGTCAGATGATAGGCCTCATACCACTGACCGTCAAGGTCATGTGCGGCAACATCGTTAGCAAAAAGCATGCCTCCCATACCGATTCCCGCAAAAATCTCGGGATGTGCAAGCCCGAGTCTGGAAGCAGAAAAACCGCCAAAGCTATATCCCATCAGGTAGACACGGCTCCAGTCAACCGGAAAGACGTTTTTTGCGATCTCCAGAAGTCTGCGAATAGATTCCCAGTTTTCGTTCTCCGGTGCAATCACGATGCATTCTTCTCTTGCCGCTACCTGAATGATGCCATAGCTCTCGGTCATCTGTATCGGATTGTGGGCGCCGTGCAGACAAAAAATCAACGGATATCTCCGATCCTTGTCAGAAACTGCAGACAGCGGAACAAACGAGGACCACTTTTCGAACCCTTCCTCATGTACCTCTTTATGAAGTCCTTTTTCATAATGCTCCCAATACCGGATCTCTTCTTCCGAATCCTCTGGCATTGACATGATAGACAGCCGCTGATCGATAACCTCACCGTCTTTGGAAAGAGCCAGCACATCTCCAACCGCCGGATCATCACTCATTAAACGAAGCAGCCCCGCAGTCCCGAGTCCTTCTTCACTCTTACTATTTTCAACATCCTCTTTTCTAAGCCCCAGATGATCATCTCTATCTGACATGGTGTATTTCTCCTTTTTCGTATGCTATCTGCCTGCATCGTTCCCGTTAAATGCCCATACCCCGCAAGCTGGACCGTAAATATAACAAACCAATTGCCACCTTGATTCGCACCTTTCGCAGCTGCCGCATATATTCGCATTCCCGCAGCCTTTTACATTTGCATCTTATCACTCTTTTAGTGCGTCTTATGACGTTATTTTGCCTTTCCTGTTCCTATATTGCCCGGTGATTTGAATATACCTGAGCTTCCATGTCTTTGATCCCTTCCGGCACTTCAGCCTTGATGTCCAATGTACCGTCAGTGTTCTTCTTCCATGCAACATGAACCGTCCCTCGCGGCGTAACCACGTCTCCGGACGCCGATTTCAGATATCCCGCCATCGGCGCGATACGGATACTTTCGAAGCCGGGTGTGGCAGGACGGACACCGAGCACCACTGCAGGCAGCTCATAGAGAATCAGCGAAGCCCATCCGTGGCAGTCGGATCTTCCGTCTGTTCCGTTCTCCACACAGGTGCTCATATGCTCCCACACCATCTTTCTCCAGAGGTCCCATAGATCCTCTGTCTTCTCATACCAGCCGGTGATTTCCAGCGCTCGGAACAAATAGAACATATAAGATACAGATGCCTGCGGCAATTTCGGATTTCCGACCGTCAGTTCCAGCATTTTCCGCCCCTCCTCAGGGGTGACAAGTCCGGTAAGCACCGCAAATACCTGTGTATGAACCGAATAATCCTCAATACCAGGCCCGTCCTGAACCAGACAGATCTCTGCATTCTTCCCCCACCCGCCATCCGAAGAAGTCCTCTCCTGTTCGGGCTTTCCATCAAAGCCGGCAGCTGCTTCCTGTGCACCCTTTCCGTCAGCACAGACCGCCTCCGAATAAGACCCCATCGCATGCTTCCGTATCGACTGAAGCACTGCTTCCGCACGGCCGCGGTATTCCGTTCCTATTTCCCTCCTTCCCACAAAATCTGACATCTCCGCCGCTTTCTGCAATCCGTATGCGTAAAGGAGACTCTCTATGGTAAGCTGCCCGCTTCCCTTATACGTCGCAGAAGGCACTCCCATCGTCGCATTCCATTCCTTTGTCCAGTCTACAAAGGACCAGTATCTCGAATCCATCAGTGAGCCGCCCATCTTTCCCACCATACCATTCGACGCAAGATTCCGCTCAAAGCAGCCAAGAAGCTGATCAATCGCATTCCAGTTCTCCTGGACCAGCGTGCGGTCTCCGAAATACATCATGTGATCATATACCATCAACAGATAATAGATGGAAAATCCCGGGATCACATTGCTCTTCTGAGCCGGTGCGGAAGCGTTGATCATGCCGTCCGGCCTCTGGGAACGCCTAAACGCCTCAATTGCCTGACGGGCAAGCCGGTCATCCGCGGAAACCGCATAGGTGTATAAAATTTCCTCGCGGCTGTCCATCGCGTACTGCAGCTGCTCGTAAAAAGGGCAATCCATATAGGTGTCACGCATACAACGTTCCAACGTCCGCAGACTGATCTCCCAGATTGGCACAAGTGAGGGATCCGATGAGGCAACTGCGGTCTGAACCTCCAGGGGATATCCGGTCTCCCGATACGAGAAATCCAGAAAATCCAGCCCCTCTTCTCCGGTCTCGATCTTCAGCTGTATAAACCGGAAGGTACGGTACCAGAACGGTTCGTAGGTCTCCGGTTTTTCAAGTGTCCCATACCCGGCTATACCATAGACCGAAGTATGTCCGTAAAGTCTCCCATTCACGGAATCCGTCCGGTCTCCTTTTCTGGGATTCGCAGGAATCCCGTCCGCCGATACCGCATCCTCCGGCGGATACGCGTAACACTCCGAACACAGCGTCTTTATTACCGCTCCCTTTCCTCCGGAAAAACAGTAATTCAAAAATCCACACTGTTCCGTCTCGGCGCTGACCTCGACGACTGCCCTGCTGTGCGCTGGTATATGCACGGCGCCCCTTCCCGCCAGCATCTCTTCCCAGGCATCCCGAACAGCAGCTTTTGTCTCCTTCGAAGCGTCTCCGGAAATCTCACGCACCTCCTTGATCCCGGCAAAGCGTGTCTCCTTGTATTTTAAATACGGAACCGTCCTTTTTACCAGATTTCCGGGCGCGTCGCTCTTGGGGATTTCCATGCCGCCCCTTACAAGCACTCCCGGCCACGCACTGTCATCGTATCCGGCCTGCTTCCAGCCTGCGACATCTGCTGTCGCCGCTACTATCTCCTGCGCATGAATCGGCGCAGGCATAGATTCTTCATCCACAACTCTGATTCCCCGGTTTATCAGACATCTCCACCCTCCGGCACCCGCTCCCACGTTATTCTCTTCCGCACATCCTTTTCCTTCACATGCTCCGATCTGCTCCAAATATAAGTGAGGAATCGGAGAACGCAGCAGACTGTCATTGCTCACAGGAACGCCAAAGGAGAGATTCGGCTCCGGATAACGGAGCACCTCAACTGCCAATATGTTTTGACCCACCTTCAGATAAGGCGCCAGCTCCGCCTCGTCCACAAACCACTCCTTCAGATCCATCGCTTTCTGCGGTCCATCCTGCACAAAGATACCATTCACATACAATTTATAGTGTGAATCAGCAGAAATCCGTATCCGCAAAGAAGCCGGAACCTTTCTGGCCTCCAGATCCATTTTCCTGCGAAAATAAACGATCTCCGCTCTCCTGTCGTCCTCTGCCTGCCAGTCCGGAGTCCAGACCCAGTTTGTCCCATTATTTCCCATTCATTTCCTCCTGAGTTAAAAATTATTCTTCTTTCCTTTTTCTGCAGACTGATCTTCCATTAGAAAACAAACTTTTTTCACATCATTCCACGCAATCACTGACTGCTATCCGGCCTCAGCCGAGCAGAAGTGCCCGGAGATATTCTCCCTCCCGTCGATTTTTTACCAGATCAAGCAGTTCCCGCACCCGTTCCGGACGGATTTCCTCCTCCTGTGCTCTCAAGTGTACATAGAGCGCGCCGATCAGGTTCGAATCATTGAAAAACTGGCAGTTCGTAATCTCAGCAACTGGAACCGGATACGGATACACCTTCGATAACGACCGTAGCTCTTCCCGGATCAGCTGCAGCAACAGTGGCTGTTCACTTACGCCACCTCCGATCGCTATTTTTTCCGGGTCAAAGATAAACTGAAGATTATTGATCTGGACAGCCAGCGTCCGCGCGTACTGACGGATGCACGCAAGCGCCTCCTGTTCCCCGCAGTTAGCTCTGGAAAAAATCATCTCTCCGGTGAGCTCTGTTTCAGAAATTCCAAGTCGGTCAGATGCCAGATGAATCAGCGCCGGCATACCACCGTTCACCGCGAATATTTGATCCCTATCGTCCGCTTCCTTCCCGTTTGTCAAAATATAGCTGAATTCTCCCGCCATGCAGTTCTTGCCCTTCAGAACCTTACGGTCTACGACGACCGCACCGCCAATTGCTGTCCCGATAATCAATGCAATAGAATTACTGCATTCCGAAAGTGCACCCTTCCATACTTCTGCAAGCCCTGCACATCTCGCATCATTCTCCACCGTTACCGGCACGTGACATCGATGCTCCAGAATCTCTACCAGGTTGATATTCTTGATAATAAAGAGAGACCCACCGTTATACATAAAACCTGTCTCGCTGTCGATCATTCCAGCGGAACTTATTGCAATCCCACTTACTTCTTCCGTTGATTCATAAATCCAGACCAGCATTTCAATAAAGCTCTCCAGATCTGATTTTACCGTTTCGATCTTGTCCTTTGAATAAAATCTGCACGACTCATCCATGACCGCATATTTTGTATAAGTACCGCCGATATCAATGACCAGATATTTTTTCATCTCTCCCACCTTCTTCTAACGGAGCTGCCCGCGGTACTCCCGAAATAAAAAAAACCTGCCGCAGGCTCAGAATTTTAACATCTATAGTGTATCCGATACCCACAGCAGGCGTTTATATTATTTTGTCTTTTCTATACTTAACTTGAACGATAAAAGATTCCTGAAAATTCACGCAGAAACTTTCCAATTCTACAAAGGCGTAATCTATTTCAGAACTCCTTTGGCTTATAAACTTCACGATACTCCCGCGGTGTCATATTCTTGTATCTCAGAAACATTTTTCCAAAATAACTCTGTGAAGGAAAATTTACATAGTCACTGATCGTAGAAATACTTTCATTGGAAAATCTCAGAAGATTTGCCGCATGTTCTATGCGTATTCGAACGATATAATCCTGAAGTGTCACTCCCATTTCCCTTGCGAACAGGCGGGAAAGGTATGACGGACTGATTCCAAGCTCCGACGCAATCTTTGTCAGATAAATCTTATTTCTATAATTTTTATTCACATAGTCACAACATCGTTCAACATAACTGGACCTTTTTCTTTTCATAAGACGATCATGTACCTTTGTCGTAATCTCACGAACGGCCCGATTGCGCATAGCGATCAGTGTGGAAACATCGTTGCATGCATCCAGCTTCTGAAGAAAATCATCACTCATTTGATAGGCTTCTGCCGGCGAGAGTCCTCCATCAATCGCTGCTCGGACTGATAGAGCAATCGCCACCGTAGCCAGCTTCCGGCACTGCTCCGTTTCATTTTTTGACATCATCCCGATCTCTGCATCCATCCGGGCGTTCATGCCGAGGGCTTCCTCGACGCGCCCCTCCCGCACACAATCCAAAAGTTTTCGCTCCTCCATGTAAGTATGATGCGCAGCTTCCTCCATCACATCCTGCCGCTCCAGCCTCTTCTTTTTTTCTGCGGTCAACTCCGAATCATCCCGGATTGCATTCGCGTCAAGAATCTCCTCGTCCGTATATGTATGACCGGTTAGTTCAGCCGCTATGATCTCAACACACGCCAGCAATCGTGGAAGAGGAAGATACGGAATCTGCTTCTCCATGCCCTTGCGCATTCCCATATCAAAATAGAAACGATGCACCTCTATACGGTTTAAATGCTCTGTCGAAACAGGCCCCAAAAAGCAGAAGGAATCCCCGCCGCCAGCACATGCGAACATTACCTTATGCACATCCCGCCCGATCAGGGGTACCTGTTGACTTTGCGCCGTCTGAATCAGCCTCTGCCTGAATTCCTTCGTATCCCGAATCGGGTAAAAATCTTCTGTACCGGCACTGAAGATCATTTCTCCCTTCTTATACAAAGAGATACTCACACCGGTAAGCTGAAAACATTTTGATAATATAAACACAAGCTTGTCCATGACTCTTCCCCTGAAACCTCGAATGTATTTCCGATTTTCTTTTTGCAACGAGATAAAACACGCTGTGCGAGTTTTATCTCGCTATCGCGAC
Source organism: Bilifractor sp. HCP3S3_D3 (assembly GCF_052063915.1). NCBI lineage: Bacteria > Bacillati > Bacillota > Clostridia > Lachnospirales > Lachnospiraceae > Bilifractor > Bilifractor sp. HCP3S3_D3. The sequence goes on from NZ_JBQHWP010000024.1 coordinate 11,357, forward strand.
GCTCGCCGCAGACGAATACTTCGCATTCGGCTGCGGCTCACAGTTCGCGTAAAAAAAATCCGGCCACTATGGCCGGATTCTAGCAGGAACGTGCCGCGAAAGCAATTTGTGCAGACCGCATTCGCAGACAGACGTTCCTTATATACAGCTTTCAAAAAAGCCCTCACATAATTTTGCGACGAAATTATGCGCTTACCTTGATCGGGTTGATCTTCACGCCCGGTCCCATTGTAGGAGCAACGGAAACGGATTTCAGATACTGGCCCTTCAGTGCGGCAGGTCTGGCTTTGTTAATAGCTGCCATCAGTGTCTGGAAGTTGTCATTCAGCTGTTCTTCCGTAAAGGAAGCTTTACCAATTACAACGTGAATGATATTTGCCTTGTCAAGACGGTACTCAACTTTACCTGCTTTGATATCGTTGATTGCCTTTGTTACATCCATGGTAACTGTTCCGGCCTTCGGGTTCGGCATTAAGCCCTTCGGTCCGAGGATACGGCCCAGACGTCCTACAACACCCATCATATCCGGTGTCGCAACAACAACGTCAAAATCAAGCCATCCTTCGTTCTGGATCTTCGGAACCAGATCCATATCGCCTACAAAATCAGCGCCGGCAGCCTTAGCCTCATCAGCCTTTGCTCCCTTTGCGAATACAAGTACACGAACGCTCTTGCCGGTTCCGTGAGGAAGTACAACAGCTCCACGTACCTGCTGATCCGCGTGACGTCCGTCACAACCTGTACGGATATGTACTTCAATTGTCTCATCAAACTTAGCTACTGCAGATTTTTTTGCAAGGGCAATTGCCTCTGCCGGATCATACAGATTTGCGCGGTCAATAGCTTTTGCAGCTTCTGCGTATTTCTTTCCGTGTTTCATTTTAAAAATACCTCCTGTGGTAGTTGCGGGATTTTCCCTCCCACGATTTGTGTCCGTCCTTCCGGCGCACATGCAAGAATTAGCGCTTTCTCCGAAGGAAACGTCAGACACTTACGAAAGTTACTGTCGACCGAATCAGTCCTCAACGACAACGCCCATGCTGCGGCAGGTTCCCGCGATCATGCTCATGGCGCTCTCTACGGATGCTGCATTAAGGTCTGGCATCTTCATCTCGGCGATCTCTTTGATCTGATCCTTTGTGATGGTAGCGACCTTTGTCTTGTTCGGTTCTCCAGAAGCCTTCTTGAGGTTGCATGCCTTCTTGATAAGTACTGCTGCCGGCGGAGTCTTTGTGATGAAGCTGAAGCTTCTGTCTGCATAAACTGTAATCACTACAGGAATGATAAGATCTCCCTTATCAGCAGTTCTTGCATTGAACTCCTTGGTAAACTGTACGATGTTTACACCGTGCTGACCAAGAGCAGGACCAACCGGCGGAGCTGGAGTAGCTTTGCCTGCAGGAATCTGTAATTTAATGTAACCTGTAACTTTCTTTGCCATTTTCGGCACCTCCTAAAATAATGTGGTATTTGCGGGAATGTCCCTCCCACTGGCCGTCAGCCGGCCTTGCGGACTTCTGCGAAGCTGATTTCAACCGGCGTCGCACGTCCGAACAGCTCAACGTTAATAGTAACGGTCTGTTTACTCTGATTGATTGCCGACACGGTACCTGTGGAATCCTTCCACACGCCTCCGATAACGACAACCTGATCACCGACCTCGAGGTCGATGACAACCTTCTCACCGGCGTCAACTCCCAGCGGCTGCATCTCAGCCGGTGACAGCGGAACCGGTTTGGAACCCGGACCTACAAATCCGGTAACGCCTCTGGTATTGCGAACGACGTACCATGTGTCGTCATTCATAACCATGTTAAGGAGCACATATCCCGGAAACATCTTTCGCTGTACCTGTTTCTTCGTGCCGTTCTTTACCTCAACGACCTCCTCCATCGGTACGCGGACTTCCAGGATCTGGTCTTCAAGGTGTCTGTTTGCGATTGTCTTCTCAATGTTAGCCTTCACCTTATTCTCATAACCGGAATAAGTATGAACTACATACCATTTTGCTTCAGAATCTGACATTGATCCACCTTTTCCTTACCCAATGATCAACTGCATAACCTGCAGTCCCAGATTATCTACCAGCGTGATCAGTACGCACACAACCACCGAGATGGCAACGACTGCTGCGGTCTGTCTGCCAAGAGTCTTCGGTTCTGTCCATACGATCTTGTCCCATTCAGTCTTCAGGCCCTTCGCCCAGCTGCCCTTTTTCTTGTCGGTATTTGCTGGTTTCCCGGCCTTGTTCTTCTTTGCATCGTCTGCCATAAACTCACCTCACCAGAGAAAACGAAAGAACGAAGGTTCTCAATTACTTGGTCTCTCTGTGCAGCGTATGCTTTCTGCAGAATCTGCAGTACTTCTTGATTTCCATACGCTCCGGATGTGTCTTCTTATCCTTCGTCGTATTGTAGTTGCGCTGTTTGCATTCTGTACATGCTAATGTAATTCTGGTACGCACGACTTCCACCTCCACTGTAATAAACACTAAAATCGGGCCCGATTTTTCTGCATTTCTGGCAAATGGGAAACGATCACGTTCACCGCCTCTTTCTACCAAAAAAGCGTAAAAAAAAAGGACCTACTTCGTTGTCGCTGTACTAGCATAGCACGAAGTAAATCCTGTGTCAATATGTGTAAATTGCAAAATTTCAGCAAGATTTCAGCAAATTTCAGCAGTACTTCAGCAAAAATTTCACCGATCCGCGTCAATGTCCGGCCGTCTCAGGATAACAGAGTTGGATTCCTTCGCGTTCAAAATACTCCACCCAGTAGTCATCCGGTTTTTGGTCGGTAATCACCCCATAGATGCGCTCCAATGTATCGATTCTGGAGAACGCTGTCTTGTCGAACTTGGTGCTGTCCAGTACCAGATAGCTCTTCGCGGCCGATTCGATGGTCACCTTTTTCAGAGATGTGAACTGCTGGAGAGAATCCATGATCCCGTGATCACGGTTCAGAGCCTTGCAGGACACAAAGGCTTTATCCGCATAATAAGCATTCGCGGACTTCTCGGCTTCCGGCCCGATCAGAGCAAGATAACCTTCCTTGAGTGTTCCGCCCGTTGAAATAATCGTCCACCCGGGAACCTCGGACAGCTCCAGAATGATCTCGATGGAATTTGTGACCACGGTCAGTCTCTGCTTGTTCTTGATTGCCTTCGCGATAAAAAGATCTGTGGAGCTTGCGTCCAGCATGATGTGATCTCCATCGTGTATGATCCCCGCCGCAATCTCCGCTATTTTCTGCTTCGCGACGACATTCTTGCGGCTTCTCACCGTGAGCGGCATATCAAAACCCACGTTCTCATTCAGCACCGCGCCGCCATAGCTTTTCGTGGCGTATCCTTCCTGCTCGAGTTTCTCCAGGTCCCGGCGGATGGTTTCTTCCGAGACGTGGTAAAGCTTGCTCAGTTCGCTGACGACAACTTTTTTATTGTCCTGCAGCTTCTCAAGTATCAAATTACGTCGTTCAATTGCAAGCACTCTTATTTCCTCCTACATCAAGATAATGATCATACGCGCTTCGCGGGTTTTCTCTCATACTCGCGGCTGCCTCTGCTCACAATCACTTCATATTCTGATGCAGTTCACTGACCGCGCAGATAAAAAGCAGCCCCGAGAAAGGATTCCCGGAGCTGAATATTCATCTTACAGAATGGTCTGAATAATCTTCTGATCCGGATGCGCAATCACCTGTGAATCCAAATACATTCCCTTCTCTCCTGCGATCTCCCTTGCCTTTTCGATGGAAGCTGTCACAGCAGAAACTTCACCGGTGAGCAGCATGAAGGACTTACCGCACATGCCCTTTGCAAGACGCAGTTCAATCACCTGCACAATGGCTGTCTTCGCAGCCGCATCTGCCGCCTCAATCAGAGAAGCAACATCAAAAGTCTCCAGAATACCGAGCGAATTCACCTCTCCGACCTCACTGGCCCCATACATTGCCGGGAAGAGAGATTCATGAGGATTTCCGAGTACGAAATTATCGATAAGCTCGGACTCATATGCCGTGCTGGCCGCTTCCACAGATGCTTTCACCGCACTGAGATCTCCGGTGATAATGGCTATATACTTTCCGGGGCAGACAGTCTGCGCCTCGACAATGTCAACGTCTGCGGTCTTTACCATCAAATCCGCCGCGGTGATACCCGTTGGAATACTCTTAAACTCAATCATTCCGATTGCTTTACTCATAGCCGCCTACGTCCTTTCTTACTCTTTTCTGATCCTGATGAACGTATCGTTCACGTCCGTTACAACGCCCGGCAGAGATGCGTGCATCGCAACCCCAAGGCCGTCCGGCGCTTTCGCAACCATCTGCCTGTATTCCACGTGATCACCGACCTTGACGATCGGAACAGCCGGCGCACCGATATGCTGTCTGAGAAGGATGCGTACGGTTTCCTCGGGCTGCAGTTCATCATCCAGGGGCGCCGGCAGATCATATTTGCTCAGTCCCAGACGCGCCTTCAGTCTGTCCTCCGGAACCTTCCGGAATTCTCTGGATGGCTTCACGGGAACCGCCTCAACAACCGGCGGCTTGATTCCCTTTGCCCTCAGCCCCGCCTTGTACTCACCGATCAAGGTCCTCGGCGCAAGGTCCTGCGGGCACGCATACAGCTCGCAGATACCACACTGTGAGCAGAAGTTTGTATTCAGGAACGGGTTCAGATCCTGAAAATCCGCATTGGAGGCGGATCTCATAAATCTTGCGGGATCAATCGGGTGTCCGAGCGCATGACGCGAACACAAATCGGTACATGTCTCACACTGACAGCAGATTGACGCGGCTCTCGCCAGATCAATCTTAGACTTTCTGCGCTTCTTCATGACAAGTGGATGATCCTGCGGAAGAACCAGAATTGCGTTTGTTGTCTTCGTAACCCTTCCATCATGCGGCTGAATACGACCCATCATCGGACCGCCGACAAAATACACCGGATCCTCACAGGTAAGCTCTCCCGCGAGATCCACCACAGATTTGAAGGAACATCCGACAGATACAGGAACTGTGATCGGCTTTGATACCTCACCGATAATCGTCAGATATTTGAAGGTGACCGGCTTATCCTCTACCGCAGCCCGATAGATGTTGTACATAGTTTCTACATTATATACAATGCAGCCCTGCTCGATCGGAAGACCGCCCGGACGAACGACCCGTCCGGTACACTCGTAGATCAGGATGACCTCATCCCCCATCGGATATACTTCCTGAAGGTAATGAATCTTCATCTCCGGATATTTGCCGATTTCTTTTTCGACGGCTGCAATTGCATGTTCATAGGACTTCTTGATTCCGATGATCGCCTGCTTTGCCCCGACGGTCTCGGCTACCATGTGAAGTCCCGCGAGAATCTCATCCGCATGACTGCGGAGCAGCTGTCTATGTGGCTGCAGAAGCGGTTCGCATTCTGCACAGTTTAACAGAATGGTATCCGCATTTTTATTTAACTTTGCATAGGACGGAAATCCGGCGCCACCGGCACCGACCACGCCGCCGTCCTTCAGTTTTTGCTGCAACTCCTCAAATTTCATGCTTTCTCCATTCCAGAATTTTCTTCTTCAAAATAACCGTTGTCATCGATGATGCCGACGATTGCCGCGTCTACCGGAGCGTCCTGCATATCACAGCCGATTCTGGCAGCACTTCCCTGCGCAATCAAAACATATTCACCAATTCCGGCACCGATTACATCGATGGCTATGATCTGGCGTGTGTCCGCCGCCATATGATGCAGTGGTTCTACGATCATAAATTTATTTCCGACCAGCTTTTCACTTTTACGGGTGGAAATCAGACTTCCTACAACCTTTCCTGCTATCATATTTCCTCCATCATTATCCTTTATATAATTCTTTCAGCTTAAAAATACGAAACGGATAATCCTCCGTATGATTCCGTCATTCGAAAAACACGGATTGGATGATTCCTTGTATGATTCTTTCATCCGTAAAACACGGATTGGATGATTCCTTGTATGATTCTTTCATCCGTAAAACACGGATTAGATGATTCCTTGTATGATTCTTTCATCCGTAAAATGCAGACAGAACTTTCAGGCGCACACCACGCCCCGGGCTCCGTGTGCAGAAAACTACGATTAAATTACTATTATATGTACAAGCAGTGCTGCCGGACTGCAAAGAATTTGTCTTGCAGAACATGGCAGCACCGAAAATCAGGATCCGACTACTGAATAATGGTTACCGTATCGCCCTGTTTGATTCCCGCCGCATTTGCCTCGTCGGTATCAATATGCATCTCAAGAGTAAAGCTCTTATCTACACGTATAACCACGTGATTGAAGATTGTACCGCGATCATTCTCAGCCTTTACGGAAACAATGTCGCCATTCTTGAGGCCGGCTGCCTCAGCATCTCTCGGAGACATATGGATGTGGCGCATCGCAATGATCGCTCCCTCGTTGAGATAAATGGCTCCCTTTGGCCCTACAATCGCGATCGGCGCGCTTCCTGCGATATCGCCTGACTGACGTATCGGTGCTTTGATGCCGAGCGTCCTTGCGTCCGTTGCGGAAATCTCAACCTGTGTCTGTTTTCTCACAGGTCCCAGAATACGAACATTTTCAATGGCACGGAGCTTGAGACCCACGATGGTAACCTGCTCGTTCGACGCAAACTGCCCACCCATCAGATCCTTCTTCTTGGTGAGCTGATAGCCCGGACCGAACAGAGCCTCTACATGCTCCTGTGTCAGATGTACGTGTCTCGCGGATACACCAACCGGAACGAGAAATCCCTTAGAGGGCTTTTCCTCCGCTTTGTTTAAGGATTCAATCACCATGCGGGTGATGGTTTCAATCTGATTTGTATCCAAAATGACACCTCGTTATCTGAATTGAACTTTAATACTTTCGTTGATAAGCCTCGCAACCCCTGAAGGTACAAATGCTTACTTATTCAGATGCGGAAGGATCATCTCAACATCCTGATGCGGTCTCGGAATTACGTGAGTCGCAACCAGCTCACCAAGACGGGAAGCATTGTTTCCGCCGGCTTCAACTGCGGATTTTACAGCGCCTACATCACCGCGAACCATAACAGTTACGAGTCCGGAACCGATTCTCTCTGTTCCGATCAGGCTTACGTTTGCTGCCTTGCACATCGCATCGGCTGCCTCGATTGCAGCTACAAGTCCTCTTGTCTCAACCATTCCTAAAGCTTCCTGTGTCATTTTTCTTTCCTCCTTGAAATTCGTGTGTGCGGGCTCATCCGCTTTTACTGGTGTTTTATCTGATTCTTCGATATGAACGGTTTCTGTCTTTTCTGATTCGGCTTTTGAATCCATGCTGTCAGCTTCAGCCGTCTCCGCAGCCTTCTCCGGTGCAGCGGACTTTACCTCTCCTGCAGTTTGCTCCGCCTCTAAAGGCTTTTCTGCTTCTGCAGTTTTTTGCCCTTCTGCAGGCTTCTCTGCTTCTTCTTGCCTCTCTGCTTCTGCAGGCTTCCCTGCTTTTGCAGGTTCTGCTGTGCCGGCGTCCATATTTTTCACCGTTTCCGAAATAATCTTCTTCTCTGCGGGCTTCTTCTGCTCCGCAGCCGCGGCTTTTTCTGCGGATTCATTACCGGAAGGATTTACCTTCGTTTTCTTTATTTCCGCCATGCGTAATCTCCCACTGTTCTCCATCTGCTTGCGCTCAGTTGAACCATTTTTACAATTTCCTCATGTGGGTTCGCAATGACCGCTTTCAGAGTTGGTTTCTTGATGCACTCCCTCATGACCGCGTCAACCGCTGTCTGTACAGAGGAGACATCTCCTTCAATAATCAAGGTGACCAGACGTCCTCCGAGCTTCCGTTCCCAGGAAGCAAGCCTCACATCGGCTGCCTTGCACATGATATCGACGGCGTCCATAGCTGCGGTTACGCCTACTATTTCTATAAAGCCATACGCATTTCCCATGGATCGTCAGCTCCTTCAGTGATTACTCGAGATTATGCGGCAGAATGTACTCAACATCCTCATGAGGTCTCGGAATTACGTGTGTGGCAACCAGCTCTCCAAGTCTGGATGCAGCAGCGCTTCCGGCTTCTACGGCAGCCTTTGTAGCGCCGACATCGCCGCGGACAAGTACAGTTACCAGTCCGGATCCGATCTTTTCTGTACCGATCAGATGAACTTCTGCTGCCTTGGTCATAGCATCGGCTGCCTCGATTGCAGCTGTAAGACCTCTGGTCTCAATCATACCTAAAGCTTCCTGTGACATTTCTCAAATCCTCCTGATAAGTTCAAAACTTGTCTAGTGCGCTGATTTTCAGCATCTTTTCAACACCCGGATCATCCGGATTGGGAATTACGTAGTGCTGCACAACTCCGCTGATCTCTTTTGCCTTTTCGATTCCGGCCTCCATCGCCGCGTTTACCTCAGAGACATTTCCTCTGAACTTCACCGTGACGAGAAGAGGAACCGGAAGCTCATCGGCATGTGCAGGCTTATTCTTGTCAAAAACCTCCAGTGTGACATTGGCAGCCTTACATCCGGCGTCGGCAGCCACAAAGGCGCACGTCAGACCATAAACCTCCAGAATACCCACGGCTTTTGCCATTGTCCTGCACTCCTTTCAATCAGTATCGTAGTCATTCCGACTGATGTCAAGCATCATCAGTGATTATTTGTATTTCCGTCAAGCGGTACATTTGTAACCGCGATCTTGAATCCCTTCTGTGCCAGAGCGAATTCATGTGCCTCATTGATCTTGTCGAGCGGGAACGCATCTGTGATCAGATCCGTTACCGGAAGGCCAATTGCCTTTGCTCTCTTCAGGAAGGAGAAGGTTGTGACGTAGTCTCTCAGTGTATATACCCAGGATCCCACGAGGTTGATCTCCTTGGAGCAGAGATCAAAGTGCGGATTGATGGTGGCATCTCCGTTGTTGATGAAGAAGCCAAGCTCGCACAGCCCGCCGCCATTGCGGATAAAATGGTAGATATTGGAGTGCGCGACCGGTGATCCTGTGCACTGGAAAGCGAAATCTGCCAGATGTCCGTCAAATGTCTCTGCAACCGCGTTCGCCAGGTTGTCGATTCCCTTGTAGTTCATGAAATTGACTGTCTTGGTAGCTCCCATCTTCTTGGAGAACTCCAGTCTGGAATCATTGCCGTCTACCGTTGTGATGTTGTCAATACCCATCGTGCGGAGAACCGCGACGCACAGAAGTCCGATCGGTCCGACGCCCTGTACGACTACGCGGCTGTTGAATCGAAGGATTCCGGTCGTCTTTGCTCTCTCAACCGCGTGTACCAGAACTGCCGCGGGCTCGATGATGATACGGCTCTTCAGATCCATGTCAGATACATTGAAAAATGTAGATCCGCGGGAACCTTTGATGAAGATGTAGTCGGAGAACCATCCGTTCAGATGAATGTCATCATCCGGGATCAGTCCGTATACATCAGCCGCTCCGACATTTTTCTTGTTCAGGTCGAACATTGTGATGTCCGGATCATCTTTGAACATCATGCAGGTGACGATCTTGTCGCCGACCTTTACCGGATTTCCGGCGCTGTCAACCTTTACATTCTTACCGATCTTTACAATCTCTCCGGTTCCCTCATGTCCAAGAGCAACCGGGATCAGACCGAAGGGATCTTTCTTGAATTCATGCTGATCGGTTCCGCAGATTCCGGTTCCCTCGACTCTTACGAGGATATCATCGTCGCCGACCTCCGGGATCGGGAACTCCTTCACATCATAGTGCTGAAGTGCTGTGAGCATCGCCACATGCGCGGTCTTCGGAATCGGACCGCTTGAGGCAGGTGCCGCAACAGGGGCATTCGCAGGTGCCGGTGTTCCGGACATGCTTGAAAGTACCTGTCTTACAATCTCCTCTATATTATTCTGATTCATATCCATTCTGTAATTTCCTCCTGATCAGCGGATGCAAAGGCTGTCTACCATTACGCAGCGTCTCTTCTTCGTGAAGGTCTTGGCGCTTGTAAGTCCCTCGCCTGTTCTGGAGGCAATGGTGAAGGTGCAGATGCCCTCTCCGCCATAACCCAGAGCCGCGTAGGACGGGCCGTTCTTGACAAGAATCGCGGTATCCATCGCTCTTGCATACTTCGTAATACGTTCCACATCATGAGAATGAATGTGGGCGGAATGGCGGTTGCCATGCTCCAGCCATACGCATTTCTCAACAGCGTCATCAAAATCCTTTGCCGGAACAATACCCAGAATCGGCATCATCAGCTCCGTGGAAATCAGAGGATTCTCTTTTTCTCCGACGAAGGTGATGCAGCGGATACTCGGATCCGCTTCAACTCCGATCATGGACAGAAGTGTTCTGGCGTCACGTCCCACACACTTGCGGTTCAGCTTGCCCTTTTCATCCATGACGGTGCGGATGAGAGCGTCCTGCTCTTCCTTGGATGCGAGATAGCATCCCTGCTCGGTTACCATGTAGTGCAGCAGCTCGTCAACGACCTGCTGTACAGCGACGATCTCTTTCTCGGCGATGCAGGGAAGGTTATTGTCGAAGGTGCATCCGTTTACGATGTCCTCCGCCGCCTTGCGGATGTCTGCCGTCTCATCAACCAGTGCAGGCGGATTTCCTGCTCCGGCTCCGATTCCTCTCTTGCCGCAGGAAAGAATTGCGGTTACAACGCCCGGACCGCCGGTAGCAACCAGAAGAGGAATATCCTTGTGATGCATCATGACAGAACTGGTATCCAGCGTCGGATGCTCAACGGTGCACGCGATGTTGTCCGGACCGCCGGCCTCCAGGGAAGCCTCGTTCATCATGTTGATCGCGTAGATTGTTGTCTTGATTGCCTGCGGATGCGGGTTGAATACTACAGTATTTCCGGCCGCAAGCATTCCGATTGTATTGCAGAAGATTGTCTCCTGCGGATTTGTACAGGGTGTGATAGCACCGATGACTCCGAACGGGCCCTCCTCGACAAGAGTAAGTCCGCGGTCTCCGGAGTATGCTTCTGTGGTAATATCCTCCGTTCCCGGAATCTTATCTGCACAAAGATAATTCTTCAGAATCTTATGTCCAACATTGCCCATTCCGGTTTCGTCAACCGCCATGCGGGCCATCAGCTCCGCATTCTCACGAATCTTGCGGCGGATGATGGTGATGATCTTCTCTCTCTGATCAAGAGACATTACCCGGACAACCTTCTCGGCTTTCTTCGCAGCTTCAATCGCATCGTTCATGTCCTTGAAAATGCCGTGCTTGCCGGAAGCGCTGTCGTTGATATTCATCTTTGCCATGACTTCCTGAACAATGTTTTTCACCATGCGTTCATCAACTGGCACGATAATTACCTCCGATATATAATACAATTCATGCCGTGCCCGGACTTGCGGGCCGGTGGTTTACTTGTTGAGTCCGAGCTGCTCCATTACCTTCTTTGTGATCTCCGCAACGGTATCGGCATTGCTCTCAGCGCCATGCGCGTATGTGGATCCTGTATGCTCGCCGAGTCCGTCGCTGCTGCAGGAGCCGCCGCAGTTATGGCAGTTCAGCGTGCCCTTGTTCTGGCAAAGGTTTGCCGGATGCTTGCCCGGAAGACCCATCTGCCGGCGGATTTCATACAGTCTCTCAACCGTTGCCTTGTCGAACTCCTTCGGGCCGCCCAGCATCTTTGACTGATACAGCAGCTGTGCGTAGAACTCAACCGACTCCATCTTCAGATATGCGGAAAGCAGATCTACAGAATAGGTCAGAGCGCCGTGGCTCTCAAGAAGGACAGCATCGAAGTACGGAAGATACTTTTCAACAGCGTCCGGGATCTCCATTGTGGAAGGAGTTCCGTAAGGAGCGATCGGTACGCAGCCGAGCGCGATGACTGCCTCCGGCATGATCGGCTGTGTCAGCGGAATGCCTGCAATCGCGAAACTTGTCGCATATACGGGATGAGCATGAACGACAGATCCGACATCCGGTCTCTTTTCGTATACTCTTAAATGCATTTTGATCTCAGAAGAAGGTTTGAAGCCCGGATTAGCATGAAGCACCTGGCCTTTCTCATCAATCTTGCAGATATATTCCGGAGTCATGAATCCCTTGGAAACGCCTGTCGGTGTGCAAAGGAATGTATGATCATCCAGCTTTACGGAAATGTTTCCATCGTTCGCTGCAACCATGTTGCGGTTGTAGATTCTCTTTCCGATGTCGCAGATCTGTTTCTTAATTTCAAACTCATTAACAGCCATTTGCTACTTCCTCCTTGAAATGCATCATTTTGATTGGTTTTGAGTTTAGTTGGTTTTTATCCTGATGACATTATATCATACGCTTCAACAATGTCAATAGAATCGTGTTGTTTCATGTGGTTTCTGAGCCCGTTCTGGGACCGATTTTGTTGGTTTCTCTTCGTTTCATCAACTGCTCCGCAAAGCCCCACGAAGCTTCTCCATCCCGCTCTGCCGGCTGCGTGAAGGTTTCCGTCTGGCTTCGCCGATTCTCAGAGCCTCGCGGATTTTCTCCGGCCTGCTGTTCAGAATCAGCTCCTCCGGATAATTTACCTCCCTCAGAATCCGTTCCGCCCAGGTAAAATCACCGATATGACCGGGTCCGTGGCTGTCGCTCGCCATGATGACCGGAAGATTTCGCTTTCTGCATGCCGCGAGCATTTTCAGGTCATTCGGTCTTGTATCTCCCCGGTAGCCGTCAGGGGAAAGCGAGGAATTATTTACCTCGAGAATGACACCATATTCCGCAGCCGCGTCTGCCAGGAGTTCATAGTCGACCGGATATCTTGCGTCATCCGGATGACCAATGATCCGCACCTTTGGATGCCTCATTGCCTGCGTATAAGCCAGGGTGTTGGCCACAGCGCTTCCCGGCTTCAGATTAGGATGATGAATGCTGGCGATCGCATAATCCAGACCGTCCAGTATGTCATCCGGAAGATCAATGTTTCCAGCAAAATCTACAATATTTACTTCCGCGCCATAACAGATCCGAACCCCCGCACGAAACTCCGGAGCGTAAGCCAGGCTTCTGAAGTACGATTCTGTGCCAGCCGCAACAGTTGCGGGACCGTGATCGGTGATGCCCAGCACCTGAATTCCCTTCGCTGCAGCGGCCTTCGCCATATCCGCGATGGTACTCGAGGTACCGTGCCCGCTGGCGATTGAATGAGTATGCATGTCGCACACGTACATTTCTGTCCTTCCTCCCTATCCTGCTTCCCGCTCAGTTGTCAATCCTCCTCCTGGAGCCGTGCGGTTCCTTCAGGATGTCGCGGATCACCTCCTGGCGGACTCCCTCACTCCGGATATTCTCCGCTTTATAATCCGCGTATCTGGCTGCAACATACAGAAAATCGGACAGACGGTTCATGTACTGCATCGCCTTCTTATCTGCTACAAACTTCTGCGCGACGACACGAAACCTTCGCTCTGCTCTCCGCGCAACCGCCCGGGCCACATCCAGCCTTGCGGATTCCTCGCATCCGCCGTAGAGCACAAAATCTTTCACCCGCGGAAAAGAATCCTCCGTAGCATCGATCCACCCTTCCAGCTTCTGCGTCTCCGATTCCTCAAAACGGTATTCCCGCTTCATAGGCGCGGCCACCCCGGACATCATGAACATCAGCGTCTTCTGAATATGGGTCAGTCTTTCCCGGAGCTCATCGTCCGCAAGAACCTTTGCCATGCCGATCTGACTGTTCAATTCGTCTATGGTGCCGAGGAGTTCAATTCTGTCATCCGTCTTCAGAACGCTCTGTCCGTTCAGAAGAGATGTCCTTCCGTTATCACCGTTTTTCGTATAGATTTTCATTGATTGTCTGTCCTTCATATGAATTTCATATACCGGTATATCTGAAATGCCTCTGTCCGGAGCCTCTGTCCGGAGCTTCTTCCTGAGGAGTATAGAGCAACAAGGCTCTACTCCAGGTCTCTGAGGCACTGTTTTTTCATCACTCTTGCGCTGTTGGAGCCGATGATCCTGCATGCGGCAAAGGTCGGCATATGGACGCTGTACACACACTCCCCCGGCCTCCGGCCCCGCATCTGAAAGGAAACATTCTCACCGGATATCCCGATGCCAGAACCCATCATCGAGGCATTGCACGCGTCAGACGCCAGAATGTCCGCGTCTGACTCATCCATCTCAAAGACCTCAGACGCAACATTCTCTTCCTCGATTCCCGCCTGTATCTCCCGCAGAAAATCATTGTCCGCGCGATGTGTATAAATAAAAATTGATGGCCTCTGGCTGATCATCTCTTCTCGCCTCCGTAGGAGAGCACCAGTCCGGTCGCGACCGCGTTCCTCGGTCCCTCCGTTCCTCTGATGTTTCCTCTGCCGCAGACAATTCCATATCCGGCAAATTCTTCCATCAGCATCTCCGGAATCTCAAAATCCGCTGCCGAACCTCCTACAAGAACCACATTTGATATTTTCCGCAGATTGTGATCCGGAGCCACATAGCGCAAAGCTCGCAGCGCATTGGTGAGGAATACCTTTTTCTTTGCTTCACGGCGGATCTCACGAATCCGCTCCATCGGAACATCCTTTTCCACACGGACCAGCCCCGACTCCGTGAGCAGTACCACTCTTCCGTAAAACCTCGGGTCGATGGATTCCTGCACGAAATACATCTCGCCGTTTTCCATTCTCATATGAAAGAGACTCTCAACCTTCGCCAGCGGATATTTTTTGATCTGCTCCGCCATGTAGCGGTTGTCCAGACCCAGCTCTGTCTGAATCAGCATGGATACCAGTTCCCCGGCACCCGCCTGATGCGTCAGCGATACGCTTCCGTTTTCCCGGATAATCGCGGCATCGGTCGATCCGCCTCCCATATCCAGGATAGCGAGCGGAAGGGCAGTGCCCGGTGTCGTAAGCGCTCCCAGGCTCGCCATGACCGCTTCCACACCCGCAACCGTCGTCCGGGTGTGCAGCACCTCCGACAGCTTCTCCGCGATCTGCCGCATGGGAAGCTGCTGCGTACGCACCATCGCGGCGATTCCCACTGCCTTCTCCAGACAGGTCTCACCGGCAAGCGCTCCGGAGATCAGTACGGGCGCAAGCGTGTCCACTGCCAGAATATCCGTGATATGAATATCCGTGTCTGCCTCTCCGCTTACTTCACTCATGCTCTTCCGGATACGGCTGAGCATATTTCCTACATTGGTGTCTGCCTGTCCGGTCACATCACGGATTCTGCCCGCATCACCGACCGCTTTCATGATCTTGTCCGCGCCTTCGTCCAAAGAAATCCTGACCGGATGTTCCGCATCCAGATAAATCTCTCCGGCCGGAAGCACATTCTCCCGGATGTCTCCGTTCGGCGTCCGGATCACAACCGCGCTCCGGTTTCCAATCAGGCTCTTGGCAATCGGCGTCACCGTCCGCGTCTCATCCGCATTGAGATGAAGCAGTGTGGCAATGCCATAGGGATTGGAAAGCATCCGGATAAACTGACCCGGAAGAGCTACCTCAATCGCCGCCATCTTGCCGTCCGGGATCTTGTCGATTCTCTTCACCTCATCGACGATGGGAATCTTCCGCGTAAGACGGTTCTCCACAAGAACCGCCTCGTCCGCCTGAAGAATCATCCCGACTACATTCAGCCGTCCGGCCGTTTCATTAATTCTTCTCGCCACCTCTTCATAGCCGTGATTTCCCGGGACAAAAACAATGTACGGTGTCCCCGGCAGTCCCCGGTCCAGCCGCTCAAACGAGAGCAGCTCCCCCGCCGCCTGCCCGGCCCCGGCCGGGGTGGAGGGATTGTGCCCGATCATGGAAGAGTCCGTGATGATCGTCTCGGTCAATGTCTCCATCGCCGTATCGCCGATAACCGGAGCCGCTTCGTTCAGCCGTATCAGATCAATCCCGGAAACTTCCCTGCCGATCCGACCCATAGCTTCCTTCAGAGCCGCAAGGATCCCGTGAATATTCGCCGCGGTTCCCTTGGTTCCCGTCGTCATGACCGAAGCTCCGGACAGGAAGCGCAAATTCTCCCCTTCACTGTATTCTCCGATACAGACCTCTGTTGTGGAATTTCCGATATCTACACCTGCTACAATGCTCAAAGACCTAACCTCGCGGATATTTTCTAATGGATATTTCGATAATATTTTTCAAAAGCAGTTCCTGTAGTAAACGCCCATGCCATGCAAGCGGAGCGCCACAATATGTATAAAGCCACCTGCTCCGCTGCTTCGCAGCTGCCACATGTGGACCGGCTTCGTCGGCCTGCCGCATCGTTCAGGCATACTGTTTTCCGTGCGCGCTTACTTCTTATCCGGAAGCAGGATTCCCCTCTTCTCGTACACCTCAGCCGCCTCCAGAACAAGCTTCGCGCAGTTCGGCGCCTGATATTTTTCCAGAAGTTCCTCTGCCATCCGTGCAAGCTCTGTCTTCGTCGCCCGGTTCGGTCTGAGCTTGTTGTACATTCTGAGGATCACATCATCCGGTACATTGGTCAGCTCCGCCGCACGCTCGAAATTCTTCTTCATCGGGGCATTTCCTGCCTGATCCGCAACCTCTCCCTGCGCACGGAGCATCTCCGCGGAGATCTTGATGTCATCGGGAGCCACATGTCCCTTCCTCACCTCATCCAGTGAAAGCTCATCCAGCTTCTTCCCGGTTCTGGAAGTAATACGGTCTCTCTCATGTTCACCCAAAGGATACTGCATCATTTTTCCTCCCATTCAATGATTCCGAGCTTCGGATCCAGCTGCTCCGTCTCCGCGATATGCATGATTGCCGCCTTTACCTGATACTTCGGTCTGACCATCGGATCATTGACAGACGGAATCGGCGTAACATTCTCCCCTTTGACGTACTTCGCTGCATTCTGTCCGATTCTCCGGTACGTCTCCAGGGTCATCAGCGGTGCCTGAGGAAAAAGTTCCAGATTGGAAAGCGGGTACAGATCTTTCTGGCTGATTACGGTCGTTCCCTTGGACTGAATCCCGATACCGATTCCGGAACCCGACAGCTTTGCAGATTCAAGCGCCATAAAACCGACGTCTGATGTGTCAAGGACCTTCACCACACGGGGGATCATCCCCTCTTCCTCAATTCCGGCCTTCACATTCCGGATGACCTCGTCGAGCGGAATTCCGCCGATAGTTTTCTTGATCTCCCTCTGGAACGCGGCGCCCACGCCGATGACGATCTCCTTCGGATCCGTGCCCTTCTCCGCCTTTCTGTATGCGGAGTAATCGCTCTTATTCTCATTGATTCTGGTCCTGCCCGCCATGGAAGGAATATCATCCTCGCCAAGCTCCCCGGCCACTACCCTGCGAAAACCGTTTGCGTCGTAAGTCGAACCGAAATTCCCGCGGCTTCGGATCTGACGGACAACCTCTTCTGTAATTTTCTCAATTAATTCCTGTGAAACCTGCATGCTGTCCTCCTAAATATCCATAGGATTGATACGATGCGGGATGCGCTTGATCTCTTCCCAGCGCTTCCCTTCCACACGATACCCGGTTCCCGGTCCCATATAATCGTTCGGCGTATTCACCCCGGACATCACATGGAAATCGCTGTCGAGGATCGCCGCAGTCTGCATGTAGTCCCCAATCACACGCTGTTTCAGCATGGAGAGCACACTCTCCGCGACATCCGTGAAGCCGCTGTCGGCGAGCGCCTTCACCACATCGATGCCGGTGATCCCACGCTTCATGACATCCTCCGCAGACATCAGATCCGCCGCGACATCTCTCGGAAGTGTATCCTTGCTGCCGTGGGCGTATGTGATCGCATCCACCTGTTCGTCGGACACCTCCGCAAGACCGAGCTGACGGAACACCGCCTGAACAGCCTTTGCCGCCTTATTGCGGACGGCGATGACATCTTCTTCCTTTACCGGTCTCAGGCCGCCGTCCACCTGCATGTCACGCTGAAAAACGTTGTAATCGTCGAAGTCTTCCGCGTCAAAATTGGAACCTGCAAACATATTGTCATAGTTCGGCTCCGCTGCGTAGCCCGAGAAAATGAAGTCAGTCCCCGGAAGGAACTGCAGCATCGTTCTCGCGGTGCGGCGCATATCGGAGTTGGAAAAGCTCTGATCATTCGACGAAGCGCACTCAAGCCCGAGAAGTGCAGCCACAAGATTTTCTCCCAGAACCTCCCGGATACCCGCAGGCACCGATCCCGGTATGCCGATGCAGCTGACAGAGCCGTTCTGAATCCCCTGACTTCCGCAGCCCTTCGTCACATAGAGGCATCTGCACTCCAGATAGAGCATGGATTTCATCTCGCTGCTTCCCATCAGTACCTCGGAGCCTGATCCGGAGGTAAAGCGGACCTTCAGTCCTCTGGATGCGTAGGATGAATTCAGAAACGCCTTTGAATAAGGCGTATCGTCGCCGTCGATAAATACCTTCTCCGTTCCGTATACCGAGAGCGTCTCCGCATAAGTCGTAAGTCCCCGGATTCCGAGTTCCAGCTCGGTTGCCTCCTCTGATGAGCACTGCGTCAGTACACCCGGCCGGCCGACCTGCGAACCGATCAGAAGACCCATGGCGTCAAGCGGCGCGTATCTCGCGACACCCATCGTCGTCTCCTCCTCCGCAAATCCCCGGAGCGCGCCCTCCGCCGCATCGGCCGCAATCTGAACCGGATCATCCTTCAGATTGGTGATATGCGCCTGATTTCCGGGTTTCTTCCTCGCGCGCATCTTCTGCATGCCCATCATCAGCTCAACCACATTCAGCTCATTGATGACCTCCGTCATCTTCGCCGGCGTGATTCCGGAGATCACCTCCAGAACCTCTTTCCTTGACACATGAATATCCACAATCATCTTCGCGATATCCAGTGCCGATATCTTCATGGACTGTTCCGCGCGTGCGATATTGATGGCGTAATCCGCGATGAAGGTATCCAGGAAGTCAAAATCCTCCCGTTTCTTTCCATCCAACTCAACAATCTGCCCGTTCTCCACCCGGACAGACGGCTTCGGATCATACGGGCTCTTCATGGCGACAAAGCCCATCTCCGGCCATTCATTGATATAGCCATCCTTATTTACCGGACGCTGGTCCAGAACCTCAAATCTCTTTGATCTTCTCATGCTTCATTTTCTCCGCAATGTCTGAAATCACGTGAACATGTCATTTGATCCCGGCGCAATAATCACCGAAATCGGATGCGGGGCACTTAATGAATGCCCCCGGAAAGTCCGAAACCCCATGTCCCGGACCGGATAAAAACCCAGAGCATCTGCCTGTCTCAACCCGACAGTGCCACTCATAGTATTTGGATCCATTATACATCCCGGATGATCGTTTATCAATAGAAACAGGGTCGAATCTTTCAAAAAACCACATTTATCGGGGAATAACTCAACACAATTCCACAATATCAGCTGTTCATATATCAGTAGTTCTTGCAAATACAACCCGTCTGCATTTTTTCTCCGCAACAACTAAACAACGAGATAAAACACGCTGCGCGAGTTTTATCTCGCTATCGCGACGCTCGTCACACACGAATACTTCGCATTCGGCTGCGGCTCACTGTTCGCATAAAAAAATGGCGGAGATACACAAAGTATCCATCCGCCATGATGTTCCATCAACTCTATAATCGACTCTATAAATTCTAAAGATGATGTGATGTGACGATTCAGCACTCCAATTCCGAGAACCAGCAGTTCTCCCGATGTGAGGAGTCCGGGCGCCTTCGGCTCCGGAACACGTCACGCCTGCCCGGTAATCTCCGCGAAAACCTTCAGGCCAAACTCCGCCACGTCGTTGTCCTGCTCACCGGTTCCCCCGCTTACGCCGAGGCCTCCGACGATCTTGTCTCCGATCTTCAACGGTACGCCGCCGCCGAATCCGATGATCCGCCCGTTGTTCATGGACTCAAGCCCGTAGAAGGTGCCTCCGGGCTGTATCATCTCATGGACCTGCATCGTTGACATCTTCACCGCGACCGCCGTATAGGCCTTCTGGGTCGCGACCTCATAACTCACAAGGAAGGCATCCTCCATCACATGAACCGCAATCGGATTGCCATGGGCATCATCGACCGCAATGACACAGGCGAGTCCCTTCTGCCTGGCATATTCCTCCACCCGGTCCATAAGAACCTTCGCCGTCTTCAGAGGAATGCTGCCTCTGATCTGACTCACGATATTTTCCGTCATCCTGTTCTGATCCATACTTTCACCCCGGAATACCCGCCGGATTGCTAGCGCACAAAGCACGCGGCAGTCCGCATCACCGTATCATACATACCGTGATATCATAAAAATCATGATATCAGGCAAATCATGAAAAAATCTGCCACTCAGACTTCTGCATTTCATTTCAAGTATACGAGTATCCGGTCGAAATGTCAATAAAACCACAAAATTCCAACAAAATGTTCATTTCTGTATTTTTCTTTCCGTCACAAAAAGACAGAGATCCCTCTCTTACCTTTGTCATCCGACAAAACAGATTGAGATCCCCGTCCTGTTCTTCACGGCCGCTGTCCGCTTCAAATTACAAAATCCCAATAAGTATCCTTATCGGTGCCCTGCGATGGGCCATGTGAATACTCAAGCTCCGGCGCCCTCGCGCTGACCTTCATATCCGCGGGAACCGACCGGACCACAAAGGTGTTGCCGCCGATGGTCACATTGTCACCGATGACGGTATTTCCTCCGAGCACTGATGTGCCGGAATAGATCGTGACATTGTTGCCGATCGTAGGATGCCTCTTCACGCCCTTCAGTGCCTGCCCTTTTCTCGTTGACAGGCCGCCCAGTGTCACGCCCTGATAGATCTTGACATGGTCGCCGATCTCGGTTGTCTCGCCGATGACGATGCCGGTACCGTGATCGATGAAAAAATATTTTCCGATGGTCGCGCCGGGATGAATGTCGATCCCCGTCTTGCCATGCGCATATTCTGTCATAATCCGCGGAATCAGCGGAACCTTCAGATTCCACAGTTCATGGGCGATCCGATAGACGGTAATTGCCATCAGACCGGGATAGCTGAGGATAATTTCATCAAAACTATATGCCGCAGGATCGCCTTCATAGAAAGCCTGTATGTCTGTAGCCAGAATTTCCCGCAGCTTCGGAAGCTGATCGAGAAAATCATCGACAATCTTCTCCGCCCTCTGCAGCAGAACGGACCGCTCACACTCCTCACAGATTTCCTGTGTGCCGAGCGCAATGGCCACCTGCTTTGTCAGATGATACTGCACAAACTCAATTTTTTCGCCGACCGTATATTTCACGTATTCAGCCCGCACCCTGCTGTTGTCATAATATCCCGGAAAAAGGATCTCACGCACCTTCTGCAGCACATCGATCAATGTCTCCCGGTTCAGGATATTTGTCACATTCAGACGGGTGCTGACCGGATATTCCCGATAGCTTTTCAGCATCTCCTCGACCAGAGCCTCCGTCTTTTCGCTTGTGGCCTCCTTATTCTTCATGAACTTATCAAGCTCATTTGTCATCTCTTTTACCTCATCATTCATAAAGCGCCCTCCTCAACTCTCATCCGCTCCGGGTATCCTTATTCCTTCTCTTTCATCGCTTCAGCTTTTTTCTCCATGATTTTCTTCAGCGATTCCGTATAAGGCGGTCTCGCAATTCCGTATTCCGTCACAATCGCGGTGATCAGCTCATGATCCGTTACGTCAAAGGCGGGATTGTAGACCTTGACTCCCTCCGGCGCCATTCTCTTCTTGTACCACATCTCGGTTACCTCTTCCGGCTTTCTCTGCTCGATGCGGATTTTGCTGCCGTCCGGCGTATTCATATCAATTGTAGAAGTCGGAGCCATGATGTACATCGGAACGCCATAATGCTTTGCCACGATAGCAACAACCGAGGTCCCAATCTTGTTTGCGGTATCTCCGTTCGCCGCCACACGGTCACAGCCGACAAAAACAGCCTGAACCTTACCCTCCTTCATCAGAGAGCTGGACATGTTGTCACAGATGACGGTCGTATCGATTCCGGAATCCATCAGTTCCTTCGCCGTCAGCCGCGCGCCCTGAAGCACCGGACGGGTTTCGTCGCAGTACACATGGAAATGATAGCCTTTTTCCTGCCCGAGATACATCGGCGCCGTTGCCATGCCGTAGCGTGTCGCGGCAAGCTTTCCGGCATTGCAGTGCGTCAGCAGTCCGTCCCCGGGCTTCACAAGGGTCAGGCCGTACTCGCCAAGCTTATGGCACGCCCAGATATCCTCTTCCTGAATCCGGACGGCCTCACGGTGCAGAGCCTCCACAATCTCCGGAACCGTTTTGTCCCGGTTCTTCTGTGCCGTCTTGTCAAGCATGTTCAAGGCCCATGACAAATTCACCGCTGTCGGTCTTGAAGAATCCAGATAATCCTTTGCCTTGACAAACTCCGGATAAAAATCATCAAAGCTCTTCGCGTGCGCGCCGATCTCCTTTGCGGCGAGATAAAGTCCAAAGCCCGCCGTCACCCCGATCGCCGGCGCTCCTCTGACCTGAAGCGTATAGATAGCGTCCCAGATCTGATTCTGCGTGGTCAGACGAATCGTCTTCGTCTCATAGGGAAGGAGAGTCTGGTCGATGATGATAATCTGACTGTTCTCATCATCCAGGGAAACGGTATCAATATCCATGATGCTCTGTTTTTTACTCATTACAAAATCCTCTTTCTATAATAATATGTATAAATTCGTGCTCATACCTGTTGCCTTCGAAATCGCATACAGTCTCTTACACACACTTCGCGGCAGGCGGCCTGTCTGCGTTTTCGGGATTTATTGGGCCACATACTGTATAAGTCCCCGCGTCACTTCGCTGCTTCGCAGCTTCCGTGCCGCTAACAGGTATGAGCATTCCCGCGTTGCTTCGCACCGCTCCATGCTCATACCTGTTGTCGTCGCTAATGTTCTTGCCCACTGGTGAGCAAGCTCCCCGTGGACCAAGAACATTGCGACTGGACTCATACAGTCAAACTCATACGATAAGTCGTGCCGCATACTGTATAAGCTACGGATTGCTCCGTGCTTCGCACTCCCGCAATCCTACAGGTATTCGCGTTTTCGCCGTGTTTCACACGGCTACACGCTCATACCTGTTGCCTTCGAAATCGCATACAGTCTCTTACACACGCTTCGCGCGTGACGATCCTGTCTGCGTTTTCGAAGAGCTTATACAGTAAATCCGACTAAAACAGTACAGTTTCAACTATATCATCTTTCTTACATCAAGTGAACCTGTTTTTCGTATTTTCCTCTTTACCTTTTCATTCTGTCTTTCTTTTTTCTTTCTGTCTTTTTTCTGGAGGCTTCTTCCTGCTGGCGGAGCTGTGGTTTGGATGTGTCGTGTCTGTCCGTGAACAACCGAAGGGGTGGAATCCTAGTGGAATCCTTTCCGTACCTGCTATTGTCAACACTACACCGGGATGCTATATTGTATACGACACTGAATGAGAAATATACCGGAGGATGAATTAAAAGTGAAGAATTTGCTCGTAGCTCAATCCGGCGGACCAACTTCCGCCATCAATGCAACCCTTGCCGGGATCATTAGCTGTGCACAGATTTCAGACCAGATCGACAATATCTATGGTGCCGTGAACGGTATCGAGGGTGTGATGGAGGAAAACTTCATCGACCTCCGCGACAAGATCGATAATTCCGAGGCACTTCAGCTCCTGTCCCAGACACCGGCCGCCGCTCTCGGCTCCTGCCGCCTGAAGCTGAAGGATCAGAAGCAGCTCGCGCGCATCATCGATATTCTTCAGAAGAATTCCATCTCTTATTTTATCTATATTGGCGGCAACGACTCCATGGATACCATTGCCAAGCTCTCCTTGTACTGCCGTGTACACAATATCACCGGGATCTCCATCATGGGAGCACCGAAGACCATTGACAATGATCTCTGCGGCACGGATCACTGCCCAGGGTTCGGATCTGCGGCAAAATATATCGCCACGACCTTCTCTGAGCTTGAGCGCGACTGCCATGTATACGCCAAGAAGGCGGTCACCATCGTTGAAGTGATGGGAAGAAACGCCGGATGGCTTACCGCCGCCTCCGCGCTCTCCCGTCTGAACGGCGGAAAAGGTCCCGATTTGATTTACCTCTGCGAGAGTCCTTTTTACCCGGAATCCTTCATCCAGGATGTACAGCAGAAGCTTTCCGAAGAGGATGCTGTACTGGTCGCCGTCAGTGAAGGCGTAAAGCTTTCGGACGGAAGATATGTCTCCGAAATCGTCCAGACTAAGGCAACCGACAATTTCGGACATTCCTATATCGCGGGGGCTTCCTCTGTTCTGGAGACACTCGTTCGCAATAAGATCGGCTGCAAGGTTCGATCCATCGAGCTGAACCTCATGCAGCGCTGCGCCTCCCACCTTCAGAGCGCAACCGATGAAGACGAGTCGCGTATGGTCGGAATGAAAGCAGTTCAGGCCGCTCTGAACGGCGAAAGCGGCAAAATGGCTTCCATCATCCGCACATCCGATAAGCCGTACCGCGTGGCCTACGGCCTTGTCGATATCGATGTCGCTGCAAATGCGGAGAAAAAAGTCCCTGTGGACTGGATCACCAAATCCGGAAACGATGTGACCCAGAAGATGATCGATTACCTGAAACCACTGATCCAGGGTGAGAGCCGTATCGTATGGAAAAACGGCATCCCGGAAACAATGATCCTGTACTGACGTCACACATTCGTTTGAACAGGAATCCTGATGAACCGGGGCTGCCGCAACATCTGTTGCGGCAGCCCTGTTCACACAGTTTTCCACAACGGAATTTCCCCTGCAGTTGGTCGTCTGCACCTGTTGCAGCAGCCCCGGTTCGCATAGTTTTCCACAGCCGGCCCGGCGCTTCAAAATTTCTTTCCTGCCATCACGCAAAGATCACATCTTCTACGATCATCACTCACCGGATTACATCTTTCGCGCTCATCACCCACCCGACTACTTTTTTCGCGTTCATCACTAACCGTTTCACAATGTCACAGCGACACAGCGATCTCCGTCATTTCCTCCGGCGTCTCCCTCATATCGTGAGAAAACCACAGAAGCAGGCAGGAATATATGCCGCCTGTCCGGTAGGCCATCCTGTATTTTTCCATATTTATGGTTTCACCTGTATCGGATGCGCCATCACCATCCCCGCCATTTACAACCATATCCGGAATCTCATCAAAATGAAAATACTCCTTCAGGACATCCAGGATCTGACCCGATAAACCGGCTTTGTACAGCCGGAGCATCTGGTTTTTGTTGTCGAAAAACGCCTGAAACACCGGGCGGATAAACGAGGCGAAATCCGTTTGAAGCAGTTCCCTGTCTCCCTCTGTTTCCCGGAGCATCCGTGCCAGAGCACATCGAAGGACTTCATCCTTTGAACTGAAATGCCGGTAAAATGTCGCCCTGTGAACCCCCGCCCGCTCCGCAATTTCACCGACAGAAATATCCGAAAAATTTTTTGTCCCCATAAGCTGCAGCAGTGCCTCCGTCAGATAGCTCTGTATCAGACTGTGGTCCAGATCTTTTCTCCTCAAGAAAAGCGACACCTCCTCTCTGAATGTTGCAGTTTCCTCGTTCCCGAAAGAAATCAATTGAAAATAACGACACCTGTCGCTATCATTAAATATGCACCATTCAAAAATAGCCTGTCAAGATCATCAGCAGGTGGCTGTGCCAACGAACGGCAACCTAAAGGCAGTGGGTTTTCGCCTGCGACAAATGAAAGGATTTTGTTTATGAAAGAGTTTTTGATTCTTCTGCTTCTGGCCCTTCTGGCCAGCTCCTGCGGTTTCCGCAAATATGTATGGTTCATTTCCCTGGGATACGGAGCTGCTGTCGCCCTGGTCGGTGCCGGCCTCCTGTGCCTGTTCTCCGGGAATCTGAGTGCCGGAACCATCCTGCAGTCCGTGCTTTTCATCGTCTACGGCTGCCGGCTCGCCGGATATCTCGCGTATCGCGACCTGAAAACCGCCTACACCCGCCGGATGAAGGGAGAGGTAAAATCCGATAAAAGTGTGTCCTTTGCGGCCAAAGTCGGCATATGGATTTCCGCAGCCGTTCTTTACGTTCTGCAGACATCCCCGGTTCTTTTCCGGCTGCAGGACAATAAGGGCACAGATGCTCTCTGCCTGATCGGATTCCTGATCTCTCTGACCGGTCTGCTTCTGGAAACTACCGCGGATCTGCAGAAAAACCGCGCAAAGAAAAAGAACCCGGGACGTTTTGTCGATACAGGCCTGTTCCGAATCGTGCGCTGCCCCAATTATTTTGGCGAGATGATCTTCTGGACCGGTGTCTTCATTTCCGGACTCAACGTATATCATAATCCCGCCGAATGGATCTGCTCTCTTCTCGGCTATGCCGGAATTATCTACGTGATGTTCGGCGGAGCGCGCCGTCTCGAAATCCGTCAGGACAAGAACTACGGCAATGACCCGGAATATCGGAAATATAAATCCACGACTCCGATCATGATTCCGTTTCTCCCCATCTACTCGGTAAAGGAGCACAAATGGCTGGTCGCATGATGCAAGGCAACGCAAACATCCCGGAAGGATTCCATCTGTCCATGGCGCTGACGGACTGTATACCCGTACTCTTTTTCAGTATCAGCGCCGGCGTTCTCGCCTGCCGCTTTCCAAGTCTGCTCTTCCGGATCGGCGCTGTGCTGGTTATCCTCGCCGGATCACTGAAGGCAGGCTGGAAATTTGTAATTGCTCTCAGAAAAATCGATGTGCCGTTTCTGAACCGGCAGATGCGTTTTCTCATGCCTTCCGGATTTGCCCTGATGCTCCTGGCACTCGCTGTAAACCGGAGCCGCTGGTCTTTGACAGCGGTTCTGCATCATGTAACAGCCTTTCCATCCTGCATCTTCTTCCTCGCGGGAATCGCAGGCATCCTTGTTCTGTGCTTCTTCGCAAAACGCCTGGACAGAAGAGACGCACGATCAAACTGGAAAGAACAGATGGGCAATGGAATCACACAGCTGTGTATTCTGCTGGGGATTCAGTTCTGATGAAGACCAGGCATGGCATCCTGTTCCGATCTCAGGATAATAATGCGTATCTCAGCATTTTTTCAATTTGGCACTACATCTGCAATGAATCGCCGCGATTGACTATCCTTTTTGTTGCGGCCCATGAGGATTTCTCTATCCAGCATTCACGTTTACAAACAACACTACCCCGCAACCGCCTTTGCATTGCAGACATGAATTATCCAAGCATTCAACAATAATATGTGCTAAACACTATATCTTGCGGATAATTTCCAAAATACTTTCCAAATATTGTCACTCCACCACTATTTTTCTTTCCCTTTTTGCTCTCGATGCGCAATGTGATAAACGGACTGTCAGTTAAATGCAGCTGATTTATTGTGACGTTTGACATATACTGTCCATCAGCAGATGTCTGTTCTTCTCCTACCCGTATATGCTTAAGGATGCCGTACTGGCTGCAGTTATCATCCCACCAGGATGGTGTATAGAAACCACGCGTATCCGAATAATCTCCCGGGCAAAGCCAGCTTCCCAATGCAACGCCATTGACAAAAAAATCTATATCACTGCTCCAGACATTGTTAGAAAAAGGGAACTCCGATCCCAGCTCCATACTAATCTCAAGCATTTTAGGTACCTCTTTGGGATTAAGATTGTTCGGAATTTTATATTCTACAAATCCACTCGAAAACCAGAGCAACGATGCCGAAATTCGTTCTGGGCTTACAAACGCTGTCGGATCATCGAATCTCCCTATCTTCTTTTTACTGCTACACATTCCACAAGTAGGCTCTACATAAAAATTTGAATAATTGCCCACCCCTATTTCTTCTCTATGAACTGAATATGACAAAAATAGTTTGAGTGGAAAATCAATGTATATACTATCGACAGCCATTTGAAAATATTTTTTCCGTTTATCATTAGCGGTTAATTGTACATATTTGATGAGATGTGCGCCTTCCAGTTTCTGTATATGTCTTGTAATAATTGCCTTGCTGAGGTTAAGACTGTCCGCCAGCTCTGTAATGCACCGCGGCTGCTCACTAATTAGCTGAAGAATCTTAAGTCTTACCGGACTTGCCATAGCCTCATAAACCGGAAGAGACTTTTCCGAAACATTCAATCGCATACGTATCCTCCATAATGCCATAAACCCGAATCCGTAAAGTTGCTTCATTTTATTTTATGTCATACAATAGACCGGTTAATTCAAAATAGCAGCTATGAATATTGGAACTACATCTTTAGGAAATATTTATGGTGCGAATTTCAGGAATTCAGATTAAAATCAACAAACAGGATCAAGCAGTTATCCCTGCTGATCCTGTTGTATTAGTAGATTATTCCCCTGCAGGAATTTCATTAATAGCCTTGATCTTATCAGGACATACTTTATACGTCCGGTTTTCATTCAAGAGACCCTTAACCTCCTGTTGTACATCTGTGAGCTGTGTGTAACAATATCCGCTACACCATGGAATCCTTTTTATTGCCTCTGTTATATTTTTAAAGCGTTTCAAAAATTCTTTCTCGTCTGAGACCTGATTACCATATCCCCATCCCTTGTCCGTTTGAAAAGCGATTCCTCCATATTCAGTAATCATAATAGGCTGCCCCTTGTATTCATACCCGTCCGCAAACGCAGCTTTTTCACGTGAAGGGAAGCACTCATTCTTCAAGATCTCCTGAATATGATTCATATAATGCCGGTAAAAGGAGTCTCCGTTTTCTGCATAATCGTGGATGGTAATAATGTCCGAAATAGTATGTTCCCACCCATCGTTTGCAATAACTGGTCTTGTAGCATCAAGACTCTTCGTAAGTGAATAAATTCCCTTCGTGAATTCCTGTTCCTGCCTATTCGTTTTTACCTGCCGAATTCCCCAGCTCTCATTAAAGGGAGTCCATGTAATAATAGATGGATGATTGTAATTATCGCGGACAATCTCAATCCACTGTTGAGTGAAATCCGCAATAGCCTCTTCCGTGAAGTCATAAAACGCTCCCACCTCACTCCAAACCAGAAGGCCCTTAACATCTGCCCAATAGAGATATCTTTCATCTTCTACTTTCTGATGCTTACGCACCCCATTATATCCTAAGGCAAGAGTCTTATCAATATCCTCTATAAGAGCCTCTTCGTCCGGGGGAGTAAGTCCCGAGTCCTTCCAGTATCCCTGATCAAGAATCAAGCGCTCGTACAGAGGAATCCCATTAAGAAGGATTTGTCCTTTGCTGCAGCAAATATCCCTTAATCCAAAATACGAATAGACCTTGTCTGCAACTTGCCCATCACGAATCAACATCACTTCAACATCATAAAGATCAGGGTGTTCAGGAGACCACAATTTTATTCCCCAGTCATGAAGTTCACTACCATACAAAAAGCACCTTCCGCTTACCTTTTTCTCCGCCAAAGCAAGAGATACCTTATTAACCTCCCTTTCTCCATCCATAACCCTGAGCCAGGCAGAATATTTTTCGTTATCTGCCGGAAGCTGACTAACTTCTATATCAAAATCGACACAACATTCCTTTACCGATGGAGTCAATCTGAGCGATTGTATATATACAGAAGGAACTTTCTCCAACCATACTGTCTTCCATATTCCGGTTGTCTGTACATACCAGCAACCATAGTTATCATCAAGCCATCTCTGTTTTCCTCTGGGCTGACTCTTATTGCGGCTATCTTCAATTCTTACAGTTAAAAAGTTATCACGATCATTAAGGGCATCCGTGATATCATAACTTGCTCTGGAATATGCGCCCGTATGGCTTCCTATCATAACGCCATTGACATAAATTTCGGACTTATAATCACACCCCTCCATATGCAGAATCAAACATTCGTTCGAAAGATCCCTCCTGCTGGCAGGCAGCTGTCTATGATACCATATAACATTCACATCTTCTTCTATACCGATACCGCTTAACTTCGTTTCATAAGTGAACGGGACAACAATTTTTTGACCCTGTGGGAAATGCACGTTCCACTTTTCTGCTTTTCCCACATCGTCTCTGTCAAATGCAAAATCCCATTCTCCGTTTAGATTTGTCCATTCAGGTCTTACAAACTGCGGGCGCGGGTAATTTTCAATATGCATGTTCCTCATTCTCCTTGCATAGATTATAGTAAAACTTTTTACAGGCTTATTCCTTCAGTCCCTGGGTAGAGATTCCCTCTACGACTTGGCGTTCAAATATAATGAACATAATAATCATTGGAAGTGAAGAAATCATATTAGCGGTCATAGGCACAACGAAATCCGGAGATTGTATCTTTAGCAGTGTCGGTATACCGATTGGCATGGTATAAAGCTTATCGCTGAAGATACAAAGCAGAGGCCACAGATAATTGTTCCAGCTATTCACAAATGAAAACAGGCAAACAGTTGCAATAATTGGCTTGGAAAGAGGAAGCATTATTCTCCAGAAAATGGTAAATTCCGACCCTCCATCAATACGAACAGCCTCTATTATCGAATCTGGAACAGACTTAAAAAAGCTTACAGTGACTATCAGCATCATTGCATTTGCAATTGTCGGGAATATCAGACCCGCATAAGAATCTGCAAGCCCAAGTCCCTTAACCAGAATAAACAAAGGGACAACCGTCGCTTCTGTCGGGATCAGCATGCCAAGAAGAAAATACATGTAAAATGCATGCCTTCCTTTAAACGGAATCTTCGCAAGTGCATATGCAGCCATAGTCGTGATTAAAACAGTGAGGACCATTGTAATCACGGCAACTACCAGGCTGTTGATAAACCACACCAGTACTTCGCTGTTGGCGATCAGCTTCGGATAATTTGCCAAAGTATATGGCGGAGTGAACCAATCCCAAATCGTTTTTATCTGTTTTCCTTCGTGTTGCAGCGAGCAGAATAAGCCCCAGACTATCGGAAGAATCATGACAAGTGCAATCGCAATTGACACAAACGCAAGAACCAGTGTTCCGATTTTGAATTTACTCTTCGATTTCATTTCATACCATCTCCTTTCGCCGCTGAAGTTTCAACTGTACCATTGATACAACCGCCAGGATTACGAAAAGAACATATGACATTGCCGCTGAATACCCCATTGCATTTTTGCTGAATCCCTGCTGATATATGTACTGTACTAACGGCCTTGTACTATTGCCTGGACCGCCACTTGTCATAATATAGATCTGACCGAATACTTTATAGCAGGCAATAATCTGAAGTAAAGCTACAAGCCATGTTGTCTCTCTCAGGAGCGGAAGGATAATATAAAACAGGGTCTGTGGCTTAGTCGCACCATCAATTTTTGCAGCCTCTCTAACTCCCTCTGGAACATTCTGAAGCGCCGACAAATAAAGCAGCATGGAGAAACCTGTTGTCCACCATACAGTCATAATAATAATGACAAACCACACCAGGTGAACGTTTTGAAGCCATAAAGGTGCCGTTTCTGAATCAACTAATCCTATCGACTCAAGAATACCATTCACCAGGCCGCGTATCGGTGTAAACGTGTACTCGGATAAAAAAGAGGCAACCGAAACAGAAAGTACACATGGAAGGTAATAGCAAATTCTAAGAAACTTTTTATAATGAGTTGTTCGATTTGCAAGAAGTGCCAGGATCAGTGCCGATACCACAATGATTGGTGCTGTAATAATAGTAAATTTCGTCGAGTGCCATAAGGCTTCCCAGAATTCCGGATCTTTAAACATCCGAATAAAATTATCTGCTCCAACAAACTCCATCCTTCCCATCAAGGTCCACTTATTCAGGCTGACCCAGACGCCCTGGATCAAAGGGTATACAATGAAAAGAGTGTAAAAAAATAAAAATGGAAGCATAAATGCAGATTGTCGAGCTAAACGGACATCTGTGCCATATTCGGCGGACAGTCTGAGACATAATTAGCGGACAAGTAAGGACACATTAACCGGACAATAGATCTTCAGATATAA
>NZ_JBQHWP010000025.1:0-34964 GCF_052063915.1 Bilifractor sp. HCP3S3_D3
GACAGACCGACGAAGTCGGTCACCTGTAGGATTGCGGGAGTGCGAAGCACGGAGCAATCCGTAGCTTATACAAGGTTATTAAAAAAACAGCTCTTCGAAAACGCAGACAGGCCGCCTGTCGCGAAGCGTGTGTAAGAGACTGGATGCGATTTCGAAGGCAACAGGTATGAGCGTGAAGCCGTGTGAAACACGGCGAAAACGCGAATATGCGCGGGCAGTGAGCCACATCCGCTCACACAAAGTGTGAAGCGGTGGGGCGAACGCCGCGACAGACCGACGAAGTCGGTCACCTGTAGGATTGCGGGAGTGCGAAGCACGGAGCAATCCGTAGCTTATACAAGGTTATTAAAAAAACAGCTCTTCGAAAACGCAGACAGGTCGCCTGTCGCGAAGCGTGTGTAAGAGACTGGATGCGATTTCGAAGGCACTTACTTTTCGTTACTTCGTGTGCTCCTTCTTCTTCAGCGCGCTCCACTTCAGGTACGCATTGATAAACGGGTCAATATCGCCGTCCAGGACAGCACTTGCCTGTGCACGCTCTTCTCCTGTCCGCAGATCCTTCACCATCGTATACGGCTGAAGGACATAGGAACGGATCTGATGTCCCCATGCAATATCCGTCACCTCGCCGCGGATTCCGGCCTCTTTCTCCGCCTGCTTCTCCAGCTCAAGCATATACAGCTTTGATTTCAGGACCTGCATAGCCTTGTCCTTGTTCATATGCTGAGACCGCTCGTTCTGACAGGTGACCACGATACCGGTCGGCAGATGGGTGATCCGGATTGCCGATGAGGTCTTGTTGACGTGCTGACCGCCGGCACCGCTGGAACGATAGGTATCCACACGGATGTCCTCGTCACGCACTTCGATATCAATATCCTTGTCCAGATCCGGCATGACATCGCACGATACGAAGGAGGTCTGCCGCTTTGCCTGCGCATTAAACGGAGAAATCCGGACCAGACGGTGAACTCCTGCCTCCGACTTGAGATAGCCATACGCATTCTCGCCGTTGACCTGGAACATTACCGACTTGATGCCGGCCTCATCGCCTTCCTGATAATCCAGTTCCTCAATGCTGAAATGATGCCTCTCCGCCCACCTTGTATACATACGGTAAAGCATGCCGCACCAGTCCATAGCCTCGGTTCCGCCCGCTCCCGCGTTCAGTCTCACGATCGCGTTGCAGGAATCATATTCCTCGGAGAGCAGTGTCTTGATCCGGATATTCTCAAGCTTCTCCTTGAACTCATCCAGCATCTCCCGCACTTCCGGAACGACCGACTCGTCATCCTCTTCTTCGCCCATCTCGATCAATGTCTCGATGTCTTCCTTAGAGGATACCAGCTTCTTGTAGGTGTCCCGATCGTCCTTGAGATTTCCCAGCTCTCTTGTCTGCTTCTGAGCCTCCTCCGGGTTGTCCCAGAAATTCGGCTCCTCCATTTTTCTCTCTAATTCTTCGATCCGCTGCTCTTTGCTAGCGAGGTCAAAGTGAATCCCTCACTTCCACCAATGGCTGATCGAATGTCCTGAGTTCCTGTTTCATGTTTTCAAGTTCTACTACCACCAGCTTCACCACCTTTTGTTCTGTGAACATTTTATTCCGGTTTGCGCATCCTGAAGGGCCGGTTCCGAAAACCGGTAATCGGGGCCCTCTTTAACGAGAAAAAACACGCTGCGCGAGTTTTATCTCGCTATCGCGACGCTCGCCGCACACGAATACTTCGCATTCGGCTGCGGCTCACTGTTCGCGTAAAAAAATATTCCCGCCGCATGCCGTCATCTGTCCGACGGCATGACGATGCTGTCGCGCCGGCAGGACACCCCCGACACGGCAGCTCTTCTGATCATCTGCTCTTCGGATCAGTTCTTCACTCAGATATCCAGCGGCGGTGCTCCCTTCCGTCCGTGACACTGCTTATACTTCAGACCGCTTCCGCACGGGCAGGGGTCGTTCGGATAAATCTTTTTTGCCTTTTTCTGTATCGGCTTCCGTTCGGATGTGTCATCTCTGTTTGTTCCGGTGACCTGAGCTACCTGCTCACGCTCCACCTTCTCCTCGATCCGGACATGGTACAGCAGGCGGATGGTGTCCTCCTGAATTGACGCGGTCATTTCATTGAACATGTCATAGGCCAGCATCTTGTACTCCACCTTCGGATCCTTCTGGCCGTATGCCTGAAGTCCGATACCCTGGCGCAGCTGCTCCATATCATCGATGTGATTCATCCATTTCTCATCGATCACACGCAGAAGGATGACACGCTCCAGCTCACGGATCTGTTCCTCAGACTGGAACTGGGCCTCTTTTTCCTC
Organism: Bilifractor sp. HCP3S3_D3; assembly: GCF_052063915.1. Lineage (NCBI taxonomy): Bacteria > Bacillati > Bacillota > Clostridia > Lachnospirales > Lachnospiraceae > Bilifractor > Bilifractor sp. HCP3S3_D3. Next base: position 2,317 of record NZ_JBQHWP010000025.1, read on the forward strand.
ATAAAGCCGGACTGCCTTGTCCTTGAGGTTCTGCTTCAGCTCCTCCTTGCCCTTCTTCAGAGCAGCGACATCTTCTTTCGTTATCTTCTGAAGAGGAATAATCGGAAGCAGCAGACGGTTCAGTTCATCCAGATCCCAGTTGTCCGGTTCATCTCCACTCTCGCCGATCGCCCGCTCCACGGTGTTGTCGATCGTGTCGTAGATCATCTTCATGATAGAATCACGCATGCTCTCGCCGTTCAGAACCTGGCGGCGCTCCTTGTAGATGATCTCTCTCTGCTCGTTGTTGACAAGGTCATAATCCAGAAGATTCTTACGGATTCCGTAGTTGTTGCCCTCGATCTTCTCCTGCGCCTTCTCGATTGTCGAGGAAAGCATCTTGTGGTGAATCTCCTCACCCTCGGATACGCCCAGAGATTTGAAGACGGACATCAGCTTCTCGGAGCCGAACAGGCGGAGAAGATCGTCTTCCAGTGACAGATAGAAACGGCTCTCTCCCGGATCTCCCTGTCGTCCGGAACGTCCTCGCAGCTGATTGTCGATACGTCTCGACTCATGCCGCTCCGTACCGATGACCTTCAGTCCTCCGGCCGCTCTCGCTTCCTCATCAAGCTTGATATCGGTACCACGGCCCGCCATATTCGTGGCAATGGTTACCGCTCCCGCCTCGCCCGCGTGGGATATGATCTCGGCCTCAAGCTCATGATATTTCGCGTTCAGTACCTGATGCGGAATTCCCTCTCTCTTCAGCATGCGGCTGAGAAGCTCTGAGGTATCAATGTTGACGGTACCCACAAGTACCGGCTGTTTCTTCGCGTGAGACTCCTTGACGTCCTCGATTACCGCCCGATATTTCTCCTTCTTTGTGATATAGACGGCATCATCATGATCGATTCTGGCGATCGGTTTATTCGTCGGAATCTCGATGACATCCATTCCGTAAATATCGCGGAACTCCTGCTCCTCTGTCAGAGCGGTACCTGTCATACCTGCCTTCTTCTCATATTTATTGAAGAAGTTCTGGAAGGTGATGGTGGCAAGCGTCTTGCTCTCGCGCTTTACCTTTACGTGCTCCTTCGCCTCAATCGCCTGATGCAGTCCGTCGGAATAACGGCGGCCCGGAAGCACTCGTCCGGTAAACTCATCTACGATGTATACCTGATCATCCTTGACAATGTAATCGCGGTCCTTGAACATCAGATTGTGCGCACGAAGCGCCAGGATGATGTTGTGCTGGATCTCAAGATTCTCCGGATCTGAGAGGTTATCAATGTGGAAGAACTGCTCCACCTTTTTGACGCCCTGCTCGGTCAGCGTCACAATCTTGTCCTTCTCATTTACGATAAAGTCTCCGGTCTCCTCGATTTCCTCGCCCATGATGGCAGTCATCTTGGTAACCTCGCCGGAAGCCTCACCGCGCTGAAGCTGTGTCGCCAGAATATCACACGTCTCGTAGAGCTTCGTAGATTTTCCGCTCTGTCCGGAAATGATCAGAGGGGTGCGGGCTTCATCGATCAGAACCGAGTCAACCTCATCGATGATCGCATAAGCAAGATCTCTCTGCACCATCTGATCCTTGTATATCACCATGTTGTCACGAAGATAATCAAAACCGTCCTCATTGTTTGTGACATAGGTGATGTCACAGTTGTACTGGGCACGGCGCTCATCATTCTTCATGCTGTTCAGAACGCATCCTACGGTCAGACCCAGGAACTCATGAACCTTTCCCATCCAGCCCGCGTCACGGCTCGCCAGATAATCATTGACGGTGATGATGTGCACTCCTCTTCCCGTGAGGGCGTTCAGATAAGCCGGCATCGTGGATACGAGGGTTTTTCCTTCACCGGTCTTCATCTCCGCGATACGCCCCTGATGAAGAATGATTCCGCCGATAATCTGAACTCTGTAGGGTTCCATACCCAGTACACGTTTTGCCGCCTCCCTTACGGTTGCAAATGCTTCCGGCAGAAGGTCATCCAGTGTCTCGCCGCCCGCCAGGCGGTCCTTGTACTCCTTCGTCTTGGCGCGAAGCTCATCGTCGCTGAGCGCCTGCATGGCGGGACGATAGGATTCTACCTTGTCTACGATCGGCTCAATTCGTTTTAACTCTCTCTGGCTGTGTGTGCCAAAGATTCTTTCTGATAATTTCATTCCTAAATTCTAAGCTCCTGTGTGGTTTACGAGGAAAAAACGCCTTTCGGCGTCTTTTCCCTCTGGCAGGTCTGCCGGAAACGGTGCGATCCGAAAATCTCAGATCAGTTTTCCGGTTCAATCAGACCATAAGTGTTTCCTTTTCTCTTATATACGACATTAACCTGATCCGTGTCCGCATTCATGAACACGAAGAAATTGTGTCCGAGAAGTTCCATCTGTACGCATGCGTCTTCCGGATACATCGGCTTGATATCAAACTTCTTCGTCCGGACAATACGGATCTCCTCATTCTCCATATAATCATTGTCGATGTATGTCTTCTGGAAATTAGAAGCAGCCTGTTTCTTGTCTATAATTTTCGTCTTATACTTGCGAAGCTGACGCTCGATCACCTCTTCTACAAGATCAATGGATACATACATATCGTTGCTGACCTGCTCGGAACGGATGATTTTGCCTTTGACAGGAATGGTAACCTCGATTTTCTGTCTTTCTTTTTCCACACTCAGTGTAACGATTACGTTTGTATCCGGTGTGAAATATCTCTCCAGCTTGCTCAGTTTTTCATTTACTGCAGCTCTGAGACCGTCGGTAATCTCTATATTCTTTCCACTGATCGTGATATTCATAAAAACATCTCCTTTCGAGGGGTACATACACCCTATTTTGATTAGAATATTATAACAACAGATCCGGCATTCGTAAAGTGCAGATAACCCCTGCGTGAACAGTTGCGCGCATTTACGCGGTCCCGGGTCTGTCGGACCGGCCGGACACTGATACATCTGTGAATAACTGCACCCGGTCACCATGAACCGGGCCGTGCCGAATCCTTATGTGTTTTTGTTGAGATATGCGTAGATCTCCCGTTTGCCGCAGCCCCGGTCACGGGCTACCTGCTTCATGGCCTCTTTCCGGTCTGTCCCGCGGTCCAGATAATATGCCATGTGCTCTTCCACGGTCATTTTCTTCCAGAACTCCTGCTCTTCCTCTTTCCGCTCCCGGAAACTCTTTCCCGCAATGACCAGAACGAACTCACCTCTTGGCGCTTCCGTCTCAAAATGTTCCAGCGCGGCGCCAATTGTCGTCCGCTGTACATTTTCGTGCTTTTTTGTCAGTTCCCTGCAAAGACTGATCCTCCGTTCTCCGCCGAGCACATCCCGAAGCTCCCCGAGCGTCCTCACCAGGCGGTGGGGCGCCTCGTAGAGAATGATCGTTCTCGTCTCTGCCTTCAGGTCCTCCAGTACCGCTGCCCTCTCCTTTTTCTCCATGGGAAGAAATGCCTCGAAGGCGAACCGCCTCGTGGACAGTCCCGACATCGTCAGCGCCGTAATACAGGCGGCCGGCCCCGGAAGCGAAGTGACCTCTATCCCCGCCTCCACGGCCAACTCGACGAGAACCTCTCCCGGATCGGAGATGCCCGGTGTGCCCGCGTCCGTGATCAGGGCAATATTCGTTCCGGAAAGCATCTTCTCCACAAGCTGTCTGCCCTTGTCGTAGCGGTTGTTCTCGTGATAGGCAGTCATCGGGGTGTGGATATCAAAATGATTCAGCAGCTTGATGCTGTTTCTCGTATCCTCCGCGGCGATCAGATCCGCTTCCCTCAGCGCCCGGACAACCCGGAAGGTAATATCCTCCAGATTTCCAATCGGTGTTGCGCAAAGTGTAAGTCTGCCCGGCATTACAGCCTCCTTTCCGGCACTTTCGCCGTATCTCAATTGTTTTCCATGAGCCGGCGCGGGATTATCTTCCGTCACCGTAAATCTCGCGAATCTCCCGGGTATATACGCCGGGCCTCTCGTATACGATCAGAGGTTTTTCCACCCGGATCCTCGGATTTCCGTTCTTGCACGCTTCCAGAAGAACCATGTTCGGTTCCTTGTCCGCAAAAGGATACACCAGACGCATCCGCTTCGGCTCCAGCCGGTACTCCTTCAGGGTACACATAATCTCCGCCAGGCGGAAGGGCCGGTGAATCAGGTAGAAGCGTCCTCTGTCCGTGAGAATCCGGGACGTCTGCTCCGCAATGTCCCGGAAGCTGCACAAAATCTCATGTCTCGCGATGGCCACTGCCGGATCGGGATTCGTCAGTCCGTGCCGGCCGATCATATAGGGCGGATTGCTGACCACTACGTCAAAGGAAGCCGCACCGAATATGGATACGGCTTCCCGGATGTCTCCCTGTACAATGGATATTCTGTCGTTCAGATGATTAAGGGCCACACTTCTGCCGGCCATATCCGCGCTTTCCTTCTGAATCTCCAGCCCCGTGAAGCTTTGTCCCGGCGTCTTGGCAGCCAGAAGGATCGGCAGAATTCCCGTCCCTGTTCCGAGATCCAGCACCCGCTCTCCCGGTTTTACCTTCGCATAACCGGACAGAAGCACCGCATCGATTCCGTAGCGGAAGCTCTTCTGCCCCTGGATGATAAAAAATCCATTCTGGAGATCATCCAGATGCTCTCCTTGTTTCAGTTCTGGGGACATTTACGACTCCTTGTTTTCTTCCGGCATCTCTCTTCTGCTTCGATCCGGGCGTCTGCGGTCCCGTCTTCTGGTCCGCTCCGGATTCTGTGATTCGGAATCTCTTCCGTCCTCCGGAGAGCGTTTTTCTCCCCGCGCGCGAAAGCCTTCACTCTCGCGACTCACCGTTCCTTCCGGATCCATCCCATTTCTTCTGTCACGGTTTCCCCGTCTTCCACGACGGTTTCGCCGGCTTCTTCTCTCCGGGTTCTCATCCTGACGTTCCTCAGCGCCATCAGCCTCCGGAGCCGGTCTGCCTCCCCTTTCGGAGTTCAGCCTCTCACCCGCAGCCATCCTCTGGCGCCGTTCCTGCTCTCTTCCCCCGGATGATTCTCTGGATTCTCTCCTGCCGCCATCTCTTCCGGACTGCTCCCGTCGGCTCTCTCTCCGGTCTCTTGCTTCCTTTCTGCCGGAGAAACCGGTATCTCCCGGTGCGGACTTCTCTGCTTCTCCCTGCGCGCTGCCCTCTCCGGAAGAAGCAGCCCTGCCCGGCCGCTCCTTACCGCCGCGCTCAGCGCGAGTGTTTGCTCCGGATTTTCCAGGCTGGCCGGAACGTTCTGCGCCAGCATGCTCCTTTTCCGGTTTTCCTCCTTTTTTCCGCTTCTGAATCAGCGTTATCTCCTCTGCCGCATAATCTGCGACCTCTTTGTCATCGCCTTCCTCGATCAATACCCGGACCTTCTGACGGAGAACATTCAGAGACTGTACCTCTCCTTCCCGTCCGTCCGGCGTCTGAACCACATCTCCGACGCCCGGCAGCTTCCGGTTCAGATATTCATAGGTTTCCTCCTCATTCTTAAGACAGCACATCAGCCGCCCGCAGACTCCGGAGATCTTCGCCGGGTTCAAGGAGAGATTCTGTTCTTTTGCCATCCTGATCGAGACGGGCGCAAAATCAGACAGATACGTACTGCAGCAAAGCGGTCTTCCACAGGTTCCAATTCCGCCGAGCATCTTTGTCTCATCGCGGACACCGATCTGGCGAAGCTCGATCCTTGTCCGGAACACTGAGGCGAGATCCTTTACCAGCTCCCGGAAATCCACTCTTCCGTCCGCCGTAAAATAAAACAGCATCTTCTTGTTGTCGAAGGTGTATTCCGCCTGCACCAGCTTCATATCCAGGTTGTGATCCCTGATCTTCTGTCTGCAGATCCGGTAGGCTTCCTTTTCCTTGCGCTGATTCTCCTTCTCATGCTCAATGTCCGCCTCTCCGGCCACGCGAATCACCGGCCGAAGCGGCTGCACCACCTGACTGTCCTCAACCTCCCGCGGCGCAAGCACAACTCTTCCGCACTCCACGCCCCTGGCGGTCTCAACGATGGCATAACCACCCTTCTTGAATTCCATGTCCTTCGGATCGAAATAGTAGACCTTTCCCCCATTTCGAAACCGGATTCCAATAATTTTTACCATATTGCTTACTCCTATCAATCCCGTTCCCGGGATCTGTATTTCACATCATCTCCGCCGGTCAGCACTCCCGTATTGTGAGAAACAGAAGCTCAAGCGTCAGATCAGGATTTACATTCGCCCGGAATCTTCCCGCTGCCGTCTGTATCGCTTCCAGAATCTTCTGCAGTCCCTCATATGAGCTGGTGCTTGCGCGTTCCCGGATCGCGTTGATCTCACCCTTCAGCACAAGACCGTCCACTTCCCGTGTCGCCTTGAACATCAGGACATCATGGAACCAGATCGTGAAGATGTCGAAATAATCGTAGATTTTCTGCTTATCTCCGGCCATCTCCCGCACGGCGTCAATCATCTCACTGACCTCCATCTTCTGGGAGTTCTTCAGAAGATATACGGCATTCTCCACCATCTCCATGAATTCAGAGGACTCTGCGATCCGTTTTGCCTTGCCGATATTTCCCTGGGCAAAGGATGCCATGATATCCGCCTGATAGTCGGGCACATGGAGCTGCTGCATCAGATAATCCTTCATCTCTTCCTCGGTAACCGGCTTCAGATTTAATGTCACGCATCTGGAGCGTATCGTCGGAAGCAGAATCTCCGGATTGTCCGCCAGAAGCATGATGACGGCATATTCCGGCGGTTCCTCGATCGTCTTCAGAAGCGCGTTCTGCGCCTGCGGCGTCATCTTTCCCGCTTCCTCCACGATATAAATCTTATACCTGCTCTCATAGGGACGGATCTGCACATCCTCCACCAGCTGCTCCCGGATCTCGTCGATTCCTACAGAGTTCGGCTTTTCATGCGTCACATAGATGATATCCGGATGATTTCCGCCAAGAGCCTTACGGCAGGAGGCACATTTTCCGCAGGGTTCCGTTCCATGCTCCTCGCACTGAAGCGTCATGGCGAACAGTGTCGCTATGAGCCGCTTTCCAGATCCCTTCTCCCCGCCGATAATATACGCATGAGAGATTTTTCCCGTCCGGACTGCATTCTGAATATGTGACACTACATCTTTATGTCCAACAATCCCCGCAAATCCCTTCATTTCGTCAGGTTCACGCATGATTAATCCCTCCTTGAGCTTGATATTCTGCGAACTTCTGCTTCGCGCGTGACGATCTTGTCTGCATTTTCGAAGAGCTATTCAATCTATGATACCATAATTCCTGTCGCCTGGGTACCCTCCGCCTGTTCTTCTTCTGCTGCTGTCCATCCTTACTGTGCGCATGACTGACAAGGCCGATCGTTTACAGGATCCTTATCTGAACATGATGACTGGCAGCGTTTTTTCTTCCTGCGCATGATTGTCGGCATTCTTCTTCTGTCAGGGCATCATGGCCGGCGCTGTTTTATCGAAAGGATAAAGCCTGCGATTTCATCGATGCATTCCTGGATCGTTCCGTTGTTTTTAAACCGCCTGGTGATGCCGGCCCGCGCTGTTTTTTCCCCGGAAAAGTCCTTTTGATCCGCCAGAAATCGCCTGCACATTTCTTCGTACTGAGGCTGCTTCTGCTTCCGTTCTCTCCGCAGTGCCCGCTCCAGACGGATTCCATCGTCTACTTCAATATAGATTGGAACCATGACATTCCTTCCGTAGTACCGGACCATCTGCTCATAGGATTCCAGCGTACCGATTCCGAGATAATCGCTCTTCTTCAGATCAATCTGTCCCTCATCCGCCGTAAAATAATACCACGGTCCGCTGACCGTCTGATAACAGCGTTCCTCAATGATCCGCCCGGCTTTTCTCAGTTCCGCCAGATGCCTCTCGTCTGAAAAATAATATTCTCTGCCGTTCTCTTCTCCCTGCCGCATCGGCCTTGTGGTATACAGCACGATCGGCTTCAGATTCAGCTCCGACCGGGCAAGCAGCGCGGTGTATATGTGATCCTTCCCGCTTGCGCTCTTTCCCATAATGTAAAAAATTGTACCCATATTCACTCTCCACCGGTCACCGATACGCCCGGTGCCTCTCTCGGCTTCGTCCTGTATCATGACCTCATCCCGAGCTGCGGCTTCCTCCCACACAGCGGCCTTTCTCCTGCGTCACAACATCTGGTCCGCACCGCGCATTTTCCCTGAGTCGTAACATTTGATCCGCGCAGCGGTTTTTCTGTCGCACGATTTCCTTCCCCACGACCGCGGCTGTTACCTGCGCTGCGGTTTTCCCGCGCCGCGGTTTTTTCTGACGCTGTGGCTCCTTACTCTGTCTCCGCTTTCTCGTTTGTCGGCCTCTTTCCCATCCGGCGAAGACGCCGGATCAGGAATGGAAGCTCAAATATGCTCATCGCGATCCATCCGAAAAGATACGACCATGGAATCGAGATGAAACCCCAGTGCCACACGAACACCATCGGTATTTCCGATGCGACCCGGACTCCCATGTTGATCAGACTGGAATATAACGTGACCTTCAAGTCCCCCGTTCCCCGGAAATATCCCTGAAGTCCGTTTGTGAACGCGGGAACCGGATACATGACCGCAATGAGCCGCATATAGCGCTGCCCTTCCGCGATGACCTCAGGATCCGAAGTAAACAGCCTGGTCAGCGGCCCTGCCGCCAAAAACACCACAGCACCGATCACCACGCCATAAACGAGCTCGCAATACATTCCGGCACGATATGTCCGCTTCACCCGCGACGCATTCCCCGCTCCGACGTTCTGCGCCATCACCGAAGTCATGGCGTGCGCGATATTCTGCTGGGGAATCGTTGCAAAATCATCCACCCGGTTCGTTGCGTTGAAAGCCGCCGTCGCGTTTACCCCGAGCGTATTTACGATGGTCTGGGTTCCAATCTTTCCCATCTGAACCGTGCTCTGCTGGAGCGCACTCACAAAACCGAACGCAAGGGTTTTCTTCAGCATCGACCAGTCAAAGATCAGCCATTTTTTTCCAAGACGAAGCTCCGGAACCTTCCTCTGAATATAGAAATAACAAAGAACCGCACTGAGGGCCTCACAGATCACCGTACTGATCGCGGCGCCTTCCACTCCCATGTGAAGTAACGCGATAAAAAAAAGATCCCCGAGAATATTCAGTACCGCACTTCCGCCGAGAAAAATCAGCGGAGAGACGCTGTCACCCATCGCCCGCAGCATACTGGCCAGATAATTATAGATAAAACTGAAGAACATGCCGAACAGTATGATCCTCAGATAGAAGACTCCCTCCGGAAGAATGACCGCCTCCACCTGCAGCGCCATCAGAAGCGGCTTCGCTGCCACAAACATCACAGCCGCGACTGCCACGGAGAAAACGCACCCTGAGATCATTCCCGTACTTACCTGTCTCTGCAGCTCCTCCTTCTTTCCCGCTCCATACAGCGTGCTTACCAGTATTCCCGCCCCGAGACAGATCCCGTTTGTGAAAAGCAGAACCAGGGTAACCAGAGGATTTGTCGTACCCACTGCCGCGAGCGCTGTTTTTCCGACAAACCGTCCCACAATCATGCTGTCTGCCGCATTATAAGTAAGCTGAAGAAGCGTTCCCAGAACCAGGGGAATTGTAAACAGTATCAGGGTCTTTAGAATCGGCCCTTTCGTCATATCCTTCGTCATATCCCAAACCCGCTTTCAAACTCATACCTGCACATTATACCACCGAAGATGCAGGATTCCATTTTAAATCTGCGGCAGGCGGGCAAAATCAACAATTAACTTTGGTATCCTTTGCTGCCTTTGCTTTGCTGTTTTAACCCGCCACAGGATTGACACTGAAAAATAAAGTGACTAAAATATAGAAATACAGCAGGGGAGTCCGCCGGAAAGGACTGAGATACAGATGTTGTCTGTGACCCTTATACCTGATCTGGATCATGCCAGCGTAGGAAGCGTAAAGAGAATCATAGGATTTTTCCGTAGAAAACCCGCTCTTCATCCTTGATACAGCAGTGCCTGATTCATTCCGGTGCTGCTGCATTTTTTATGCCGACAGACGCAGAAATCCACCTGCGGCGCGCGATTTCCTTGTTGGCTGTTGAATACGAAGATGTTGAAAAGGGAAAAGGAGGAAAAAAGAAATGAAGGCAAGTGTAGCCATTCAGACATTACCAGATGTGGACAACGATGAAGAGCTGATCCGGATTGTAGATGAGGTTATCGCCTACATCAAGAGCACCGGCCTCAGCTATTATGTGGGGCCTTTCGAGACCGCCATCGAAGGAGACAGCTACGACCAGCTGATGGACGTGGTAAAGGAATGCCAGCATGTCGCAATCCGCGCCGGCGCACCGTCTGTCTCCGCATACATCAAGGTGGTATACAACCCGGAACAGGAGATTCTGAGTATCGACAAAAAAGTTTCAAAACATCATACGAAATAATACCGACAGAAATTTCCGGAGCCAGTCGTCATGAGTATCCCTGCTGCAGTCATCATATATATGCCAGCTGCAGCAGGGATATCTTCAGCCCTCTCTGTGATAAAGCCTGTTGTAGTATTCCAGGGAATAGTGGTAGAGCTCGTCCCTCGCGATGTCCGTCTGTTTCGGATCTGTCATATCCGTCATTACGCTCGCCAGGATTCTGCCGTTTTCTCCGTAATGATCCACGAAATCACGCACAATTCTCCGGATTTCTTTCTCATCCGCCCCGTGTGGTATATCAATATCAAAGGCGAAGCTCATTTTCGTATTCCACTGATCAAACAATTCATCGTAATCATTGGCACGATGCTGCGGATTCCAGTAATCCACTCCCATTTCGATCATTTCCGGGAGATACTGGCCGTTCTTGCCACAAGAGTGCAGCTCTACAAACCGACCATTCTTTTTTACGAAATCATGCAGGAATTTTTTCTCATAAGGCAGAAGCTGCTCATCGAACATCTTGTTCGAGAAAAAGCCTGCGCGCTCGGTGCCCCAGTCATCGTGATACAGAACGCCGTCCACGCGCCCGTAATAATCGAATACCTTCTGCGTTGTCTCGATCTTGTAGTCCGCCATTTTGTCAAAGAAGTCCGCCAGAAGCTCCGGTTCCTCATAAAATGCCATCAATGACTCCGCAAACGGAATCAGCTCGTGAAGTCTCTCAAAAATGCCTTCCGTACACTGGTATATATGCACACGATCCGGATCCAGATCCTTCTGAATCTTCTTCCCGTCCGCTTCAAAATCGACCCCGGAGATATCCGGCCATTCCAGTTCTTCCTTCCACTTCGAAAAATCCGATATGGTTCTGGTTCCCGGTTTGGTAATCATACCGTTAATACTGTCGACCATCTCCCAGTATACGCCCCACCAGTCATATCCGCTCACCTCCGGAACCGGATGTTCCTCTATGGCGTCCGGCCATATGGTATTCGATTCAAAGAAATAGCACGGAATCCAGTACGGTTGTTCTCCCTTGACCGCACGGATGTAATTGTCCCGCACGGATACCGGCCTCCCGCTGATCGGCGGTTTCGGCTGCTGAATCAGCCACGGAAATGTACCCGGCTGTGCCCAGTTCCTGGAATAATCTCTCTCTGATGCCCTTTTCATATATTTTCCAATCATATCTATTCCTCTTTTCCTCAACCTGTAAGCTTCTCAATTTGAAAAATATACGCATTCAATTTCGTCAAAAACTCTGTTCCTGCGCCGGCTGATTATATCTATTCTTCCCGTCGTTCCTGTCCTTCTTTTCTTTCTTATGTATTTTCTGTCTTATGTATTTTCCTTCTTGAACGGACTCGCAAAAACAAAGATGACTGCCGCCACAAGATCGAATACAATTGCGATCACAATCATCGGAAGAATAAAATGATCCTCACCAAAGATCCGCATCAGAAGCGAATTATACGGTGAAGCCACAAATCCTCCCAGATTCATGCATGCAAGGATAAGAGAAGATGCCATTGCTACCGTGCTCGGTGGTGTCACCATGCCCATCCATGTCATGAATGCGGGGAAGAAGGTCGAAAATCCGAATCCCACAACAATAAGACCTATGGTCATGACGATCATGCTGTGTCCGGCGAAGACCAGCAGAAAACCAACTCCGCACAGAGCCATCCCCAGAGTAATTACAAACCTCTTTACTGCCTTAAACAGAAAACCGAAGGTGAAACCGGCAGCCACTCCGGCAACTGTGTACAGGGAGAGGGATGTGGCTGCCACTGCAGGACCACCGGCATTTCTCTGCACAAACAGCGTCGACATATTCAGCATGATCGGAAACGCGAACAGATTGTAGAAAAAGATCAGTGCTGCGATCACATACACCTTTTTTCCGACAGACTCCTTTTTCCCACTGTTCGAAACGACCTCTTCCACCGGCGGCTCCGGAAGGAAAAATGCCATGATCACGGCAACAATAAGGAGCGCATGCCCCCAGAATACCATCTGCCAGCCTCTCTCACCCGTACCTGCCAGGAATCCTCCCAACATCTGCAGGACAATTCCTCCGGCATTCATAAACAGCGTACCATATCCCAGAATGCTTGCCTGTTTCTGTCCTTTATACAAGCCAACGATCAGCGCATTGCCGAGCGGCGCCATGAGACCTGCTCCGAAACCCATGACCGCGCGGCAGACCAGCGTAAGCTCAAAATTGTCAAAAAACGCCGGCGCCACGCCTCCGATCAGCGCAATGACTGACGCAATGATCGCAAGCGTCCTGTACCTGATCTTTCTCCCCATTATCGCCCCGGCAAGAAATGTGCCGATCACGATGAATAAGGTCGGGAGCGTTGAAATATAGGAAATATACTCTGCCTTGTCCGGCCAGTGTTCCATAAAAGTTGCCATAGCGGGGGTCACAACCGTGATCGCCATTGAGACAAAATACAGTGTCATGATCGCCGCAAGCTGTGGGCCACGTACCTTTTTTTCTTCCATCTTTTATCCTCCTTGTAAATTTTCCTTGTAAATCCTCCTGTCCTGCATAAACGACACTGCTATACGTGTAAATTCGCCGCACCGCAATTAATCAGGTTCGGTCTTCTTCCATTTTTCCGGAACCGCGCGCACCTTTCCGGACTGCAGAAAACCGAAATTCTTGTTCATGGTTAATATTCTAGAGAAATAAACCTTTCCGGGACAGAGCATGTCAGCACAAGAATACCGAATTTACGGCTTTGAATTTTGTGCCGTAAAACAACAGAAAGATAAAAAATACCGAATTCACAGTTTTGACTTTTGTGCTATGAAACAGCCAAAAGCCAAAATATCAAATTTACGTTTTTGATTTTTTGCTGTGAAACAGCAGAAATGTTATACTCATAATTGAGGATAAAAAATAATGAAGGAAACAATATCATGAAACTAAGTATGTGGATGATCGCCAACCGGCTCTCTCCTTTAATGGATATTAAGACCAGTATTCGACCGGACGCTGCTCCGGTACTGAAAAGTGCAAGGCTTGTATATTCCACGGACTGTGTCCATGTCTATCCGGAAAAAAACTACGTCGTCTGCAGCGGAGAAGGGGATAAGATCTATCTGTATGACGTGACCGTAAAAGAAGCATTTGAAATCATTCAGGATGTTTTTGATTTTTACCAGGACTGGGAAGATGGGATTCAGAAGGCTGTTCAGAAGAATGATTTCCAGAAAATCACCGATTCCTGTGAGCTTATGATACAAAATCCAATGAACATACAGGACGCAAATAACAGGCTTCTTGCGATAAGCAGGCATCCGGATCCCGCAACCGTAGACCCGGAATGGGAATATATCAGCCGATACGGCTACTCTTCTCTGAACGCAATTAAGGCTTTCGACCTCTCCAACAGCAACATTGATTTGAGCCGCCACGGCGTGCATCATTTCACCGCTGCCGACCTTGCGTCACTGGAATACGGAGGCCTTTCTTATATCCTTGAGTTCAACGGTGTACCGTGCGGAAGAATGACCGTTCTTGAGATGGTGCGCCCTGCAAACGCCGGCGACTGCCAGATCCTTGACCGAATTGCGCAGTACCTTGAACCGGCACTCGGCACCATCACCCTCTCCGGAGCATCCAGTCCGTGTTTCAACGCAATATACAGCCTGATTTTTCACCGGACCTATGACCCGAGAGAGCTTCAGATGCAGCTGACGTATCAGCAGTGGACCGAAAATGACGATTTTCAGATGCTGCTCATTCAGCCGGACTCCAGGCAGAATTCCTATCGGTCGGTCGAAATTCTATACGGAATCCTGCAGCACAATCTGCCAAGCTGCGTAATTTTTCGAAAAGACCCCTTCGTACTCGTACTCTCGAACCAGATCCTCGAAGGGAACCAGAATCTCACCGATTTTCTCACGGCGATGCATAAAAGCAATCAGATCCGGGCCGCCTTCAGTCTCGGTGCGAAGGGAACTGCTGAGATTCCATGGATGCTGAACCAGTGTCTCTTCGCAATAAAAAACACAGATCTGAAAACGCCTGATGGCTGGCTCACCGGATTTGCTCCCCATGCCATTGATTACATTCTGTTTTTTGCAGAAAAAAATGAGCGGGTGCACGCCTGCCACCCGCTGATCCGCAAACTCTGGTATGATCAGGAAACCAACCATGACGAGACTTTTCAGACCCTGCTGACCTATCTCGACAACGAGCGCTCGGTCAGCAAGACCTCTGCAGTCCTTTTTACGCACCGCAACACCGTCATGTACCGGATCCGGAAATTACAGGAAATCTATCCCGTTGATCTGAATGATCCGCAAACGAGATACTATCTCCGTCTTTCCATGGAGATCCTGTCATCTCCGGTCCGATTGAACATGGAATCCTTCCGCGATCAGAACATGATCTGAATCGGCTCTCTTGCCGCTTCCAGCTGTTCCTTCGTAAATCCATACTTTTCTTCATTGATCTTGTCAATGATATCAGACATACTCTGATATACGCCCGGGAATACGGAGCCGGGACCTCCCTGTGCGATGCAGGGGATGAAGTATCTGGTTCCGTCTTCCTGAAGCGTCTTCCGGATCACCGCCTCATTGTTCTCGTCCGTCCATCCCTCAAAATCTACCAGATGATTCTCGATACCTCCCATGAAGGTAATCTTTCCGTCTGTCTCACGGAGAAGCTTCGGAATATCATTCGTCGAGAAGCATCCCTGCCATACATCAATTCCCATCTCGATCATATCCGGAACCAGTGTCGCGGCATAGCTGTCAGAGTGATGGAAGACATACTTTACACCGTGATCGTGATAATATCCGTAGATCTGCTTATACGGCTCTACGAAAAATTCCTCAAACATCGACGGACTCATAAAGGTACTCTTCTGACTGCCCCAGTCATCGTGATGGAAAATTGCCTCCGGATGAAGATGATCACAGATTCCTTCCGCAATGCGCAGCTCGAACTCCGTCAGCATCTTGATCATGTCATGAAGCTCGTCCGGGGACTCATACATCGCCATCAGCGTATCATCGATCTTGCACATATGATGACACTGTTCAAATACTCCCGGCGCAATAAATGTGGTCTTCATCGCCTTATCCCCGACAGCGTCATACATCTCCTGACATTTGCCCCACTCTTCGTCCGTGAAATTCGTATCCGGGACTTTTACATAATCCTGCCAGTGATCAATATCCTTTACCAGAACATGCTCCGCGTCCTGCACAGGGAATGCGCCGGGCGTGTTCTTCGGAAATGCGTTATAAACACCCCAGGCATTCGGAATTGCGTCCTTGACCTCTGTTCCCTTTGGCACCATCGGCGAACGGAACAAGAAAGGATGAAACAGAAGAGCAATTCCCTCATACTGGTTCACAATCCGATCCGGTTTTCCGCCTTCTATTGTTTCGATTAAATTTTCACGTGCTGTTAACATAACAAATACCTCCCTTTCCGAATATCTCTTTCTGAAGAATGCTCCTGTAAACGCCCATACGATAAATTGTGGAACATTCTGTATACGCTACGGATTTCTACTTACTACTTTACTATCCCGCACAATATTTGCCATGTAATTTCAACACAAAAAAAGAGCGGCATCGCCGCTCCTTTTTTGTGCCGTACGGTCACTGCGATCAGATCTCCGCTTTCCAGAGTCCGTGCAGATTGCAGTATTCATATGCCGCGACTGGTTCCTCTCCATCCGCGAGCGCAAAGACCGCCTCTGGCTTATCTCCCGGTTTCAGATCTCTCTTCTGGAATCCGTTCTTTGTCTCCAGGATGATCCACTGGATATAATGTTCATCCATCATTGGATGTGCCACGCTTCCGACCTTGACCGTAACCGTTCCGTTCTCAACACTGACCACCGGCACATGCTTCTCTGTCGCCGCGTCCGTCGTGTTCGGTGTAAGCTCCTTCATCGTTTCGCCGCAGCACTTCGGCGTACATGCCGTCTTCTCCGTCAGAAAAGTAATAAAGTTTCCGCATCCATCACATCTGAAAAATAACATATCTATACCTCCTTTTTATCTGCCACCCTTGCGCGTGGATCAATACAGCTCCTGGCATGTCTGCAACATAGCCATTTATCTCATGATACACGAATATTAAGCTATACTCAAGCATGTTTTCTGTAAAATAAAAGGAGTAACACGCATTTTACAGATCTGTCCGTGTGCGGACGCCAAGGATTCTGTCCCGGCACAGGCTGACTGGATACCAGCTGCAGGTTCCGCATATGGAATGCAGCCTTTCCCTGGTCATATGATCATCAATGTCCCGTATCAGCTTCTGATAATTGTAGGTCTCTCCCTCCTTCAGACCGAACAATTCCATGACCTTCCGGTCAAAAGCAAGCACCTTGTCATCGCTCACGCAATGCTCAGAATCGCTGAGATTCGGACAGGCGGCACAGATATCATCCGGACGAAGGGTGATCTCAATACGAAAGTTCTCTTCCCGGCGCATCCGCGTTACATAAGCCGTCATCCTTCTGACGAAATGTTCATCATAGCCTTTTCCCTCATAACCCTGCGTACACAGCAGATGATGGGGACGAAGCCTCATATCCGCCTTCCGGCCGTCTGTCTCCATAACACAATTCTCCATATCCGCCTTCCGGCCGTCTGTCTCTATAAGATGGTTCTCCTTCCGGAAATGAGACAAAACACGTTCGCTCGTGATTCACGTATTGTATTCCGCAAATGACACAAAACACGATAACACACGATTCACATTGTGTATTCTGCTGACAAGTTAATGAATTCACACAGCAGCTGTGCGTCTGACCTCCAGAACATGTGCCTTCTCCAGAGAATGCTTCAGAACCGGACCGAGAATCAGCACCAGAACCGCCTTCAGAATCGACGTTGGAATAAAGGGTATCACACAGGCTGTGAGCGCTGTCATAAGATTTGCCTGTGCGACTGCCATAAACCACACAGATCCCACCGCATAGTTCAAGACGTAGCCGACCAGAACACCGATCAGAAGGCTCACGCAGGAAATGACCTTTCTGCTCCGCGCACTCTTCGACGCAGAAAGGCGGACGCCGATTTCATCTCCAAGACCGGTAAACAGCGCAATCAGCGGGAAGGAAACAAGGAATCCACCCGTCATTCCCATGATCGCCCCGATTCCGCCTGTCCATCCTGCGAACACCGGAACACCGATTGCACCAATCAGTATATAGATAACCGTTGACCAGAATCCCTTCTTCGATCCGAGAACTGCGCCAGCCAGCGCGATGATCAACGTCTGCAGCGTCATCGGAACGCCGCCCGGAAGCGGAATGCTGAACTGTCCCACGATACTGATGATCGCCGCAAAAACAGCGATCATGCAAAGATCCTTTACTGTGTTCTTCTTCATTGATTTCTCTCCTCCTGTTTTTAAACAGTTCTGAGTATAAATTCAACGAAGAACATTGTCAACCCGTTTTATCTTTTAGGGTGACAATGTTTTATTTACGCGAACAGTGAGCCGCAGCCGAATGCGAAGTATTCGTGTGCGGCGAGCGTCGCGATAGCGAGATAAAACTCGCGCAGCGTGTTTTATCTCGTTTTTCAGGATGACAATGACAACCCGGAGCAGATCTCTCCGGGTTACAGTTCCTGCATTTTCAAAGCATAACGATAGATTTTTCTCCATATACCTCCAATATGGGAAATGTTACTGCTCTCAGTCTGACAGAAACGCGCACATAAGTCCCTGTGACCAGCTTATATTTTAAAACGATAGCCGACACCCCATATCGTCTCAATATACTGTGGTTTTGCTGTATTGAACTCGATTTTCTCCCGGATCTTCTTGATGTGCACCGTTACGGTCGCAATATCTCCGACGGAATCCATGTTCCAGATCTCGCGGAACAGCTCTTCCTTTGTAAACACATGATTCGGGTTCTCAGCCAAAAAGGTCAGAAGATCAAATTCCTTGTTGGTAAATGTCTTTTCTTCTCCGTTCACCCACACTCTTCTGGCTGTCTTGTCGATCCGGATCCCGCGGATCTCGATAATGTCGTTCTTAGGCTGGCTGCTCACAAGACGGTCATACCGCGCCATGTGCGCCTTGACCCGCGCCACCATCTCGCTCGGAGAAAACGGCTTCGTCATATAATCGTCCGCGCCAAGTCCGAGACCATGGATCTTGTCGAT
Organism: Bilifractor sp. HCP3S3_D3; assembly: GCF_052063915.1. Taxonomy (NCBI): domain Bacteria; kingdom Bacillati; phylum Bacillota; class Clostridia; order Lachnospirales; family Lachnospiraceae; genus Bilifractor; species Bilifractor sp. HCP3S3_D3. Next base: position 20,885 of record NZ_JBQHWP010000025.1, read on the forward strand.
GTCGTCCTTTTTTGCCGACACAATGATGATCGGCGCGTTCTTTTTCTCACGAATCTTTCTGCAGATTTCAAATCCGTCTACAACAGGAAGCATAAGGTCAAGAATGTACAGATCATAATCGGTCTCCAGCGCCCGCTTCAGCCCCTTGTCTCCTTCATTCTCAATATCAACCTCGAATCCGGAGAGCTCCAGATAATCCTTCTCCAGTTCTGCTATGGATTCCTCATCCTCAATGATTAGAATTTTGCTCATGTCTTCCCTCCTGATATTTGCGAAGCACGAAGTAAATAATTGTTCCCTCGCCTTCCCTGCTCGTCGCCCAAACCTTTCCCTCGTGATCTTCGATGATCTTCTTGACAATGGAAAGCCCGATTCCGCTTCCTCCTCTTGCTCTTCTTGCCTGATCGCTTCGGTAGAACCGGTCAAAAATTCTCGGTATATCCTTCTGATTGATTCCTCTCCCGTTATCTTCGATCTCCACCTGTATAAAGTCACCGACGTCGCGCAGGCGGATGCTGATGATTCCGGGATCCTTATCCATATATTTCACGGAATTGCCTACGATATTGTTGATCACGCGGCGGAGCTGTTCCGGATCAGCAATAATTACGGCATCATCGACCAGATCATTGCTGTAATTCAGCCGGATATTCTGCTGTTCCAGCTCCATGCTCAGTTCCTCACGGCAATCCTCAAAATAGGAGGACGCATGGATCTTCTGAAAATTATACGGAATCCGGTTAGTGTCGATTTTGGAGTACATGGTCAGCTCGTCGATCAGCCTCGTAATCTCAATGGTTTTATTGTAAATCGTGCGGATATACCGCTGCTGCTTCTCCGGCGTGGCTGCCACGCCGTCGATCAGCCCTTCCGTGTAACCCTTGATCGCGGTCACCGGTGTCTTCAGATCATGTGAAATATTGCTGATCAGTTCACGATTCTGCGCGTCAAAACGGATTTTCTCCTCGGCAGATTCCTTCAGCCGTACTCTCATCTCCTCGAAATCATCGCAGAGATCATCCATCTCCTTGATTCCGCTCTTCTGCGTCACAAAATTCAGATTGCCGTCACGGATATTCTGCGCAGCTTTTTTAAGCTGGTTGATGGGGATGATGACACCCCGGTAGATCCAGATACCCATCGCGATGCTGGTAAAGCTCAGAATCACGATAATCAGCAGTATCGTCTCCGTCATTGCCCCTTTGATCTCCGGCGCCAGCTGGTTCAGCATGCTGATCAGAAAAATACTTCCTCTTGAGCCGTCGGAAAATCGGAAGCTGATCTGCTTGAGCATTGCCTGGTTCCGGACCTGTATATAGGAATTTTCTCCATTCTCCTCATTTCCGGATATCCCGTCGGCCGATGACGGAAGCTGCGACAGCAGCTCCGCATTCGAAAGATCCGTGCTGCCGTTATAATATATGCTATTTCCCTTCCGCACCACAATGAATGCTCCATTTCCGCTGAGTGTCTCATTCAGTTCCTTCAGATACCTCTTATCCTCCAGCCTGTCCGGATCGTTCTCAAGCGTGTGCTGCACGGAGGAAAGTGTCTCGTCGAGAGTCTTCGAAATCAGCAGCGCATTGTTATACAGACTCTCCATTCCCGGGTTGTCAATCCCATACTGTCTGCCAAGCTGCCTTACCTTATAATTCATCAGCACATAGAACGCCGCGCTGCAGAGCAGGACAGGTATCAGAATCACCAGAATAAAAGCGATTCCGATCCGCGTCCGGAGATCCATGGCTGTTTTTTCTTTCTTTCGCTTCAAAATCAATGTTCTCTGTTCCTTTTTCCGTTATTATGTTTTTTTCCGATGCATCTGCACCGCTCCTGGTGCCGCAGCCTCTTTTTTTCCTTACCTCAGCTGCGCCCGCGCCTCTTCCAAAACCGCATCCTCTTTTTCCTTTGGCTCCGTTGTGCACTCACCGCTGCCGGTGCCAAAACTTCTTTTTACTTACCTCCGCTGCGCCCGCAGCACTTACGACTCCGCAGCTTCCGCATCGCCGCACCACTCTCCGTTCAGTATATCACACTCACGATCTGCGATTTTTGAAATTTTTTTGAACGAGATAAAACACGCTGCGCGAGTTTTATCTCGCTATCGCGACGCTCGCCGCACACCAATACTTGGCATTCGGCTGCGGCTCACTGATCGCGTAAAAAAGGGTTCTTCTCCCGACCACAAAGACCGGGAGGAGAACCCTTCCTAAATAAATATCTATACCATAACTATCTATATCATGCCGCAACCGCAATATTTACCGAATGCGTTCATCTGCATATTCTGACGCCCCATCGGGAGCATGTCCCATACTTCTATCGCGTCGAATCCGCAGCCATCAAAGGCTTGCCTTGATCGCGTCTACCTTGTCGAGATGCTCCCACGGAAGATCCACGTCGGTACGTCCGAAGTGTCCGTAAGCTGCTGTCGCCTTGTAGATCGGACGGCGAAGATCAAGCATCTTGATGATTCCGGCCGGACGAAGGTCGAAATTCTTGCGGATGATGTCTACAAGCTTTTCATCGGATACTTTACCGGTTCCGAAGGTGTCAACCATGATAGAAGTCGGCTCTGCGACGCCGATCGCGTAGGAGAGCTGAATCTCACATCTGTCTGCAAGTCCTGCCGCAACGATGTTCTTTGCAACGTATCTGGCCGCATAAGCTGCGGAACGGTCAACCTTTGTGCAGTCCTTACCGGAGAATGCGCCGCCGCCGTGACGAGCATATCCGCCATAGGTGTCTACAATGATCTTCCGGCCTGTCAGGCCTGCGTCACCGTGTGGTCCACCGATTACAAAACGGCCGGTAGGATTGATATAGATCTTGGTCTTGTCATCTACCATTGCCGGGTCCAGAACCTCATCGAATACATATTTCTTGATATCCGCGTGAATCTGCTCCTGGCTTACGTCATCATCATGCTGTGTAGAAAGAACGACTGCCTCAAGTCTCACCGGCTTTCCGTTCTCATCATACTCTACGGACACCTGTGTCTTGCCGTCCGGACGAAGATACTTCAGCGTTCCGTTCTTGCGAACCTCTGTAAGCTTCAATGCCAGCTTGTGTGCCAGAGCAATCGGATACGGCATAAGTTCCGGAGTCTCATTGCAGGCATATCCGAACATCATACCCTGATCGCCGGCACCTGTGTCCAGATCATCTTCCTGTGCGCCGCCCTTTGCTTCCAGGGATTTGTCAACGCCCATCGCAATATCGGCAGACTGCTGATCCAGTGCAACCATAACCGCGCAGGTATTTCCATCAAAACCGGTCTTCGCGTCATTGTATCCGATCTCATTCACTGTCTCGCGGACGATGGCAGGAATATCAAGCTTCGCCTTTGTGGTGATCTCGCCGGTTACAAGAACAAATCCGGTGCATGCAGCCGTCTCGCAGGCCACACGGCTCATCGGATCCTGTGCCATGCAGGCGTCAAGGATCGCGTCACTTACAGCATCGCAGACCTTGTCCGGATGACCTTCGGTAACAGACTCGGATGTAAATAATCTCTTCTCCATTTTGTCTCTCCTTCTGTTTCAGGACCTACGTCCTGACCAATATGTAATGACCTCCGGCAGATGCCGGTCATCGTATGAACTGCCTTGCCTCTTCGACTTTCAGCAAGTCTTTGCTTATTCCCTGTTTGCAGCTGATCGCTTCTGCACCCGGATTGCCGGGAACAAAAAAGCGGCCCAACAAGTACTGAATTGGATCCGCCGACCAATTCCCTTATTGTTCGAGTATCTCGCTCAGGTTGGCACCTTCCGTCTCCGGGGTTGCCGTGGTTTCACAGATCCTATGTATCTCCGCCACTCTGAATAAGAGAAAGCAATATGCAGTTTTCACAACTTCGTGCTATACGATAACGCTTTTAATATAGCCCGTCAAGCCGATTGCCTGAAAAATACCACGTATTTAGACACCGAAAATAAATTGTCCAACCAGTCTCCGCTCAAACGGGCATTCTGTTATTCAGTAAACGCCCATACGATACATCGTGCCACATACTGTATAAGTCCAGTCACTTCGCTGCTTTGCAGCTTCCGTGACTGGACTTATACAGTAAGGTTTTCACCCTCTGGTTTCACATCTGTCAGAAAAGATTATTTTTAACCGACTCTGAGACGGAACTTCTGAATCTCCCGCTCATCAGACACTCTTTCTATTTCCGCTCCAACATTTCTGAGCTTTGCGTCGAAATCCTCATATCCTCTCAGGATATAGACAATATCATCGACAACGGTAATGCCTTCCGCTGCCATTCCAGCGATGACAAGAGCTGCTCCGGCACGCAGATCAGGAGCGCTTACTCTTGCTCCGGTGAGACCCTCCACGCCGTCGATGATCGCTGTGTTGCCCTCCACTTTAATGGAAGCGCCCATACGTGCCAGCTCATCGGCATACTTGAAGCGATTTTCGAAAATACTCTCTGTCACAATACTGGTACCGCTTGCGAGGCAAAGAGTCACACTGATCTGTGGCTGCATATCGGTCGGAAATCCCGGATACGGAAGCGTCTTCACATGCGTCTTGCCCAGACGATGCTTTGCGGAGATGCGAACCGCATCATCAAATTCCGTTACATCACAGCCAATTTCCTGCAATTTCGCTGTTATCGCCTCCAGATGCTTCGGGATAACATTCTTGATCAGAAGATCCCCTCTGGTGGCCGCTGCAGCCATCATATATGTGCCGGCCTCAATCATATCCGGAACAATCGCGTAATTTGTGCTGTGAAGCGACTCCACACCGCGAATACGAATCACATCGGTACCGGCGCCCTTGATATTCGCACCCATGCTGTTCAGGAAGTTGGCTGTGTCAACCACGTGAGGCTCCCTCGCCGCGTTCTCAATGATGGTGTTGCCTCTGGCAAGAGCCGCTGCCATCATGATATTGATGGTGGCTCCGACAGAAACCATATCCATAAAAATATGCGCGCCGTGAAGATTCTCTGCCTTCGCAACAATTACACCGTGACGGATCTCCACGCTGGCACCCAGCGCACGGAATCCCTTCAGATGCTGATCGATCGGGCGGCTTCCGATATTGCAGCCTCCCGGAAGCGGAACCTCCGCATGCTTGTACTTCCCGAGAAGCGCCCCCAGAAGATAATACGACGCTCTGATCTTCTTGATATATTCATAATCCACACTGACAGAACCAATGGTATTCCCGCAGATTCTCACAGAGTGGCGGTCAAGGCGGTCAACGGTCGCGCCAATAACGGAAATTGCGTCAAGCAGTACATTAATATCACTTACGTCCGGCATATTCTCAATGGTAACCGGATCATCTGTCATTATTGCAGCTGTAAGTATAGCAAGCGCAGCATTTTTGGCTCCTCCAATCTCTACTTCTCCGACAAGAGGATTGCCTCCCTTGATTACATACTTATCCATTCTCCACCTCGATATTTCCGACTGTCATATCTCCCCTGACCGCCGTACTTATTCTATGTATACGATATGCAACGGTATAAAAACCGATCCTTACATTTTATCATCCAAAGCGATACAAACCTGAATATGACGACTGCTGAAATCACTGTTTATGATGATTAATGTATTCGATGACTACTGTAATTATCGTTTGACACGATTTCTTTACCTGATATTACCACAGTATCTGCCTGCACCCGGACAATAAACGGAACCACAGGCACAAGCGCATTTACGTCACCATATTAACCTACTTTTAATCTTTTGTAAAGCAACCCTGTTCCTTCAACGCGTTCTTAACCAGAACCAGTGTACCTTCAATATCTCTTCCGGACTCATCAACAATGATGTCCGCATATTTTTCATAAAGAACACTTCTCTCCTTATAGAGATCCCTCAATGTCTGTCCATCTCTGAGAACAACCCCGCGGTTGTGGAGATTTCCCAGACGGCGTGTAAGAGGGCGATAGGGAAGCTTCAGATAAAGAACCGTACCGATTTCTCTGAGATGATTCATTGCCTCCTCACTGTAAACAACACTTCCGCCTGTGGCGATCACCGACCGCTCTGCTTGAAGTCCGGCATTTACCTCACTCTCAATCCGAAGAAACCCGTCAACTCCATCCTGTTCCAGAATATCCTTTAACAGACGCTTTTCCCTTTTCTGAATCAGAAGATCCGTATCCAGAAACTGATATCCGAGCTCCTTCGCCAGAATTACTCCCAGTGTACTTTTGCCTGCTCCAGGCATTCCAATCAGCACAATATTATTTTTCATGACAACTCCATTTCCCCGGGTGACCGAAACAAGGATGCCGGATAATCAACTTTCGAACAGCCAGATCATCTGAGCTAAATCAGAATAGAGAGATTGTACCCGTTAACCCGTCCGTTTGCAAGATATTTCTGTTTTCTGCGCATACTTTGCATGTGACGATCCTGTCTGCGTTTTCGAAGAGCTCATACCTGTTGTCGCCGCTAATGTTCTTGCCCACTGGTGAGCAAGCTCCCCGTGGGCCTAGAACATTGCGACTGGACTTATACAGTAAGCGGGACCGGATTTCTCCGGTCCCGCTTACTGTTCTTATCTGTTGCTCTGTTGCTGATCAGACAATGCCCTGAGACATCATTGCGTCTGCAACCTTCTTGAAGCCTGCGATGTTGGCACCTGCAGCATAGTCTCCTGCCTTGCCGTATTCCTTCGCTGCTGCGTCAATGTTATGTACGATGTTGATCATAATCTGTTTGAGCTTTGCGTCAACCTCCTCGAAGGTCCAGGACAGGCGCTCACTGTTCTGAGACATTTCAAGTGCAGATGTTGCAACGCCACCGGCATTTGCAGCCTTTGCCGGTCCGAAGATAACGCCGTGCTCCTTGAGGTAATTTGTCGCATCCAGAGTGGTAGGCATGTTTGCGCCCTCGCATACAGCAGTTACTCCGTTCGCAACCAGTGTCTTTGCATCGTCAAGGTTCAGCTCGTTCTGTGTCGCGCACGGGAATGCAAAATCTGCCTTGATTGTCCACACTCCACGTCCCTCATGATACTCACTGTTCGGACGATACTTCTTGTACTCTGTCAGACGTGCTCTGTTGACTTCCTTGATCTCCTTCAGAGCCTCTACATCAATGCCGTCCGGATCATAAACCCATCCGGTAGAATCTGAACAGGTAAGAACCTTCATGCCAAGCTCCTGTGCCTTCTGAATTGCGTAGATCGCAACATTACCTGCACCGGATACAACGGCTGTCTTGCCTGCGACATCAATGCCGTTAATCTTCATCAGTTCCTGTGTGAAGTAAATCAGACCATAACCGGTAGCTTCTGTTCTTGCGAGAGAACCGCCGTAGCTCAGTCCCTTACCGGTAAGGACTCCTTCATACAGTCCTGTGATTCTCTTGTACTGACCATAGAGGAATCCGATCTCACGTCCGCCGACACCGATATCACCTGCCGGTACATCAGTATCTTTTCCGATATGACGATACAGCTCTGTCATGAAGCTCTGGCAGAATGCCATAACCTCTCTGTCAGACTTGCCCTTCGGATCGAAATCGGAACCGCCCTTGCCACCGCCGATCGGAAGACCTGTAAGGCTGTTCTTGAAGATCTGCTCAAAACCAAGGAATTTGATGATTCCGAAATATACAGAAGGATGGAAACGAAGACCTCCCTTGTACGGTCCAATCGCACTGTTGAACTGTACACGATATCCTGTGTTGACCTGAACCTGTCCCTTGTCGTCAACCCACGGCACACGGAAACGAATCTGACGCTCCGGCTCTGTCAGTCTCTCAAGAAGAGCAACTTTTCTGTACTCTTCCTCATGTTTGTCGATGACAGGACGTACCGTCTCCAGGAATTCTTTTACTGCCTGATGGAACTCTGGCTCTGCCGGGTTCTTGGCAACAACTTTTGCATAGACGTCGTCTACATAAGACATGGTTGTGTTCCTCCTTAAAATTTATACACTTTCATAAAAAATAACAACAAACGGTCCATTGGACCCTTGGCTGTGCTCTGTGTTGGATTATAGCATGTAGTTATATATCATGCAAGAATAAAATCATAGTTATTCAATTTACGTTATATATTGTCCGTAATATACTTATTATTCAGTATATAATGCAAGTTTTATTTTACAAAATTCACTTTCCCTGACTTAAGTTGAAGGAAATACACAATCTGTCCAAATGCCATGGATTATCGTCCATATCACTAATATCACTATCCGAACGTATGCTATTAACGAGATAAAACACGCTGCGCGAGTTTTATCTCGCTATCGCGACGCTCGCCGCACACGAATACTTCGCATTCGGCTGCGGCTCACTGTTCGCGTAAAAAGACTGCGGATTGCAAGTGCCCTGCACTTGCAATCCGCAGCTCTTATCGTTTTCATATCTCTGAGAGAAGCATTGTTACCTGATTATTAATTATCATAAAAACGCACACATTATTGATTTTCCTGAAGCGCGCGCATAAAGGACGGAATCAGCTGTTTTTTCCTGGAAATGACTCCGGGAAGCACACAACTTTCCTCCTGGATTTCCTTGCCCGGAAACGCCTCGGCAATAAGCTCTCTTGCTCCGTCACCGAAATACAAAAGCTCCGTACATTCATCAATGATATTGGTCAGCATAAAGAATACCATCTCGATCTCATGCTTTCCACATTCCTGCTGCATGTGCGGATACAGCTTGTTTTTGATAAATTCCAGTTCCTCCCTGGACATCGAACTGATCTGGCCGACACCGAAGGTTTTGTTCTCAATATTGAATTTCTTGAAGTCCTGATAAAAAATCTCCTCCGCTGTCTTATCCTCGAGGTTGCTGCCTGCGCGGAACATATCAGACGCGTACTGCTCAATGTCGCTGATACCGGCAATTCTGGCAAGATCCATTGCAACATTTTTGTCCAGCGGCGTACAGGTCGGAGATCGAAACAGCAGCGTGTCCGAAATGATCGCCGACATCAGAAGGCCCGCAATCTTGGCCGGAATCTCGAGGTTCTTCTCCCGATAGATTTTATACATGATTGTGGCTGTGCACCCGACGGGCTCCATACGGAAAAGAATCGGGGACATCGTCTCCAGCGAACCAAGGCGGTGATGATCAATAATCTCCAGAATATCCGCCTCATCAACATTCAGAACCGCCTGCGATTTTTCATTGTGGTCTACCAGAATGAGTTTCTTACCCGTTCTTCCAATCAGGTTTCTTCTCGATATCGTACCGACATATTTTTCCTTCGCGTCGAGGATCGGATAGTCGCGGTGGCGGCTATTCTTCATGACTTCCTGAATATCATCGATTTTATCTGCCATATGGAACAGAATCAGATTTTCGCGCATCATCAGATGCTTGATCGGAATTGCCTGATTGATCAGCCTCGCAATCGTGTATGTATCATGGGGACTGCTGATAATCACACACCCGGATTCCTCCGCAAGTTTCAGGATTGATTTACCTACGGGTGCCCCGAGTCCCACCACAATGCAGCTTGCTCCGAGGTCAAGGCAGCACAGCTGATCCTCCGCGCGATTTCCGACGATGACCAGATCATTCTCATGAATGTAATTTCCCATCATATCCGGATGAAACGCTCCGATTACGACCTGACCCTTGTTAAAATATCCGTTTCCATCGCCCACAAGAATTGATCCGTCAAGTGTCTCGGCGATCGAGCTGTATCGGGTATTCGCCTGTGCCAGAACAGTGCTGTCGTACACATCCATATAGGATTTTGCGATATCCGTTACCGTGATAAGGCCCTCAAGATCCTTTTTCTTCGTGGTGATCGGAAGTGTAACGATACCTTGTTCCTTCATGGATGCCCATGCCTTCTTGACCGAAATATCTCCGGACACTCCGGGAACCTTATGAATCTCTATTTCTTCTACCTGTGTGCCTGCATCGGGCAGATAACCGGGCAGTTCAACACCAAAATGCCGAAGTACAAATTCCGTTTCCTCATTGATCTGACCCGCACGCATCGCGTAATATGTGTTGCTGTCATCCGAACGGTTTTTGATGTCTGCATATGCAATAGCAGAACAGATGGAATCCGTATCGGGATTTCTGTGCCCTACAATATACACTTCATTCTTTTTTGTCATAATATGCTGCCTCTTGTCTCTTTTCGAAAAGTTCATATCTGATCTATATCTATACCTGATCTATTCCGATATCTGATCCGCACGGGAAACGTTCTGATTTATCTTCTGGGTGTTCCCGTCTCTGCAAACGGCCATTCGTCGTACTGCAATCAAGCAATATCATGCGACATATCTTCCAAATAACTATACCATTGATTCAATTTACGGTAAAGTTTTAACTTTCAGCAAGTGCAATTCTATGTTATACTGGAAAAAGGATTTGCATGAATTCGTAGATTTTTTCAGAATCTGACGGCAGTAAATTCTACAATAATTCAATAATAATTTAAATATGAGGTGATTGTATTATGGCAGATGAGAACATGACCATGGAAGATTTTTCCAAAGCAGTCGATGATTCCTTCACATCTTTTAAAGATGAGGGAGAAGCGAACTGGGAAAAATTAAAAGAGTATCAGACAGAGAAAACTCCCCTTACCGTCACGGTCGACGGCGTAGTCAATAAAGGTGTTATCTCAAATGTTGAAGGTGTCCGCGGATTTATTCCAGCATCACGCCTTGCACTCGGACATGTAGATGATCTGAATGCTTATCTGGGCAAGGAAATTCAGGTCATTGTCCGCGAAATCGATGAACAGAAGGGACGTCTGATCCTTTCAGCCGTTGAGCCGCTTCGCGCAAAACAGAACGAGGAAAGAAAGGCACGTATCAACGCAATTGAGGTTGGAACCGTGCTGGATGGAAAGGTTGAGAATATTCAGTCCTATGGCGCATTCATCGATCTCGGAGATGGTCTCTCCGGTCTCGTCCATATTTCACAGATCTCCCGCAAGAGAATCAAATCTGTAGAGGATGTTCTTCAGCCAGGTCAGGAAGTAAAGGTTAAGGTTATCGCTGTTAAGGACGGTAAGCTCAGTCTCTCCATGAAGGCACTGGAGGAAGGCGGAGATGAGAAGGATGACAGCAGAGAAGCTGCGCCGAAGGATTACAAACTTCCGAAGTCCGAGAATATTTCTACAAATCTTGGATCTCTTCTGAAGGGAATCAAACTGAACTGATATCGGATTCTTCCGGCAGTTCCGGCAGACATGACCGCTTTGTAGCGGATGTGCTGCCCGAAGTGTGCCGGGAGCCCCGGTCTTAATGGTCTTTTCATCTGAATGTACTCCATCAAAAAACAGCCACAATATGTGGCTGTTTTTTGATGTGGATGTTTTTTTGATGGAGCTGTTTTTGATGTGTGTGGATTCTCATGTGACAGGAAATTCATAAATTAAATTAAATTTATCTTGCCGACCGGGAAATCCTCTACCAGTTCTTCCTTTTCCACTTTTGAGAGCTGCTTCAATTCCACCTCTCTGCGCATGGCTTCCGTCCTGGTCTCAAAGGTTTCATAATACACCAGCTCCACAGGGAGGTGACTGTGCGTATATCTTCCGCCCTTTCCCGCCTTATGTGTTTTTACCCGTTTCTTCAAATCATTCGTCCACCCGGTATACAGTGACCCATCCGCACACCGAAGCATGTATGTAAAACATGATTTATCAACATTATCCATATGTTATCCACAAATTTGTCCACTTATCAACAATTTATCATTAAAACTGCCCGCTCACGGCGACTTTATGCAGGAAGCTGGCTGTACACCGTAACAGCATCTGTAATATGAGGTGTTGCGTTCGCATCTCCCGCAGCCCCGGCAGTAACCAATATATATTCTACCCCGTTTACATCCTTCGCAAGGCTCGCAAGACAATGACCGGCTTCGTCTGTATAACCGGTCTTTCCTCCGATAATTGTTGTCCCGTTGTCCAGTGTAGACGAAGGAAGATTGATAAAGGTCGTACTGCTCAGCGCGATTCCCGCGCTATGAACGGATGTCGCCTTTGTCGTGTAGATATGTGTAGAAAAAATAGTCTTGAAGGTATCATTCTTTATCGCATATTCCAGTAACTTCGCCATATCCTGGCAGGTGGAGTAATGATTTTCATCCTGAAGACCGGTTGCATTCGCAAAATTCGTTGCCGTCATACCAATCTCCTGTGCCTTCTGGTTCATCAACGTAACAAAGTCAGCCTCTGACCCTGCTACATAATTGCAGACCGCATAACATGCATCTGCTCCCGACGGAAGCATGATTCCATACAGAATGTCCAGAAGCGGTACGGTCTCTCCGGCCTCAAACCCCGCCGTCGCAGCACCCTGCGCATATGCGGTATTAAATTCGGTCCCGTCAAAGGTATAAGTGGCACTCAGATCATCAATATTTTCGATAGCAACAAGTACGGTCATTATCTTGGTCATTGATGCCGGGTAGATCCTTGCCGTGCTGTTCTGATCGATCACAGGTGCGTTATCCTCTACACGAATCATATAAGCATCCGGACTGGAAAGAGCGCTTGTATCGATAGAAGGAACCGGCCCAAGATCCTTTGTCGAATTGTCGGCTGAAGAATCCGAAGAAACAGAGCTGACATCTTCAACGGAAGAACTGGTTTCCGTTTTCTCTCCGACATATGTCATTGACAGACTCGCTACCGCTTCACTGTCAATCTGGTTCTTCTCCGCATCAATTCTTCCCTTCAGCAAAACCACAAGAATCAGTACAATGATGATTGCCAGAATGATCACGATTGACGAAATGATCATCAGGATCTTTCGTTTCAACGCCCTCTCTCTTGCCTTACGGGCTTTCCTGTCTTCTTTGTACTCATCCTGATCTCTCTCTTCCGGTCTCATAAATCTCCTCTTATTTATCTATCCTCTTCTATCTGTTTCGTCATTTGATTTATACAGTATGCCACCGCTCCATGCTCATACCATACATCAAGCCAAACACTGTATAAGTCCCCGCGTCACTTCGCTGCTTCGCAGCTTTCGTGCCGCTAACAGGTATGACCATTCTCGCGTTGCTTCGCACCGCTCCATGCTCATACCTGTTGTCGTCGCTAATGTTCTTGTCCACAGGTGAGCTAGCTCCCCATGGACCAAGAACATTGCGACTGGACTTATACAGTATATCCTGTGCGTTATTAAAAATCAACCAAAGGAAGCATCAGCGGATCCCGCTTACATAAAACAAAAACGCATCCAGTCTCCCTCATGCGATCCGCACGAGAATCCTGTCTGCGTTTTCGAATAACTCCATTTCTTGTCTCTTATGAGTTGCGATTATTAGAAGTCTATGAAGCATCGGGGACTCGAACCCCGGACAACTTGATTAAAAGTCAAGTGCTCTACCACCTGAGCTAATGCTCCGAAAAAAAAGTGCCTAGTTCCGGAATCGAACCAGAGACACGAGGATTTTCAGTCCTCTGCTCTACCAACTGAGCTAACTAGGCACAAATTGCGGGAGAAGGATTTGAACCTCCGACCTTCGGGTTATGAGCCCGACGAGCTTCCTGACTGCTCCATCCCGCGATAATATGAAATTGATTGGCTGAAAAAAACAACCGAAGCCGATGATCGGACTCGAACCGATAACCTGCTGATTACAAATCAGCTGCTCTGCCAATTGAGCCACATCGGCCTGTTCTTCTGGCTTCTGAATCTTCAGTATGTATTAACTGAACTGGGTGGTGGTGGATTCGAACCACCGAAGCAATCTGCAGCAGATTTACAGTCTGTCCCCTTTGGCCACTCGGGAAACCACCCATATTTTTTATAACTGGGGCGTACAGGGCTCGAACCTGTGACCCTCTGCTTGTAAGGCAGATGCTCTCCCAGCTGAGCTAACACCCCATATTATAAAAGCGACCCGGATCGGGATCGAACCGACGACCTCCGCCGTGACAGGGCGGCGCTCTAACCAGCTGAGCCACCGGGCCACAAAGATATGATAACACATACCTTCAAAACTGAACACACAAATTTTTCTTTTTTAAATCCAAATTCAACTTATGCTATAGGTCAAACCCTCGACCGATTAGTAACAGTCAGCTCCATGCCTTACGGCACTTCCACCTCTGCCCTATCAACCTTATCGTCTTTAAGGGGTCTTACTTCTTTCGAATGGGA
>NZ_JBQHWP010000026.1:0-29413 GCF_052063915.1 Bilifractor sp. HCP3S3_D3
TTTTACAGGCCAGTGTTTTGCCTACGGCTTCCTTCAGACCTCATCTCACGATGACGCCCTTGCTTTCAGCTGCATCCTTCCCACTGCCGGGCGGATCAGGGACTCTCACCCTTTAGAACGTGCGCCCGCCGGGCGCACCGTAAATAAGCCCCGGAAAGATTTCATTTCTTTCCGGGGCTTATTATCACTTATTTTTCACTTGCATTTATGGCACCGAATGATTCCATCGATATATCAGATCTTCATCGAAAGTCCGATCCGTTTTTTCTCGAGATCTACGCTGATGACCTTGACTTCTACGACATCCCCGACGGAGACAACATCGAGCGGGTGCTTTACAAACTTGTGGTCGGACATCTCGGAGATGTGCACCAGACCGTCCTGGTGAACACCGATGTCCACAAACGCGCCGAAATCGATGACATTGCGGACCGTTCCCTTGAGAACCATTCCGACCTTCAGATCCTCCATGCCGAGGACATCGCTCCGGAGGATCGGCTTCGGCATATCCTCACGGGGATCCCTTCCCGGCGCGTTCAGCTCCTTTACGATATCCCGCAGTGTCGGCTCGCCGATTCCGAGCTTTTCCGCCATCGAAGGATAATCCTTTACGACCACCTTCTGTCCGGATTTCCGGGTCTGTCCGGCTCCGGTAACCGCGGTCGACGCAAAGAGTTCTTCCTTGTTCAGACCGAGCTCGTCCACAAGGGCGTCCGCCGCGCCGTAGCTTTCCGGATGAACACCGGTATTGTCCAGCGGCTCGCTGCCTCCCGCAATCCGCATGAAGCCCGCGCACTGCTCAAAGGCCTTCGGTCCGAGCTTCGGAACCTTCAAGAGCTCCCTTCGGCTGACAAAGCGGCCGTTCTGCTCGCGAAACTCGACAATATTTTTTGCCAACGTCTTGCTGACGCCAGACACATGCTCCAGAAGAGGAGCAGATGCAGTATTCAGATCCACGCCCACGCGGTTTACACAGTCCTCGACCACGCCGCCGAGCGCCTCTCCGAGCCGCTTCTGATTCATGTCATGCTGATACTGGCCCACTCCGATCGCCTTCGGATCGATCTTGACAAGCTCGGCCAGCGGATCCTGGACCCGTCTTGCCATGGATGCAGCGCCTCTCTGTTCCACGTCAAAATCCGGGAACTCCTCGGCCGCCAGCTTGCTGGCGGAGTATACGGACGCGCCCGCCTCATTTGTGATCATATACTGCACCTTGCAGTCCGGAATCTCTTTCAGAAGATCCACAATGACCTGCTCGGACTCTCTGGACGCGGTTCCGTTTCCCAGTGAAATCAATGTGACATGATACTTCTGGATCCAGTTCTTGACCAGCTTCTTCGCCTCCTCCAGCTTGCGCTGATTCGGCTTCATGTTTGATGAAGGCGGAACCGGATAGATGATCGCCGTATCCAGCACTTTTCCGGTTTCATCCACAACTGCCAGCTTACAGCCGTGCGCATATCCGGGATCCCAGCCGAGAACGACCTGTCCGGCAATCGGGGGCTGCATCAGAAGCTGCTCCAGGTTTTTGTCAAAGACCTTGATCGCGCCGTCCTCAGCTTTTTCCGTCAGCTCACTGCGGATCTCCCGCTCAATTGCCGGCCCGATCAGTCTCTTGTAGCTGTCCTGCATGGCCGAGATCAGAACCGGCATCGTATACTGGTTGTTGCTTTTGATCAGCGTATGACCGATGAAGAGGATGATTTTTCTCACATCCACTTCAATTCGGACGGTCAGAATATTCTCCTTCTCTCCGCGGTTGATTGCGAGTACACGATAACCCGTAATCTTCGACACCGGTTCCTGAAAATCGTAATACATCTCGTAAACCGACTTCACCTCCGGATCCTTCGCCTGAGAAACAAGGATACCTGTCTTTCTCGTGAAGTTGCGGATTCCGGTGCGGAAATCCGCATTGTCGGAGATCATCTCCGCGATGATGTCTGAAGCGCCGGCAATTGCCTCCGCAGCGGTTTTCACACCTTTTTCCTCGCTGATAAAGGCCTTCGCCTCTTCCTCAACCGGTCGGGTAATCTTCTGCTCCAGGATGATCTGCGCCAGAGGCTCCAGTCCCTTCTCCTTCGCGACTACCGCGCGCGTCCGGCGCTTCTGCTTGTACGGCCGGTAGATATCCTCAAGAGACACCAGCGTTTCCGCGCCGTCAATCGCCTTTGACAGCTCGTCTGTCATCTTGCCCTGCTCTTCAATGGAAGACCGTACAGCTGCCTTTCTGTCCTCCAGATTTCGCAGATACCCCAGTCTCTCACTCAGATTACGAATCTGCTCGTCATTCAACTCCCCGTGCTTTTCCTTCCGGTAGCGGGCGATAAAAGGGATTGTGTTCCCCTCGTCAATCAGGCTGATCACCGCCTCCACCTGCCACGGCTCAATCTCCAGTTCCTTCGCAATCTGCTTTGCAATATCCATCGGTTCAATACTCCAATACTATTTTTTACTTTATTTCATGATACGCCTGTCAAAAGCATCACTGCTGACAGGGCAATCCTCAACATACTTTACTAGAAAATTCAGCGGTCGGCAAGTTCCTTACCGGATTCCTTCTACGGCAATCCAGTTCTCCCCGTCCTTTGTGTGAATCAGAACATCGGAGAAGCCGGCGTTACGGAACAGCGTCCGGTACTCTTCTGCCGTCGGGACTGTCATCTGATACCTGCGGATGTTTTCCTTCGCGCTTTCCGGCAGTCTGCCGTTGTCGTAGATGTCCGCGATCAGCATAAAGTGACCTCCCTGCTTCAGCACACGTCTGACCTCCTTCAAACTCTCCTGCGGGTCCGGCCAGAAATAGAAGCTTTCCACCGTTGTAATCACATCAAAAAATTCATCATCAAAAGGAAGTTCCTCCACAGACGCCTGCAGCACACACATTTTTCCATCAGAGACGTCTTCCTGATTCAGTTCCAGCGACTGATGCACAGACACCGCCGAATAGTCCACGCCCACGACATAACCGGCTCCTCTCACCGAAAGTCTGTGCAGCGTGGCCCCGCCCCCGCAGCCGATATCCATGACGACGTCCCGGGACTGCAACGTCAAAAAGTCCAGACCCCAGTTTGTCACGGCGTCATGGCTCTCATTCATGCGGTGCAGCATCTGTGCCCCGGCCTTCCCCGAAGGCTTCGCCGGATTGCCCTCCTCCGTGATCCTCTGCTCCTCTATACTTTTTCCCTGATCCTCACTGTATTGCTTATTGTCTTCCACTATCATTCATCTGACCTTCTTTACATCGCTTATAATGTTTGTGTTTGCTCTTGATACGTTCTGGAATCGCATATGCTCTCCCGGGACGTTTTCTCCCGGAACACTCTGATTTACATCATCCTCTGCCGGTCTCCCGGCGGCACCCTGATTTACATCATCTGCAATGAAACCGGCTTCTTCCCTGCCTTGAAGAGTATTTCTCAGATCATCACCACATTGTACTGCCTGTTCGTAATCATCAGCGCCAGGCATTCCTCATCGTCGGTCCGGAACCGTTCATTGACATAGCGCGGCGGAAACCAGATGAAATCTCCCTTCGTGCACACACCGAAGGAGGTCACCAGTCTGCCCCGGATGATGTAAAGTCCGTAAGCACAGGTGTATCTGTGGGCAGGTCTCTCAAAATCCGCCGGAAAACGGACATACTCCACCGTCATCCCGGTCTCGTGATCGATGAGCAGCGGCTTTGCGTAGAACCGGCTGCCGATCGGCTCCTCCTTTTCACACCAGATCTCGCTGTCGAAGGCAGGGAAAACTCTCAGCTGATTTTCCTCCTTATTCAGCTCCTGGATGACACGTTCCCTCCGGGATTCCTCTTCTCCCAGAAACTCGATGTCAAACGGCCGGTTTGCCACAAACAGAAAATGGCAGTCCTTTCCCGGTGCCGCCCCGTGGCCGCACGGATAACCGGCAGGATTCCAGATAAAGGTCTCCGGCTTAAAAACAGACTCACCCATCTGGAGGGCTCCGTCGATCACATAGATCCCGTGAGCACAATTGTGCCTGTGATCCGGCTTCCAGTACCCTTCCGGGTAATGTGAGAACCAGATCACCGCACCGTTCAGCGTATCATTGATCATCGGCTTGTACTCTGATCTGCAGCCGTCTCTGTCATCGCGGACGGTCCAGCCCTCCCTGTCATACACATTAAAAACCTTCGGTGATAATAATTGCATCGTTCTGCGCGCCATAATGTCTGATCTTCCCCTTGCATCGCCCCTGCGGGCTTACTGCCTTTTCTACAAATAGCCTGCGTGCTTACTATTCTTTCGATAATATCGTCTGCGTAGTTACTGGTCTTTCTATAACATACCCTGCAGGCTTACTGTTCTTTCCATAATTATAAGTATAAAACTCCCGGCGCCTCATTACAATCAATTGCTTTCGTACGAAATATCGCGCGCGGAACAGACTTCACAGTTTTTTCACAGTTGCATGCACAAAAGAACACATATTTTTTTTACTCTTTTTCATGGTGTGAAAATCGGCCTGTCTTCTCCCGCACAGGGAAACAGAGCCCGTTTCACGCATACACGACAATATGAAGGGAGTTACGAGATGATTGAAGTTGAACATCTGACGCGGCGCTTCGGCGATCACATTGCGGTAAATGACCTGAGCTTCACAGCGGAAAAAGGCACCATTTACGGCTTCCTCGGTCCGAACGGCGCGGGAAAATCCACGACCATGAATATGATGACCGGCTATCTGGCGCCGTCGTCCGGAACCGTTAAGATCGACGGTTTCGACATTCTGAAGCAGCCTGAGGATGCCAAGAAAAGAATCGGCTACCTGCCCGAGATTCCTCCGGTTTATCCGGATATGACGGTGAAGGAATACCTCTTTTTCGCGGCTGAACTGAAGGAAGTCCCGAAGGCGGACCGAGCGGGCGCCGTGGAAAATGCCATGCAGAAGACAGGCACAAAGGGCATGCAGAACCGCCTGATCAAAAACCTGTCAAAGGGATATAAGCAGCGTGTCGGACTGGCGCAGGCCATCATTAACAATCCGGAGATCATCATTCTGGACGAGCCGACCGTCGGACTTGATCCCGAGCAGCAGAAGGAGATGTTCGACTATGTCAGAACGCTCCGGAAGGATCACATCATCATCCTGAGTTCTCACATTCTCTCCGACGTCAGCAGTCTCTGCGATTACGTATGGATTATCAACAAGGGACAGCTTGTCGCCAGTGATAAGCCGGAGAATCTCCGCACGGCCATGAGCCATAAGCAGGAGGTCATCATCGACGTTCTCGGAGACAATGAGCAGACCCTGGGCGACGCGCTTCGCCGCATTGATCTGGTATCCGGCGTAAACGTCTCTGTCGCAAAGGATCCCGGAAAGGGCGCACCTCTCCAGCTTCACGCGGTCATTCACTCGGAACAGACGCTGGATATCCGTCCGGCCATTTCCCAGGCTGTATTCGGCGCTGGGATGTATTTCCTGTCCATGAATCAGAGCGAACGCTCTCTGGAAGATGTCTTCCTGTCTCTTACCAGTGATGACGCACGCCCCACTTCTGATCGCAAGCGCACCGGAAAGCATAGCCCGGATTCCGGCGCTTCGGATGACAAGAGTGCCGCAAAGCACAGCCCGGATTCCGACGCTTCGGATGACAAAAGTGCCGCGAAGCACAGCCCGGATTCCGACGCTTCGGATGACAAGAGTGCCGCGAAGCACAGCCCGGATCCTGCGGATTCTGATCACAAGGAGGTGTCTGACTGATGAAGGCAATTGCAAAGAAAGATTTTCAATCAAACTTTCATTCCGTAACGGGCTGGCTTTTTATCGCCGTATTCTGGGCCTTCCTGTCATTTTTTGTATCGAACTATAATTTTCTGAGCCTGAGCTCAGACATCACGGGAACTATCAGCACCGTCGAGATCATTTTCCTGATCCTGATGCCGATCCTCTGCATGCGTTCCTTCTCTGAGGAACAGCGCCAGAAGACGGACCAGATTCTCTTCACCGCCCCGGTATCCGTGGGACAGGTCGTATTCCAGAAATTCCTGGCTCTGGCGGAAATCTACACAATTCCTACTCTGATGACCTGCATCTATCCTCTGATCCTGTCGGCATTCGGAAAAGTATCCTTTGGATCGGATTATATCGCCATCCTCGGCATGTGGCTCTACGGACTGGCCTGCATCGCGATTTGTGTTTTTGCGTCCTCTCTGACAGAAAACCCGATCATCGCGGCCGTTCTGTCTTTCCTCTTCCTCTTCGTGATGTATCTGATCCCGACCATTCAGAACATGGTCTCTTCCAATACCGTACTCACGAAATTCCTGACCGCCATCAATGTCCGGGGGCAGTTTGAGAACTTCCTCTCCGGAAGTCTGAACATCACCGCGATCATCTATATGGCAACCGTTATCTTGCTCTTCCTGTTCCTGACCACGCAGATTATCCAGAAGAGAAGGTATTCTATTTCGAAAAAAACGATCTCCTTCGGAGCGTACAGCTCGGTCATGATCGTCGTTGTTCTCGCCATCACCGTTATCGTGAACCTGGCAGTCACAAAGCTTCCGGATTCGATGCAGAATATTGACGTCACCTCAAGTCGTCTCTACTCCCTCACCGACGATACGAAGAATCTCGTCTCCGGCCTGAAGGACGATGTCACAATCTATGTGCTTGACAAGGAAAGTGCATCCGACAAGACCTTGAATAAAACACTGAAGAGTTATGAGGCTTTATCGAAGCATATCAAGGTCAGCTACGTCGATCCTGCGGAAAATCCGACCTTTATCCAAAAGTACACTGATGATTCTTCCAAGGTCTATATGAACTCTCTGATCGTCACCTGCGGTGACAAGAGCAAGATTGTCAATTTCAGCGATGTGTATGAGACCTCCACGGATTACACCACCTATTCCCAGAAAACTACGGGATATGACGGTGAAGGCCAGATCACCTCTGCCATTGACTATGTCACAAGCGACAGCAATCCGGTCATCTACACATTGACCGGGCACAACGAAACTGCCCTGTCCAGTACTTTCACAGATGCCGTAAGCAAAATGAACATCACGGTACAGGATCTGGATTTCATGCAGAACGACAGTGTCCCGGATGACGCACAGGCAGTCATCATCAACGCGCCGACCTCTGACCTGTCCTCTGACGATCTGAAGAAACTCGAGGATTACTTCAATAAAGGAGGAAATGTCATCGCGGTCACAAACTATGAGGCGACCGGCGATATGACGAATTACAAGGCGCTTCTGTCCTACTTTGGAATCTCGCTGAATGACGGCGTTGTTCTGGACAGCGACAGCAGCCGCTACTATCAGTATCCCTCCTACCTTCTCCCGAATGTGGAGAGCGACGATATCACCTCCGGTATCACAAACGGATACATCATGTCGCCGTTTTCTCAGGAGATCACCTACGACAGCTCCAACAGCCAGGTTGCATACACACCTCTTCTGCAAACCTCAGAGAGCGCGTATGTGCACAGCAGTGTTTCAAGCGAGTCCGACATGGAGCAAACCGACAGCGATCAGCTTGCCGCGCGAATCGTCGGTCTGAAGGCAGTCAAGACAATCAGCGGTTCAGATGGAAGCGCCGCAGACAACACCGTGACCAGCTCATCGACAGCGAACGGCGTATCCGGAACCTCGTCATCCTCGGAGGCGGTATCCGGAAGCTCGGCGGCGGAAAGCGTATCCAGCAGTTCCTCGGCGGAAAGCAGCACAGATACCATTACCTCAACGGCGGTCGTGTATACGTCCCCGTACATCTTCAACGATAACGCAAACCAGATGGTTTCCGGCTCCAACCTGTCGCTCTTCAGCGGCTCGATCAGCGCTATGACCTCCGACACGACGACGATTTCCATCCCGTCAAAGTCCATGGACAACACCACCATCACCATGGCCACACGCACCGCTGTCCTTCTCACCATCCTGTTTGTCATCCTGATCCCGGTTGTTCTTCTGGCCTTCGGAATCACAATCTGGGTTATCCGCAGGAAAAAATAAAACGCTTCCGTTCCTGCCCTGCATTCCTCCCCGAAGGAGAGAAAAAAGCAGGACAGGACCCGGCTGTATATACAGCTCAGGCTGGATACAGCAGCGACTGGATGCAGCACCGGCTGAGTACAGCACCGACTGGATA
Organism: Bilifractor sp. HCP3S3_D3; assembly: GCF_052063915.1. NCBI lineage: Bacteria > Bacillati > Bacillota > Clostridia > Lachnospirales > Lachnospiraceae > Bilifractor > Bilifractor sp. HCP3S3_D3. The sequence continues at coordinate 8,128 of NZ_JBQHWP010000026.1, forward strand.
CAGTACGGACCGGATACAGCACGGACAGCAGACAACAGCAGACAAGACATTATGATTAGAACGGATGAGATAAAATGAAAAAACAGAAAATTCAGCTGATTACTCTTCTGGTCATTCTGGGGTGCGCCATTGGCGCCTATTTTGCCGCAAAGGCTTACAGCGCCCACAAGGAAGCAACTGAAAAGAGTACCTCCTATACCGCACTCTCCCTCTCGGACGATGATATCTCCGGAATTAAGAACATTACCGCAACCAATGACGCCGGCGGATTCAACGTCAATCATGACGCTGACACCGACACCTGGAGTTTTGCCGACTTCCCGGATGAAAAGGTGGATACCACACAGATCAAGACCATGACCGATGCGCTCTCGGATCTCAGCTCGGACAACGAAATCACAGATGTGACAGACTTCACGCAGTATGGTCTCGACAGTCCGGTCATGACAATCACGATTACCCTCTCAGACGGCTCAACGCATAAGCTTGAGGTTGGCGACTACAACAGCCAGATCTCTGAGTACTATCTGCGCGTCGATGACGCGGATACGGTCTACACCATATCCTCGACGATCTACAGTGACTTTAACCTGACGACCTCGAATCTCGTGGCCTCCACATCTTCCTCTTCGAGCGAAGATACACCAACGGAAGCTGTCTCGGGATCATCCGCTGCCGGCACTTCAGCCACGTCGACATCCGCATCCAGCTAAAATCCTTCGGCTGCAGTCTGAAAAAGCTTCCGGGATACCGGCAATTCTGCCGGCGCCGGGAGCTTTTCCGTTCTACATCGGATTTTCACCCTGTGTTCACTTATTTTTCACGTTTATTTTCTATTATTATAACCATTAGATGTGATTGACATACCACAGATATTGAAAATAACCGGATGAACAAAAGAGGTCTGCATCCGATCGAAGGGAGACATGAATCATGTATGATGACCAGAATAATAATGAGATGAATCAGAACAACACAGGCAGCCAGAGCAGTAACGCAATGGGGCAGGACAGCAGCGAAACAAACCATAATAACGCGAATGGCGCTGCAGATTCATCCGCACAGAACAACGGAACAAACCAGGGCAATCCCAATCCCTGGGGAAGCCAGAACTCTGACACTTCCTCCGGAAGCCGCAATCCGTGGAGCAATAACGGAAACGGCAACCCCTACGTTGGAAACGGCGGCAGCTCCTGGAACAGTAACGGAAACAGCAATGGGTCTACGGGAAACGGCCCATGGAACGGCAATGCCGGCAATGGTTCCGCCGGAAACGGCCCATGGAACGGCAATGGCAGTAATGGTTCCGCCGGAAACGGCCCATGGAACGGCAATGGCAGTAATGGTTCTGCCGGAAATGGCCCATGGAACAACAATGCCGGCAATGGTCCCTGGAACAGCAATCCCTACGCCAATGGAGGATGCAGACACCACAGCGGCACCGGGAAGAAAATCGGATTCACCGTTCTCACCGGAGCCGTCGCAGGTGTTGTGGCAGCGGGGATCCTGTCTCTGACAATTCCGGCTGCCATAAGCAGCTCAATGGACAGGGCAGCGTCAAAGATCGAGAAATCCATCGAATCGGATCTTTCCGATAACCTGCCTGATTTCAGTCAGGACAACGGAGGCTTCCAGCTTCCGGGACAAAACAACTCCGGAAACAACGGTAATGACAATGATTCCGACAGCGGCAATTCCGATCAGAACAGCGTGGACAGCAGTTCCGACGATTCCTCCTCGGTAAATGAAAACGCCGGCTTCCTTGGAATAACCTGCGCGGACATTGATTCCCTGACCGATGTCGATACCTCCGGTTATCCGGACGGCGTATATGTCAAGACCGTCCTCTCCGGAAGCCCCGCATCTCTTGCCGGCCTTAAGGAGGGAGATATCATCACGGCTGTTGATGGTACCTCGGTCAGCTCCTATGACGAGCTCAAGAAAATCATCTCCGGACATTCCTCCGGTGACAAGATCAAGCTCACCATCGAGCGTCAGGCCGGTGATGATTGGAAGACCTCCACGCACGATGCCACACTGATCTCCTACGCGGAAGCACAGGGAGAATCACAGGGCTAACCTCTTGGAAACGCAGACCAGGCTCGTCACACACGAAGCTTATGTAAGAGACCGGATGCGATTTCGGAGACAGCAGGTATCAGAGAGACTGGATCCGATTTCGAACTCTGCAGGTATCAGAGAAACCGGAGCCAATCTCGAAGTCAGCAGGTGCCTGAAAAACCGGATCCGATTTCAAAAACAGCAGGTATAACGAAGAAGCGGGAGCACGCGGTATCTGACCGGCATGCTCCCGCCCCTGTTAAATATATATATTTTGTACGAAGTACCCTCTTCATGCCGCGCAGCCGGTGTCGTGCTCTTCTGTCATAAGGCGAACCTTCATCCGGCTCCATCCCTTCAATGACTGCGCGGTCTCATCACGGATCCTTGATTACAGACCCATTGCAAGTGCTTCCTTGATGGACTCCTCGAAGATCTCAAGTCCTTTCTTTGTCTGCTCATCTGTCATTACGAGCGGTGCCAGGAAACGAACAATGTTGCTTGCTGTTCCTGCATTCTCAATCAGAAGTCCCTTCTGAAGCGCGCACTGAATCAGGTTTGCAGTGAACTTTGTTGCAGGCTCCTTTGTCTCCGGATCTCTTACGAACTCGATACCGATCATCGCTCCAAGACCACGGACATCGCCGATCACCGGATATTTCTTCTGAAGCTCCTTGTATCCTCCCATAATCATCTCGCCGATATGTCTTGCCTTTGCCGGGAAGTCATCTCTCAGATAGATCTCCATTACCTTGTTGCCTGCAGCGACAGAAACCGGGTTGCCGCAATAGGTACCGCCGATGGTTCCTGCCGGAACAGCGTCCATGATCTCTGCTCTTGCGGTGATTGCGCTGAGCGGCATGCCTGCAGCGATAGATTTCGCGGTTGTAACGATATCCGGAGCAGCTCCCGCCTCAGCCCAGTACTCAGACGCGAAATATTTTCCGGTACGGCAGTTTCCGCACTGAACCTCATCAGCGATCAGCAGGATTCCATTGTCATCGCAGATCTTGCGGACCGCCTTTACCCATTCGATCGGAGCCGGGATGAATCCGCCCTCGCCCTGAAGAGGCTCAACAATCATACATGCAACTTCATTTGCCGGGATTCCTTCGTCGAATACCTTTTTCAATCCGTTCAGATAGTACTCGATCGCCTCTTCCTCGCTGTATCCCTTCGGTGCGCGGTACAGGTACGGATACGGCGCACGATAGATCTCAGCCGGGAAGGGTCCCATGCCCTGTGCGAATGCCTTCTTCGCGGTCAGTGCCATCGTCAGGTTTGTACGTCCGTGGAAAGCGCCGGTGAAGCAGATCACGCCTCCGCGGTGTGTATAGGATTTTGCAACCTTGATTGCGTTCTCATCACACTCGGCACCGGAGTTTGCAAAATAGGTCTTCTTCACATCTCCGCGGCACGGGATCAGTTTGTTCAGTCCCTCAGCCAGCTTTATATATCCTTCATGACAGATGACGTTGAAGATTGTGTGGAAATATTTCTCGGACTGCTCCTTGACCGCTTCGATGACTTCCGGATGAGAATATCCGATGTTCAGTACGCCCACACCGCCGATCCAGTCAAGGAACTCGTTGCCGTCAACATCCTTCACAATCGGGCCTGCGCCGCGCTCGATAACGACCGGATAAGTCTGGCCGCACAGAGCCTTTGGAACCGCCGCATCTCTTCTGTCCAGAATAGCCTTTGCCTTCGGTCCCGGAACCTGACCAGTTACAATCTTCGGTAAATCTTCTGCTAATGCCATTTTCTTTTCCTCCTGTACAAAAAAATATTTAACATATATATCTGGTATGGAGCACGGGATCTTTGGAAATTCCACTGTCCCGTGTCCGTGCCTTCTTTAGAAAAATAAACGAAATACCTGTTTTGTGAACTGCACTCATCGACCTGACGATCACATCATCGATCAGATAAATACATCATCGCCTGAACCAATGCCGTTGTTTCAGGCGGTGCGTGCGAGATTCAGCGACTCTCCGTGAAGAGCTCTCTGGTAAATCTCCGCCACATCCTCCTCGGCGAGCATTGTCGGGTTATTATCGATGTTTGCCTTCGATACTTTGAAGCAGTTCTGTGTCAGCCACGGGATATCTCCCTCAGTGACTCCCAGATCCTCCAGTGTGATGTTCAGATCAAGCTCCCTGAGCAGGGTGCGCACCTTCTCGGCACAATCCTCTGCCGTGTAGCCCCCGAGCATTCTCGAAAGCTTTCCATATTTGAAACGGTTTCCCTCCCAGGAAGCTGCAATCGCGTAAGGCGTGATGGCAGCAAGTCCTGCGCCGTGTGTTACATTTTTCAGACCGCTGACCGGATGCTCCATCGCATGGGCAAGGGTGACTCCGGCGGTATTGATGACCATTCCGCCGATGGTGCTGGCGATTGACATTGCCTCCCATGCTTCTCTGCTTTCCTTTCCCTGATACAGATCCACCAGATTACCGACAATCAGCGGGATTGCGTACATGCAGAGCGCATCGGTAAAGGGCTGTGATTTTCTGGCTGTATAAGCCTCCATGCAGTGACACAGGGCATCAAATCCGACAGAAGCAAGCACCTTCTTCGGCATCGTCATCATATTCTCCGGATCTACAATCGATGCCTTTGCAACGATCGCCGGGCTGCGGAGCGACTTCTTGTCTCCGGTTTCCGGGTTCGTGAACACCGCGAAACCATTTCCCTCGGATCCTGTTCCGCATGTTGTGGGGATCAGCACGAGCGGAAGTGCCTGATCACTCGACCTCCGATTGTAGATGTAATCGTCAAACGCTCCGTCATTGACTGCCATGAATGCCATGCCCTTGGCTGCGTCCATGATGCTTCCTCCGCCGATGCCGACAACCACATCGCAGCCTTCCTGCTTCGCGAGGTCCGCGCCCTCCTGTGCCGTTGTGGTGAGCGGGTTCGCGGTAACCTTGTCATACAGAACGGTCTCCAGGCCGGCTTCCTGCAGGCTGTCACGGACTCTGTCAAGCAGTCCGGATTTCTTCGCGCTGGAACGTCCCGTGACAATCAGTGCCTTATGTCCATACTTCCCGGCCAGCGCTCCGGCCTCCTTTGTTTTTCCATATCCGAACACGAGGTTCACCGGCAGGAAATACTGGAAGGTATCCGGAATTGCTGAAGCATCCCGAAGCATTTCGGCTCCGGCTGCATTGAATGCTTTTGCTTTCGCGAAATCCGGAGAAATGGTCTTTGATGCCATCGCCGGCGCCGGCTCTGCGCCCGCCTCTGCGGCTGCGATTCCGGCCGCTGCCTGACGTTCTCTCGCCGCCTCGGCATCCAGCTCATCGTTTGCCACATCGACAAGAGTTCCGAACTTCTCGCCGTACTTCACCTTGCAGACCGCATACAGAACAACTCCGAACGCTCCCCATCCTCCTGCGATTACCCACTCGGGAAGAGAAAGCGTAGCGCCGGTTCCCGGAAGGATGTACATCAGCACCATGAAACCGGAAAGAACAATGGCGAAAAAGCCGACAACCTTGTAGTGCTTTACCTTATAGGGTCTCGGCATTTCCGGAGACTTTTTCCGCAGAATCACGAAGGACATCGCAACCATGCAGTAAGCAAGACAGCAGGCGAGGTTTCCCGCGTCAACGATCCACACCAGCATCTTTCTTCCCGCAAAAGGTGCCAGGCAGCTGAGTACGCCGATCAGAACCAGAGAGGTAATCGGCGTCTTGTATTTCTCATGAAGCTTCCCGAAAAACTTCGGGATCATATAGGACTCTGCCATGGAATACATCGCACGGCTTCCACCGATCAGGAAAGAGTTCCAGCTCGTTACAATTCCGCACATTCCGCCGACGATCAGTACCTTCGCCATCACCGATGTCTTGAACGCCGCAGCCATCGCATCCGCTGTCACCAGACCGGATCCGCTGGAGGCAGAAGCGGCGATCGCGCCGGAATTCATGACGTAGCCGACTGCAAAAATAACCAGAGCATAGAACGCAACGGCAAGTACGATAGAAAGCAGAAGCATCTTCGCGATTTTTTTCAGCGGAACATTGATCTCCTCCGCCGCCTGCGGGATAACGTCAAAACCAATGAAATAGAAGGGGCTCATCATGGCCACGCGCAGGATATTCCGCGCGATTCCGCTTCCGGATCCCACAAACATCTGACCTTCCAGATTGGCCGGGCTTCCGGTAATAACCGAAGCCACAATCAGGAGAATTCCCGCACCTCCGATAATAACGGTGAGGACCGTCTGCAGGACGGCCGCTGTTTTCGCGCCGCGGATATTGATATAGGTAATAAAAATCGACATCGCAACCGCAACCGCAAGCCAGGATGCATATACCTTGAAACCACCGACCGTATACAGATAACCCTTCAGGAATCCGGGATAGATGTAGGTGATAATCGTCGGAAGCGCGCAGGCCTCGAAGCATACGACACTGACGTATCCGAGGATGATCGCCCAGCTGCAGACAAATGAGCCATTCGCGCCCATTGCCTTGAAGCTGAATACGTGCTCGCCGCCGCACTCAGGCATCGCGGGCGTCAGCTCCGCATAAGTAAGGCCGATGAAGAATATCATCACGCCGCCGAGAACGAATCCCAGAACGGCGCCAAGTACTCCGCCTCTCTCGATCCAGTCACCGGTAGAGACTACCCAGCCCCAGCCGATCATCGCGCCGAACGCAATAACCAGGATATCCCACGCGCTGAAAACCTTCGTAAATTCCGATTCTTTTTTGCTCTCCATACCTGCCTCCTTTTCTTTCCGGATTCTCTGTGCTGTCCGAACGAGATAAAACACGCTGTGCGAGTTTTATCTCGCTATCGCGACGCTCGCCGCACACGAATACTTCGCATTCGGCTGCGGCTCACTGTTCGCGTAAATACAAGGAAAGGCGCCCAGACAGATCCATATATCTGTCCGGACGCCCTTGTCCATCTTCCATCGATTGAATTCGTATGCTCTGCAAGCGGATCGCAGCCTGGTTTGACGGCGATGTTACAGATTTTCACTCATGAAGCATCTCTATGAACATCAGAAGGTATTTCGCGGTTTTTTCCCAGCCAAGCCTGCTGCTGTCGATCATCAGATCTCTTCCGCGTCTGTCGCCTCTGTATGTACCGGTAATATACTTATGCCTCGAATGATTCATCTCATCGTAATAGTCGATCTCGGCTTCCGCCTTGTCCCTTGAAACATGATCCTGTTCCATGATCGAACCGATTCTCACATCCTTCGGAGCATAGATAAAGAAATTCAGGACATCATCTCTGTCCTTCAGAATGTAGTTCGCGCTCCTGCCGATGATCACACAGGAGGATTTCTCCGCCATATTGTGAAGGACCTCGTACTGCGTGTAGATCACGCGATTCGTGAGGTTCGCGTATCTGGGCCCCAGGCTTGTCTCAAAGCTGTACTTGACATTTGCCTTGGTATCTGCCTCTTTTACCAGCTCCTTGTCCACGCCCAGCTGATCGACAACCTTATCGATCAGATCCCTGTCGTAATATTCGATATTCAGAGCTTCCGCAAGCATCCTGCCGATCTGGGGACCGCCGGCGCCGTACTCACATCCTATTGTGACAACCAAATGGTTCATCAGCCGCCTCCTTATCCGAAATCTCAGGCCGGAGCAACGAATAGAGAACTAATAAAAAACAAGCAGAAATCTAAAAAATGTATAAACAAAAGCGCCTCGCACATGACCATGTCATAAGCAAGACGCCCTTGTCTTAATATCCGTACCTGATTTATTTGACATTAAGAAAGATAACACTTAAAGATACGGATCTCAATAATTAATTTTCAGTAGATTCAGTCTCTCCGCACATACCACGAATTAACCGGCAGTTTCCGGTCAGCCGACGTACTTCCTCGTAAGATTCATCAGAAGATCCCTCTCCATCCGATACTGCTGCAGATGCAGCTCGAGTTCCGTGTCCTCTTCAGCAGCTTCTCTTCCAACACCGGAATACTTTCTGAGATCCTCGACAACCGCGGCCACCGCACGGTAGAAGGGTGTCAGGCTGAGGTTGGCGGAGGCGCCCTTGAGGCTGTGGGCGATGCCGAAAGCAGCCTTTCTGTCACCACGGTCGAGAGCATCCTCCAGCGTCTCAAACTCAGGTGAATCCGCGAACTTCAGAACGAGCATCCGGTAGAATTCCTCGTCGTTCATCACCCTCTGAATGCCCGCATCCGTATCCGCACCCCAGTTTTTTAATTCTTCGATCAGCTTATCCATACCATCACCTCCCGCCGGACAGAACCACACGTCAGGTCTGTTCCCTGCGGCCCATTACATCCGGGATCACCATCTCCCGCCGGACAGAACCGCACATCAGGCCTGTTCCCTGCGGCCCATTACATCCGACATCACCATGATCAGACGCTCGGGCTCGATCGGTTTCACAAGATGAGCATCCATTCCGGCATTGAAGCTTTCTTCAAAATTCTCGCGGAAGGCATTTGCCGTCATCGCGATGATCGGGACATGCGCCGCACCCGGAATATCGCGCATCGCCCGGATCTTACGGGTGGCCTCCAGGCCATCCATAACCGGCATCAGAATGTCCATCAGAATCAGGTCATAACGGCCATTTTCCCTGCGGAACAGGTCCACGGCCTCCTGCCCGTTCTTTGCGCTGACAACCTCAATGTTCCTGCTGTACAGAATCTTGCGCACAATCTCCAGATTGATTTCGTTGTCATCTACCACCAACACTCTCTTTCCGCTGAAATCCATCTCCTGTGAATCCGGGCGTTCGTCATACTGCTCCTCCGCCAGCGGAACCGTAAGCGTGACGGAGATGCGGGTCCCTCTGGAAGCATCCGACTCGGCCGTAAGCGTATCCGTGCCCATGGCGCGCACATAGCTTTTCAGGATAATCAGATCGATATCCAGGGAACCGATATGGGAATCGATTTTGCTCTTCAGATAATCGTATGGCTGGAACAATACCTTCAGCCGCTCCTGATCGATGACGATTCCCCGGTCTCTCACCGAGAACTCCAGCGTGACCATCTCCTGCGTCCGGAACAGTTCCCTGACATCCAGATCAATTCTCCCGCCCTGAATGGTGTAATTAATCGCGCTCTGCAGAAGCTTCAGCTGTATCTGCTGCAGACAGTGATGATCTGCCATGACCGTCAGATCTGACACGTTCTCCGTGTTCATGCGGAAGATCAGGCCCTTCTCGTACATGGACGGAGCGATCATCCGCTGTATCTCCTCAAAAAACGGCTTGAGATAAATCTCCTCCTCTTTCAGGACGATCTCATTTCTCGAGATTCTCCGGAGATCCAGCACGTCATTGATGGTCTCGTTCATGTAGGTTCCGGACATGGACACCTTGTGCAGATAATCGTCAAAGGCGGTATTGCTTCCGAGATCCGACTCGGCAGCCCTGGTCAGCCCCATAATAGAGTAGAGAGGCGTGCGTACATTTCTGCTCAGCAGCGTCAGGAACGTATTCTTCTCGTCACTCTCCTTATCCGCCTTCTGCAGTGCCCTCTCAAGCTTCCGGATATGTGCGCTGACATCATTGAAACCGCCGGTCGCGTCACGGATCCCCAGATAAATGATGTCTCCGTCTCCGCGGAAGAACGTGAATCCGCAAACCCGCAGATGTCCTTCCTTTCCGTGCACGGTATTGTACACCTCATATACCGGACTCTCCTGCAGCTTCGCAGAGACATTCTCCAGCTTCAGCTCGTTCAATGTCTTCATAGGGTCCGCATCCGCCGACACGTCGAGAATGTACGTGTAGATGATCTTCTCAAAATTGAACCGCATACCGGTGCTGGCCTTCCAGGCACTATCCCTTGCGGCAAGTGTCACCCCGTCTCCGGTCAGAAGATCAATCTTTAGAAAAACCTGATAAATATTCTCAAAGATGCTGTCAAAAAGATTCTGTTTTTCCTTATCTGTAATACCCGGATTCATATTTATCCCCCTTGCCCCATAGCCGATCTGTATGTGTCCCGGAAACCGCCGTCAAACGGAACCGCGCATGATGTCAGACTCCGCAAAGCGTTACAGAGTCAGCAGAGGATCCAGCAAAAAAATACGATAAATTGCGCCACATGATGTAAACAGCGCCACACACTGTATCAGCTGCGGATTGCTCCGTGCTTCGCACTCCTTATGCAGCAAAATCATCGGTCTCTGTGGATTTTTCCGTTATTTTTTTATTTAATCTATTATATCACATGAATAAATGTGAAGTAAATCCACAGCTTATACACTTTCCGCCACGCGTCTGTCCGATATGTCAGCGTGTGTTTATGGTTTCCATGAGCGTCGCAAGCAGCTTATCCGCGTCCAGCGGCTTGGTGATGAAGGAATTCATCCCGCAGGAAATCGCCCGGTTGACGGACTCCTCAAAGATGTCCGCAGACATCGCAATAATCGGAATCGTCCTCAGATCCTGCCGGCCGGAGGAACGGATTCGCTCCGCAGCCTCATAGCCGCCCATCGTCGGCATCATGAGATCGAGAATCACCGCCGCGTAATACCCCGGCGATGAGCCTTCCGCCATCTCCACAGCCTCTCTGCCATTCCCCGCGCAGTCCGCCCGGATACCGGCACGGCTCATCATGCGCAGCGCGATTTCCCGGTTGATTTCATTATCCTCGGCAAGCAGGACTCTCTTTCCCTTCAAAGCAGAAAAATCACGTTCCTCCCGTCCGTCACTGAAAGCCGTGTTCTGTCCCTCCTTACCCGTGCTGTCATTCTCCCCCGCATTTTTCTTCAGGAGTCCGAGCATGAGTGTCACCGTGAATACCGATCCGACGCCTTCCTCGCTGGAAACGGTAATCCCTCCTCCCATCTGCTCTGCCAGAGTCTTCGAGATCGAAAGGCCAAGCCCGGTACCCGAGCCATACTTGACCGGGTCCCGGTTTTCCTGAATGAAGGGCTGAAAGATTCGTTTCAGAAAATCCCGGCTCATTCCGCATCCGTTGTCCGAGACAACGATCTTAAGCTTCACCTTCCCGCCTGCTTCCTGATCAGAAATCTCCACACGTACCATCCCGTCTTCATCCGTAAACTTCACGGCATTATTCATCAGATTTATCAAGATCTGCTGCACACGCATACGGTCACAGATAACTTCCGGAATCTGAACACCACTGAAATCATAGGCCAGATTTACTTTTTTCCGGTTGGCAATGGGGCGGATGATTGTATCCGCGGCAGTAATGATATCCGCGAGACGGGTCTGCTTCTCCGACAGACGGAACTTGCCGCTGTCGATTTTTCCGATATCGAGCACGTCGTTGATAATGCCGAGCAGATACTGCCCGGACATATTGATCTTGTGCAGACAGTCCACGGCCTCATCCACATCCTTTGCCTTCATGCCAAGACTGGAAAGGCCGATCACCGCATTCATAGGTGTGCGCATCTCATGGCTCATTCTGGACATGAACATGTTCAGATTCTCATTTGTCTTCTTCTCCGCCTGAAGCGCGTCCTTCAATTCATCCCCGAGCCGCTCGATCTGCTTACGCTGATTGTAATCCTCGGTCACATCGATAAAACTTCCCACCAGACCGATAATCGTGTCCCCGTCGTAGATCGGCGCCTTGGTCGCGAGGATATCCCTCTCCTCGCCGCGGATTCTGCACTTCCCGTGCACCAGAAGCGTGCTTTCCCCGTGAAGGACTCTCTCTTCATCCCTGCGGAACGGATCCGGATCCTGGTGCCATCCCATCTCCTCATCGGTCTTGCCGATCAGCGCCTCGTCAGAGGGAAAACCGTAGAACTCCAGAAAAGCGCGGTTGACGCCGACGAAACGCCTGTCCGTATCCTTCCAGAAGATACAGTCCTGCGTCGTCTCCAGGACCTTATTCACCAGAAGCTTCCGCATCTTCTCCGCGGATGATTTCTGCCTGCGGCGTTCCCCATTTGTACTCGCATCTACCAGACTGCAGTACACCAGAATCCCTTTTTCCCCCAGATTTCTGCCGAAAATTTCTGCCGGGTACCAGCGATAATCCGAATCCTTCTTCCGTTTCAGCCGGACACGGTAAACATATTTCTGCTCCGTGTAATTTTTCATCCCCGCAAACAGATGATCAATCCGTTTCCGGTCATCCGGATGCATCCACCCGCACTCATCGGGAAAATCGTCCAGTCCGGCAAAGGATGCCTCCGCGCATTCTCTGTCGATCTGAAGGAATTCCAGAAGCTTGTCCGTGACCGCCTCGCAGCACATCCTGTCCGGCTGCAGCCGAAGAATGATCATCTGCACCGGTATCTTCTCTATTTCCCTTCTGGTATCATCCGAAAAAAATCTTCTCTGCTCTCCCATGTCTGCCACCCCGCTGTTCCATACTCCGGATCCCGTCCAGAAAATCACTCATTGATGTCTCTCCAAAACCACTGTTGTATGTCCCTGCAGAATCTTCCCTGTATATCATCATGGAATCTGCTGAATGCCACCGCAGCGAGATAAAACACGCTGCGCGAGTTTTATCTCGCTATCGCGACGCTCGCCGCACACGAATACTTCGCATTCGGCTGCGGCTCACTGTTCGCGTAAAAAAATACCGCGGTGATCCGGGCACCAGACACGAAGCCCGGAACCCCGCGGAAAAAGCGTCACCGGATTTCCGGCAGCTTTTCCTCATAGAAATATTTCGAAAACATGGCCAAATACTGCGGATCTCTGGCGCCTGCGGTCTCATAGGATGAATGCATGGCCAGCTGCGCCAGGCCGATGTCCACCGTATTCATGGACACCTGCGTATTGGAAATATTGCCGAGCGTCGAACCTCCGCGCATATCCGACCGGTTCACAAATCCCTGACACGGAATTTTATGAGCCTCGCACAGACAGCGGAAAATCGCCTCGGACACCCCGTCGGTGGTGTACAGCTGATTGGCATGATTTTTGATGACGATTCCCTGATTCATGCGCGGACGCAGAACCGGATCCGCCTTATCCGGAAAATTCGGGTGCACCGCATGCGCGTTGTCCGCCGATACCATAAAGCTGTTTGCAAGGATACGATGGCAATCCTCACGTCCGAGACCGAGGCCGTCCATGATCCGGTCGAGCGTATCACGCAGAAACGTCGATTCCGCGCCCTGCTTGCTTCTGCTCCCCGTCTCCTCATTATCAAAGACACAATGCATGCCAAGGATTCCTGTCCCGCTTCCGACCTCCATTCCCGAATCCACAAATCCGAGGAAGGAGCTGTAGCAGCATTCCAGGTCATCCAGCTTCGGACTCGAGATAAACTCTCGGTCCGCACCCCAGACCGACTGCGGTGTGCGGTTCACGAGAAAGAGATCCTCTCCGAGGATTTTTTCTCCCTTCTCCTCCTCAACGCCCGCGGCATCGGCAATCAGCTTCCGGAACCCCTCCCGGTCGCCGTTCTGACTGAACAGCGGAAGCATGTCCTTCTGCACATTATAGGCAGTGCCGTCATTGGCGTTCCGGTTCATGTGAATCGCCAGTGACGGAATCATCAGAAGATCCCGGTCGATGTTCACCAGTCTCTGTTCGATCCTGAATGCAGGAGAATTCTCAGCTTGTCCTCCCGGTGTCTCTTCGTCCCTGCTCCCTTCAATCCCGGATGCAGAAGATCTTCCTTCTGCTCCCGGTACCAGGACCAGCACTCGTCCGGCGACGGAAAGCGGACGGTCAAACCATGTACTGCACAGCATCCCGCCGTATTTTTCAATGTTCAGCTTAATCTCATCTGCATTTACACAGATCTCCGGCGACGGTTTTACCTTGAAGGTCGGCGAATCACTGTGACTTGCAATGATATGGACACTTCTGATCCCGCCTTCCGACAGAGCCGGAATCCGGAAAGAGAGAATGGACGAGCCGTTCCGCGTCACAAAATATCTGCCGCCCGGCTTCAGATTCCAGCTTTCTTCCTCCCTCAGCTCCTCATAATCGTGCTCGAGAAGCTCGTTCTTCAGATTTTCAACAACATGAAAACAGCTCGGTGACCGCCGGATAAAGTCCAGCACCCGGTCAGACGCATTGTCAAACATTTATTCTTCCTCTTTCTTTCTCTGATAATAATTCAGATGCTTCGAATTTCCCATGCGGGCATCGTGCGCAAGAGCATTCCGCTCCGTCTCATCCAGCTTGTATTCGGGAATGTGTATCTCGTCTTCCTCCGGCCTGAGCTCTTCCGGGTTCCGGATAATATGTGTGCCCTCATGTTCTTCCACATCCTGCACGTCCTGACGCAAACCCATCCGCTGCGCGTAGTTCCTGTTCTCCACATCCGCCGCGCGCTGTGCATAATTTCTATTCTCCACATCCGCCGCGCGCTGCGCATAGTATCTGCTCTCCGCGTCCGCCGCACGCTGCGCATAATATCTGCTCTCCGCGTCTCCCATCCGCTGCGCGTAATTCAGATGAGTCTCCGGCTCTGCCCGATGAGCGCTGCCGTCATATCCGCGCAGATCCGGATTCCCGGCGGCTTCCGCCATCCGCTGCGCGTAATTTCTGTTTTCCACATTCGCCGCGCGCTGCGCATAGTATCTGCTCTCCGCGTCCGCCGCGCGCCGCGCATAATATCTGCTCTCCGCGTCCGCCGCGCGCTGCGCATAGTATCTGCTCTCCGCATCTCCCATCCGCTGCGCGTAATTCAGATGAGTCTCCGGCTCTGCCCGATGAGCGCTGCCGTCATATCCGCGCAGATCCCGATTTCCGGCGGCTTCCGCCATCCGCTGCGCGTAGTTCTTGTTCTCCGCATCTGCCGCGCGCTGCGCGTAATTTCTGTTTTCCACATCCGCCGCGCGCTGTGCGTAGTTTCTGTTCTCCATGCCCGCCGCGCGCTGCGCAGCTGTTCTGCGGCTTGCCGCCGCCTGCGCCTCGCGAAGTGCCGCATCCTTGTCCGCATCCGACGGAATAAAGAAGCGCAGAAGCCTGGTCTTGTGCATGACAAAAATGCACAGGTCCATGAACAGATGGGCAATCAGCGTACTCACGATCACTCCGTTCGACTTCAGGAGAAAGTCCACCTTAAAGCCGTACCAGCATACAATCGCGGAATACCCTGCCATCAACCCCAGAAGCGGCAGGTTTCTCCACAGACCGGCGACCGTCTCCTTGAACCAGTCCCAGGTAAAATCGAAATACAGGAAACGGCCTGCGGCCAGCAGCAGAAAATACTGGATCAGCGTGTCATAGTTGTCGTCCTGGTAGATCACCTTGATATAGAGCAGAATCAGAATGATGTAGAACGAGCTTAAAAGCCGGATACAGGCCTTCTGCTCCGACTTGATATGCGTAAGACGAACAAGAGCCACGTCAAACCAGCTCGTAACCAAAACCGAAAGCAGAATGAAGACCAACAGCAGTATATCTCTGTACTTGAACCAGTACTGTGACAGCGGCGACCAGTACTCGTCCAGTAAATAGTATACGCTCAGGAAGAGCAGCACAGCCGTACTCGAGAACACCATCTCGTAAAAACTCTCAATCAGAGAAAAATGTGTTTTCCGAACCGCTTTCAGCGTCCGGGTATCCATATTTACCGCGTCCTTCCTGCCATGATAACCGGTCTGCACGCGCGCCGCGACCAGAATGACAGCCAGAACCCCGGCCAGACACAGAAACGAGACCAGAAAAAAAGGTCCCGCATTCTTAAAATCAAAGTAATGCGACAGATAAAAAGAATTCATGACAAACGCTTCCCTTCAAAAATATTACCGAAGCAGCGGTGCCAGCCCCTCTCGCGCCCTGTTCATTCTCCGGTCAAACTGCACATAGAAATCCGTCCCGGCCTGATACGGCATCACATAGAAGATCTGAAGCACATACCGCGTCACCTGATCCCTGCTCCGGTCCGTAAGCATACCGAGCCTTGCGCTCAAATCCTTCAGGAAAAAATGCCAGGTATTGATATAGGCTTCATACCGCCCCGTCTCCTCCTCCGGCACGCCGATCCAGTCACATACCTTTACCATGGAAGAACCGCCCTTTGTGCACTCCCCCTTCTGCACAAAGTAACGGAAGCTCCGGTCCTCATCCCGATAATATCTCCCCAACGGAAAGAGACGGCAGAACCCGGGTCTTATCTCGTGAATTCCGCAGCGTCCGTTGCTGTCCAGAAACGGACACCCGTCCTCCCTGGACGGATCCGCTTCGTCATGTTCCATGATATTCGGAAGGATCATCCCGTCCACAATGCGGATTTCAATTTCCTTCTCGATCATATCCTCAAAGCTTCTGCCCAGGCCACAGGTCAGACGGTACATGTCCAGCGGATCGAGAACGATCGAATCCCCGGTCATACGGCAGCAGTCTGAACACCCGCTGCAATCCCCGCATCCGACCGGCGCCTCATCCTCCGCCCGGTAAAACCGTCCGTCCCAGATATCCTCAATATCAACCTCACGGATCATATACGTTATCCACCTGATTTTGTACTTTTTCTGTGGATAACCCGAAATCGATGTTCATAACTCCGGTATTTATCCACAATGTCCACAAGTTATCCACAAAATGTGAACGTTCACTCAGCCATAGCCTTCCGGATCGCCTGAAGAAGATCACCGTATTCCTCAAAAGCCGGAATCTCCGGATGATCCGCCTTGATCTTCTCCGTGCTGCGGAACAGGAATCCGGCCTTGCTGGCCTGAATCATTCCCAGATCGTTATAGCTGTCTCCGCTCGCGATCGTATCGAATCCGATGGACTGCAGTGCCTTCACGGTGGTCAGCTTGGACTGCTCGCAGCGCATGCGGAAGCCGGTGATTTCCCCGTTATCCGCCACATCCAGCGTGTTGCAGAACAACGTCGGATTGCCCAGCTTCTTCATCAGAGGTGCCGCAAACTGCTCAAACGTATCCGAAATCAGAATGACCTGCGTAAAGGAACGCAGCTCGTCCAGAAACTCACGCGCGCCCTCCAGCGGATCTATGGTCGCGATGACATCCTGTATTTCCTTAAGACCGAGGCCGTGCTCCTTCAGGATTCCAAGTCTCCAATTCATCAGCTTATTGTAATCCGGCTCGTCCCGGGTCGTTCTCTTCAGCTCCGGAATCCCGCTCGCCTTTGAAAAAGCGATCCAGATCTCCGGTACCAGCACTCCTTCTACATCAAGACATGTGATATACATGATTCATTTCCTCCTGTTATACTGTATATATTTTCATCCGGTCAAACATCGACTCCTCAGATGACGAAAAATCAAATCCCCAGCACTCAGCCAAGTGAAAAATCAAGCAGATCAAACTGACCTTTTCCCTCAAAGGCCAAATAAAGCGGCGCGGTTCCCGCCTCCTGTTCCCAGGAGGTACTGTATTTCCTCCACTCTCCGCTTCCGCTCACCTCAATCTCTGCCACAGCTTCTCCGTCGTCACCCGTAATCACGTACAGAACGCCGTCTCCACGTCCCCGCATCGTAACGGTGATTGTAACCTCCTCGCCGTCGAACTGAAAATATTTGTAGCCGATGATCGTATCGCTGCTGATCCGGCCGACATACGTTTCCTGCTCCTTCCCCTTCGTCCCGGGAATTCTGCTGCACATGATTCTCGGCGCGTGATAGTCCATGCCGGCATTCGATCCGTGCCGCATTCTCCCGTTTGTCAGATTGCAGCAGATCGCCGCCGGATAGGTGCCCTCCGCCTTCAGCGGACCGCCGTTCAGGCCGCAGCTGGTCATCTCCACCTGATCGATTGTACCGTCTTCCAGAACCTCAATCGGCTCCGCACATCCCTGCCGGCTGTAATCGCTCATATTCGTCAGCCGGTGATAAAAGACATACCACTGCCCGTTGATGTACTCGATGCCTCCATGGTTCGTCCCCGTATGGTTCAGCCTTTTGGACGGCTTCCTTCCATCCAGGTAGATATCGCCGTTTGAAATAATCGTCCCGCGGAACGTAAAGCCATGATCCGGATATTCGCTGGTGGCATAGCACAGCTCGTGATTCTGTCTCGAAGAATACACAAAAATGTACATCTTCCGGATCTCATAATTCGTGTCACGAACCGTTTTTCTGCTTTCACTCCTCACTCCGGCCTCTTCCGCTCGGGACAGTTCATCTGCCGGCGTCTCTTTTCCCGCCGACAGCTGTTCATCCGCCGGCGTCTCTTTTCCCGCCGATGTATCTTCTTCAACCCTCACCCGGTATTTCACACGCCGAATTGAGCTTCCCTCAAAAAACGGATGCCCGCTCTTCACGAATTCGTCCGGGACAATCTTCACAGGCTCCGATCTGGCCGTGAGCATGTCGTCCTCCAGTTCCACCATGCAGGCGCCGTCAACCTCGCCCTTTACCGCCCGGATTTCCTCTGCCGTGCGCCCGAACATCTTTTCCATCATTTTCCGCGCCGCCGCAGGGGGCATTCTGTGCGAAAAACCGTAGTATGTTCCGTAATACAGGCGGATCACGCCGTCGTCGTTCAGAACTGCCGGATCAAAGCAGACATATTTTGTCAGAGGGTTTCCTTCGCTGTCTCGGACGATGCCCAGATACTCGTAGTGTCCGTTCGGCTCATCCGCCACGGCAACGCTGACCGGGTTGCTGTAGCCACCCTTTCCGCGGTAGCCTGCCATGCAGTAATACAGATAATATCTGCCATCCTTTCCGCGGACGCAGTCCGGTGCGTACATGTACGCCATTTTCCCTGCATTGTACAGCGGATCCTGTTTCGCGCTGTAGATCGTCCCCGCGCAGGTCCAGTTTCCGAGGTCATCAACGGGAGCCGACCACCCGACATAGTCCCTGGCACAAAAGGTGGCGGCATTTGCCCTGTCATGGGAACCGAAAACATACACGCGGTCTCCGAATACATGCGGCTCACCGTCCGGGACATATTCATCCAGTGGTAAATACGGGTTAAATGCCTGTTTCGTCATTTTTTCCTCCGCTCTGCTCAGCCCTTCAGCATCGCGATAACGCCGGTCCGCTGAAGCTCAAGAATTTCAAAACTCTGCTCAGCCCTTCGACATCGCGATGACGCAGGTCCGCTGAAGCCCAAGAATTCCAAAACTCTGCTCAGCCCTTCGACATCGCGATAACGCCGGTCCGCTGAAGCTCAAGAATTCCAAAGCTTCTCACCAGTTCAATGAATTCATTGATGGTATCCGGCTCATCCGTAATCAGGATCACCATGTTTTTCGGCGCTACGTGACGAATTTTCGCTCCCATGACGCTGCAGATCTCAATGAGAGAAGACCGGTTGGTCTGGGAATAGGAGACCTTGATCAGCATGGTCTCAAGCTCAACACACCTCGGTTCGTCCAGCCGGCGCACCTTGATGACATCCACCTTTTTGTTCAGATGCTTCTCGATCTGGTCAATTGTTCTCTGATCTCCCGTAGACACAATGGTCATACTGGAGACATCCTTCCTCTCCGTCTCACCTACGGCAAGGCTATCTATATTGTAGCCCCTTCTCGCGAACAGACCGGAAATTCCGGAGAGTACGCCGTCCTTATTCTCTACCAGTACGGAAAAAATACCTTTCATTTTTCGCGCCCTCCTTAATTTGTGTTGTTCGCGGAGTCAATCTCGCAGACCATGATGCACGCCCCCGGGCACGCCAGGAATCTGTCGAGTTCATCGTCCAGGGTCTCATTGGAATCCGCGTAAAAATAATCCATGTCGTAGGCTTCCGCCAGCTTGTCATAATGCGGATATTTATGCAGCTGCACTCCCGAGTAACGCTTATGGTACTTCTTCTCCTGGTGCTCGCGGACCAGACCCAGGTATGTGTTGCGCATCACCAGAATCTTCACCGGAATCTTATTCACGGCAATCGTTCCCAGTTCAAACATCGACATCTGAAAATCACCGTCTCCGCACACGGCAACCACCTGCCGGGACGGATCCACAAGCTTGGCGCCGATCGCAGCCGGAATGGAATATCCCATCGTTCCCATTCCGCCGGTCGTCAGGAAACGGCCGTTCTTCATGATGTAGTTGTCTGCCGACCAGAGCTGATTCTGGCCGACATCCGCGATATAAATCGCGTCGTCGTCCATTTTTTCCGACAGATGCTGCACCAGCGTCATCGGATTCACAAGAGCATCACTGAACTTCCGATGATCAACCGTGCTGTGCTTGATTTCCTCCAGCTGCTCCAGCCACGCACTCGTGTCTACATGAATGTCCGCGTCCAGAAGCGCCTGGAATACAAGCCGCACATCCGCCACAAGCGGGATCGTCGGTCCAAGGTTCTTGCCGATCTCGGCAGAATCGATATCGATGTGAATGATGTTGACCTGTTTTTCCAGGTTCTCCGGCTTCGGAACAGCGCGGTCGGCGATTCTGGCCCCGACCACGATCAGAAGATCACTATTCGATACCGCGCGGTTCGCGTACGGCTTGCCGTTGTTGCCCAGCATGCCGAAGTACAGCGGATGCGCCTTCGGAAGGACTCCCATACCCATCATGGTATGCACAAGAGGAATCTGATTCTTCTCGCAGAAAGCCCGCACCAGCTCCTCCCCGTTTCCGAGGATCACTCCGCCGCCGACACAAATCAGCGGTTTTTTCGCCTTATTGATGGCTGTCACCACCTTCGAGAGCTGCTGCGCGTTTACCTTCGTGTTCGGCTTATACCCCCGGAGATTTACCTCCTCGGGATACACAAATACCTTCTTTAAGGCAGCGCTCTGTACGTCACATGGAATATCAATCAGTACCGGACCCTTGCGCCCGCTGGACGCGATATAGAAAGCCTCCTTGAAGATACGGGGAATGTCGTCCGCGTTCTTGACAAGGTAGCTGTATTTTACAAAAGATTCTGTGGCGCCTCTCATATCCGCCTCCTGGAACACATCCCTTCCCAGAAGGGAACTGTTCACCTGGCCGGTAATCGCCACAATCGGAATGCTGTCCGCATACGCGGTAGCAAGCGCCGTGATCAGATTCGTCGCTCCGGGACCGGAAGAGGTCACACAGACCGCTGTCTTCCTGGACACGCGGGCATAGCCGCTCGCCTCATGGCCGGCCGCCTGCTCCTGACGCACCAGAATGTGCTCAATCGACGGCGCATCATAGAGCGCATCGTAAAAAGGCGCAATCGCGACTCCCGGAATTCCGAAAATCTTGGTAACGCCCTCCGCTTCCAGACACTTCACCATTGCCTCTGCACCATTCATTCTTCTTCCTCCAATCTTTTGACATACTCCCACGGCTGAAGCCGTGGGATTCTTTAGATTCTCTTAACATCACCACAGTCGTATAGGAGGGATATAGTTAAGTCTTTCAAGATTTATCGTCTATAGGATTTCGATACCTGTGTAC